>NZ_CP053567.1 GCF_013155125.1 Pseudonocardia broussonetiae | reverse complement strand
GCTCGATCTCATCTGGCACGGGAACGCCATCGCGCTGATCTCGTCGCGGAGCCGTGAGGGGTGGCCGACGAGCTACCTCCCGGTCAAGGCCGAGGACGTCCAGGTGAAGCGGATCGGCGCCTACGACGGGGCGCCGCTCCCGATCGGCACCATCGCCTACCTGATCGGCGGCCGGTGGTACCCCTCGACGGAGGTCGTCCACGTCAAGGGCCCGTGCCGCCCCGGCGCTCTCCGCGGGATGGGCGTCCTGGAGCAGCACCTCTCCGGGACGCTCGCGCTCGCCACCGAGCAGGGCCGTCAGGCGCGTTCCCTCGGGACGTCGGCGGTTCCGTCGGGCGTGCTCACCGTCGAGGACACCGTCGAGGAGCCCCTCGACCAGGAGGAGGCCGACGTCGTCAAGGCGGGGTGGCTCCGGTCGCAGCGGGACCGCACGGTCGCCGTGCTGAACGCGCGGACGAAGTTCGAGCCGCTGGCCTGGGACCCCACCGAGACGCAGCTCCTCGACGCGCGCAAGTTCTCCCTGCACGAGACGGCGCTGCTGTTCGGGCTCGATCCGTCGTGGCTCGGCGTGGCCGGCGACTCGATGACGTACAGCAACATCGAGCAGCAGGCCGTGAACCTCGTGAAGTTCAGCCTGCACGGGCACCTGCAGCGGTTCGAGCAGACGTTCACGCTGCACATGCCGCGCGGTACGGAGGCGAAGGCGAACCTCGACGCGATCCTGCGCGCCGACACGCTGACCCGCTACCAGGCGCACGCCCTCGCCATCGGCCGGTGGCTGACGGACGACGAGATCCGCGCGCTGGAGAACCGGCCGCCCCTGACCCCGGCGCAGCGGAAGGCGGCAGCCCCCGCGCCGCCCGCTCCCCCGCCCGCTGCGCCGGGCCTTCCCACCGCCGACGCCGAGGAGGCATCGTGACCGCACCCCGCCCGCGCCCCCGTCACGCCCGCGACGAGGTGGAGCTCCCCGCTCCCGTCGAGGAGCAGACTCCCCCACCGCCCCCGACGTGCAACGTCTGCAGCGCCACCCCGGAGTGGCGCGGCCTGTGCTCCGCCCACCGTCAGACGCACCGCGGGCTGGCCGACCCGAAGGGGCCCCGATGAGCGCCGACCTGATCCGGTCGTTCACGCCGGACCTGCAGATCCGTTCCGCCGCGAAGGGCGGCGACGGGCGGACCGTCGAGGGGATCGCCGTCCCCTACGCGCGCCCGCAGCGGATCGACTCGACGCTCGTCGAGCAGTTCGCCCGGGGCGCGTTCGCCCACCAGCTGCGCGCCCCCAACCGGGTGCGGTTCACCCGCGAGCACATGGTCCACGGAGGTGCGCTGATCGGGCGCGCCATCGAGCTGCGCGACGACGCGGCCGGGCTGTGGGGTGCGTGGCGGGTGTCGGCCACCCCGGCCGGGGACGAGACCCTCACGCTCCTGGAGGACGGCGTGCTCGACGAGCTGAGCATCGGGTTCCGCGCCCGCCAGGATCGCCGCCTGGAGGACGGCACGATCGAGCGGGTGCGCGCGGACCTCGTCGAGGTGTCCGTCGTGCTCGCGGGTGCCTACGGCCGCGGGGCCCTCGTGTCGGCGGTCCGGGAGGCGGTGCACGACGAGCTGCCCGACGCCCCGGTGTGCACGTGCGGCGCGGCGAACCGGGCGGCGCAGGCGGCGCAGATCCTCGCGGGTCTGCCGACCCTGCCCGTCGCGTAGCGGCCCGGGGAGTTGTTGGGCAGACCCCAACGACTGGGGGATCCCCCTTCCCCGCTCATGTACGATCATGGCTGAAGTTAGCTGCACGACCAGCGCGACACCGGCACCCCGGTACCGGCCCCGTCACCCCGGCCTCTCCTCGACGCCGACACCACGGGCTCCCCGGTAGGCGACACCCCGGTCACTCGGACGCATCCCCCGTCCGTTCGACCCCGGGAGCTACCCCGTGAACCCCTACCTCGTCGCACAGCGCGCGAAGTACGAAGCCCTCCGAACCAGCATCGAGGGACTCCAGTCCCGCGCCGCTGACGCCAACCGCGACCTCACCGAGGACGAGCTGCGCTCCGTCACCGACCAGGGCGCCGAGGCGCGCAAGCTGGCCGACACCATCGAGTCGCTGACCGAGATCGAGACCCGGCACGCCGCCGTGGCCGCGACCGCCGCGCAGGTCGAGGCCGACACCACCCACAACCGGGAGACCGCGACCGGCGCGACCCGCGTCGGGAACGCGCAGTCCCGCGACCGCGACCCCGGCCACTACCGGCGCGACGGGAGCAACGGCTTCTTCGCCGACCTCTTCGCCGCGCGCTCGCTGCAGGACGGCGACGCGATCCGCCGGCTGACCGAGCACAACCGCGCGCTCGGCATGGCCACCGAGGGCCCCGGCGTCATCCCGCCCGTCTGGATGTCCTCGGAGTTCGCCGAGCTGGCCCGGCAGCAGCGCCGGGTGGCCGCCGCCGTGCGGAACATCCCGCTCACCTCGGCCGCGCCGATCTCGATGCCGAAGCAGACCGCCGGCACCGACGCCGTGGTCCTGGAGCAGGCCGAGAACGCGCCGACCACGTTCACCAATGCGTGGGACTCCGGCGTCGACACCGTGTCGCCGCTGGCCACGGCCGGCGGGCAGAAGGTGTCCCGGCAGATGCTCGACTCGGGCAACCCCGCCGTCGACGCGCTCATCTATAGCGACCTGATCGCCGCCTACAACACCAAGGTGGAGGCGAAGGTCGTCGCCGCGATGGTCACCTCCGCCGGTGCCGCGACGGTCACCTACGCCACCGAGGCCGCGTTCACGACGGCTCTGGGCAACCTGGCGGTGTCGGACGACATCATCACCACGGCGACCGCGGTCCGGTCGGCACGCAAGCTCCCCGCTGACGTGCTGGTGTCCGGTGTGACCCGCTACGGCTCGCTGCTGAAGATGAAGGACGGTTCCGGCCGGCCGCTCATCCCGTCCGACTCGGGCGGCGCGATGAACGTCATCGGCACCGGTTCCGTCGCGGTCGACGGCCGCATCCACGGGCTCGGCGTTCTGGCCTCCGACGGCATCACCGCCTACCCGGAGAGCATCCTCGTCGCGCGGGCGTCGGACACGATCCTGTTCGAGTCGCCCACCCTGCGGTTCCGCTACGAGGAGCCGGACGGCCCGGAGATCATCCGGCTGGGCATCTGGGCGTACACCGCGGTGTACGTGAAGTACGCCGGGTCCTCGGTCAAGCGGCTCGTCATCACGGCGGCCTGAGCCATGGCCACGCCCTCGCACGAGTTCCTGAAGACCGAGCTGTTCGGCGTCGGCGACGTCGAGCCGGTGGGCCGGCAGGTCGCCATCCCCGCCCCCGTGGGCGGTGCGACGGTCGACGCTGAGGCCCGCGCAGCGATCAACCTGCTGATCACGCGCCTGGAGGCGTTCGGCCTGGTGGGGCTGAACTGATGGCCACGGTCTCGACTCAGAACCTCGCCCTGGACGGCGCGGCCCCGGTGTATTCGGCCGCGTCGCCCGGGGGGGACCGGTTCACCCCGAGCCGGAACACCTTCCTGCACGTGGTCAACGCCAGCGCCTCACCGGTGACGGCCACCCTGACCACTCCGGGGAACGTGGACGGTCTCGCGATCCCCGAGCGTGGGGTGACCGTCCCGGCTGGGGCGAACCGGATGGTGCCGCTCCCGCCGGGCACCTACCGGTCCGCCGACGGGCTCGCCGACGTCGCCTGGTCCGCGACCACATCGGTGACTTTCGCCGTGCTCCACGCGGTGTAGGGGGAGACGACGATGGCATGGGCACCTGACTACTGCACGACGATCGAGCTGCGTTCGTTCGTCCGCATCCCTGACGCGGACGCGCAGGACGACGTGCAGATGGGCCTTGCCATCGCCGCCGCTTCCCGCGCGATCGACGCGGTGACGCATCGCCAGTTCGGCGTGGTCGCCGCACCGGAGGCGCGCTACTACACGGCACGCTACGACGCCCACCGTTCCCGGTGGTACGTCGAGATCGACGACCTGATGACCCTGGTCGGCCTGGCGGTGGCGTTCGACGCCGCCGGAGACGAGACCTACTCCGAGACGGTCACGCTCCACGCGCTCCGCCCCGTGAACGCTCCGCAGAAGGCGCGGCCCTACACCGAGCTGGTCGTCCGCCCGGCCTCCTCGGTGGCCGTCAACGGGGCGGACGCCGGGGTCAAGGTCACCGCCCTCTGGGGCTGGACGGCGGTCCCGGACGCGGTCAAGCAGGCCACTCTGCTGCAGGCGTCTCGGCTCCTGCAGCGGCGTGACAGCCCCTACGGGATCGCCGGGTCGCCCGACGCCGGGTCGGAGATGCGGCTCCTGGCGAAGGTGGACCCGGACGTCGAGGTCGCCCTCGCCGACTACCGGCTCCGCCGTGGCCGGGTGATCTTCGCGTGAACCTCGCCGCCGTTATGGATGACCTGGCCGCCGCGCTCGACACCATCGACGACCTCCGCGTCTTCCCCTACTGGGCCGACCGGATCTCGCCCCCGGCGGCCGTCGTCGCCTGGCCGGACCCGCTGACCTACGACTCGACGATGGCACGCGGCTCCGATCAGGCGGAGATCCCGGTCATCGTCATGGTCGGGAAGGTCGACACCCGCACCGCGCGGGACACCCTCGCCGTCTACGCCGACGGCTCCGGCGCCTCCTCGGTCAAGGCCCGCATCGAGGCGCACACCCCGACCGCCTACGACTCCGCGCGTGTCGACCGCTGCGAGTTCGGGGTCATCACCGTGGCCGGGGTCGAGTACCTCGCCGCCACGTTCTACATCGACATCATCGGCTCTGGAGGCTGACATGGCTTTCGTCCACGGCAAGGGCACGGCCGTCACCATCGACGGTGGCGACCTCTCGGTCTACACCAACAACGTCGCGTTCAACCGCTCGGCGGACACGCACGACGTGACCACGTTCGGCAAGGGCAGCAAGGTCTACGCGGCCGGTCTGAAGGACGGCACCGGCACCGTGTCCGGCATCTACGACAACACCGCCCTCGTGAGCCCCGGCGCGGTGCTGCGGCCCCTCGTGGGCGCTGCCGCGGTCCAGCTGGTCTACATGCCGGAGGGCGCCGGCACCGGCAAGCCCGTCGCCACCGTCGACGTCCTCGTGACCGGCTACGAGGAGACCGCGCCCGTGGCCGACATGGTCACGTGGTCGTGCTCCCTGCAGTTCTCCGACGACATCGCCGACACCGTCGGCGTCTGATCCATCCCCACCGCGCTACTGAGGAGCATTCAGTGAGCACCGAGAACACCGGATACGCACAGTTCGACGACCTGCTCACGCCGGTCGCCGACGTGACCGAGGACGTCGACCTCGGGAACGGCCGGCGCGTCAAGGTCCGGGGCCTGACCCGCTACGAGCTGATCCTGAGCGGGAAGGGCACCGACGACGCCACCCTCGTCGAGCGCCGGAACCTCTCCACGTGCCTTGTCGAGCCGAAGCTGACCCTCGCGCAGGCGGAGCGGTGGCAGAAGGCCAGCACCCCCGACGTGATCGCCAAGGTCACGAACGCGATCCGCCGGCTGTCCGGGCTCGCCGAGGGAGCCGCGAAAAGCGACGTTCCTGGCGATGGAGACGACGGATCTTGAGTTCGAGTTCTACCTCGCGGATCGGCTGGGCATGACCGTCGCCCGGCTGCGCCGCGAGATGACGGCCCAGGAGTTCATGGAGTGGGGCGTCTACTACGGCCGCAAGGCCCAGAAGCAGGAGCTGGCCATGCTGCAGGCGAAGTCGAGCAGGGGGTAGGGCGGTGACCGGGAACGGTGACGCCATCCACATCGTCGGCTACCGGGAGCTGATCCGGGGCCTCCGGCGGGTGGACTCCGAGCTGCCGAAGCTGCTGCGGAAGGCCACGAACGACGCTGCGCAGATCGTCGTGGACGAGGCCGTCCCGCTGGTGCCACGGCTGACCGGCGCGGCCTCGAAGTCGGTCAGGGTGGCCTCGACGCAGCGCGCGGCCCGAGTGAAGGCGGGCGGCAAGAAGGTGCCCTACTTCGGGTTCCTGGAGTTCGGCGGCAGCGTCGGCCCCAAGAAGACCAGCAAGCGCCCGTTCATCCGTGAGGGCCGCTACCTCTGGCCCGCCATCATCCGTCGACGCGAGGACATCATTAGGGAGATGG
This sequence comes from Pseudonocardia broussonetiae, assembly GCF_013155125.1. NCBI lineage: Bacteria > Bacillati > Actinomycetota > Actinomycetes > Pseudonocardiales > Pseudonocardiaceae > Pseudonocardia > Pseudonocardia broussonetiae. Next base: position 21,284 of record NZ_CP053567.1, on the reverse strand, counting down.
AGAAGGCCGTCCGGCAGGTCTCCGAGGGCGCCGGGCTGGGTGTCGACTGATGGCCGCCCAGGGCCCCACGGTCACCGTCACGTTCGCCGGTGACGCCGACGCGCTGAAGAAGGCGGCGAAGGATGCGGAGCAGGGCGTCGGTGACGCCACCGACCGCATGTCGAAGATGGGCAACATCATCGACGGGGCGAGCACGGCCGTCGACGACATCTCGGGCGCGTTCCAGGCGTTCGCCGACGTGCAGGACATGGCGCGCCAGAAGCAGATGCGGCTGGAGCGTGCGCTCAACGACGTGGCGCAGGCGCAGGCCGACTACAACCAGGCCGTCCTGGACGGCAAGCAGGCCACGCAGGACGCCACGCAGGCCGGGCTGGACGCCCGCCAGGCGCAGATCGACGCCGAGACGGCGCAGCTCGACTACAACGCCGCGGTCGAGGAGTTCGGCGCGGCCAGCGTGGAGGCGAAGCAGGCTCTCCTGGACCGGGACCAGGCGCAGGCCGACCTGAACCAGGCGACGCTGGACGGCGAGCAGGCGCTCCGCGACCAGGAGCAGGCGACGATCGACGCCACGGGCTCGCAGCTGGACCTGAACGACGCGCAGTCGGAGGCGAACCCCGCCCCGATGCAGATGCTCGCCGACACCGTGGGCATGTTCGCCCCGCTGCTGTCCGGGCTGGTGGGGATCATGGGTCTGGCGACGATGGCGCAGTGGGGGTGGAACGCCGCGCAGCTCGCCTCCCCGACGACGTGGATCGTGCTGGGCATCGCCGCCCTGGTGGCGATCATCGTCCTGATCGCCACGCAGACGACGTGGTTCTCCGACCTCTGGAGCGCCGCATGGGGAGGCATCCAGTCGGCCGCGGCCGCGGTGTGGGACTGGCTGAAGCAGGTCCCGGGCTGGATCGGCGGGGCGTTCGCCGCGGTGGGTGCGTGGATCTCCGCACCGTTCCGCACCGGGTTCGACTGGGCCCGCCGCACCGCGGGCGACGCCTGGAACTTCATCCGGCAGATCCCGGGCTGGGTCGGGGGCGCGTTCGGCGGCATCGCGGGCGCGATCTCGCGTCCGTTCCGGTGGGCGTTCAACTTCGTGGCCGACGCCTGGAACAACACGATCGGCCGGCTGTCGTGGACGGTGCCGGGCTGGATTCCGTTCATCGGCGGGAACCGGATCAGCGTCCCCCGCCTCCCGAAGTTCCACACGGGCGGCGTGGTTCCGGGCGCCCCGGGCCAGGAGGTCATGGCGATGCTCCAGGCCGGTGAGCGGGTCATCCCCCGGGACCGCGCGGGGAACAGCGGCGGGCCCGCCACGGTGCGGTTCGCCGGTGACACCTCCGACGCGGTCGCCTCAATGATCATGGGGCTGATCCGGTCCGGCCAGATTCAGATCGAGGTCTGACCGATGCCGCTCCCGTTCGTCGTCGACGCCTCCTCCCCCGCGCACGTCGACGGGGCCACCTTGTCGAGCACCGTCTCCACGGCCCCGTTCGACCCGCCCGGCGACACGGTCCTCGTGGCGTGCGTGGTGGCGAACTCCAGCGTCTCGGGGACGACCACGGCCACCGTCACGGACTCGACCGGCCTGGTCTGGAATCAGCGCAGCCTGGCGAACTTCGCCACCACCGGCGAGGAGGGGCACGCCTCCATCTGGACCGCCGTGCTGCCCACCGCGCAGACCGGGATGACGGTCACGGTCACGACGGCCGGCTCAACGTCGACGACCCGCCGGCCGTCCCTCGACGTGCTGGTCCTGCGGAACGCGAACGAACTCCTCATCGCCGCGTCGGCCGCGATGGCGACCACCACCCTGAACGCGGCCACGTTCAACTTCACGCAGGCGGCGGAGGACTCGCTCCTCGTGGTGGCCGCGTCGGAGTGGCAGAAGCGCGGTGTGCCCACCTCGTCGGACCTGACGGCGACGACGTTCGACCAGCCCGGCGCGGACGGGGTGTCCGGCCTGGTCGGGTACCGGCAGCTCGACGACACGCTCGGGACCGAGCCGTACTCCGTGGACGCCTTCGGCACCTCGACGGCCGCCTGGAACATCGTCCGGCTGGAGATCAACCCGGCGGTGCCCGCCCCGGTCGATCCCACCGGGACCGCGTTCATCCCGGAGCTGCCCGGCGGCGCGAACGTGGCCGTCGAGGTCGCGTGGGGTGCGGACCTCACCGACACCGAGGGCATCCACTGGGTGTGGTCGGACATCACGCCCGACGTGCGACAGGAGCAGCGCATCGCGGTCAGCACCGGCCGCAACGACGAGGCGTCGGCGTCCTCGCCCGCGCGGGTGACGATGACGCTCGACAACTCCACGGCCGCCTACTCGCTGGGTGGACACTCCCCGAACTGGCCGAACGTGCGCCGGAACGTGCCCGTGCGGGTCAGCGTCGACCCCGGCGACGGCAACGGCTCCCGGGTGGTGTTCCAGGGCTACGCGGTCGGGTTCACCCCCGGCTGGGACGTCGCCACGGGCCGAGTGCCCGTCGTCCGCCTGGAGGCGGCCGGGGTGCTGCGCCGGCTCATCCAGGGCAAGGACCCGCTGCGGTCGTCCCTGTTCCGCTACCTGACGCTGTCCAGCTCCCCGGCGGAGTATTGGCCGCTGGAGGAGGAGAACACGGCCACCACCGCGACGTCGGCCACCGGCGGGGCGGCGGGCACGTTCCAGCCGATCGACTCCGGCGGCACGCTCTACGGGAAGGTGGGCTGGGGCGACGACACCGACAACCCGGCCACCGGCCGCGCGGTGCAGGTCTCCGCGGGCGGGGCGCTGGTCCTGCCGTGCCGGCCCGCGCTGTTCTCCAACCACATGACGATCTCGTGGTCCATGCGCTACACCTCCGGCTCGGGCGCGTTCACCTACTTCCGGCCGTCGGGGTCGCCGCTGTACCTGGCCGGTACGTGGTTCACCGACGGCACCGTCGAGTTCGTCCTGACCTCCGGGTTCGGCGGGACCTCCATCCTGAACTGGGCGCAGGGACAGCCGTTCGAGTGGGACAACGTCTGGCACCACTACGTGCTGGAGATCGAGGACATCGGCAGCAACACCTTCCTCACGTTCCTCTACCGCGACGGCGTGCTCATCGCCACGAGTTCGGACACGGGGACGTTCCCGGCGCCGACGTCGCTGGAGTTCGTGGGCCCGCCCAACCCCGGCGGCACCGAGGACCCGGTGTCGGTCGCGCACGTCGCCGTGTTCGTGGGGCTCCCCGACGTCGCCGCGCTGACCGCCGCCGCCGCCGCCCACGCCGGTGAGCTCGCAACGGTCCGCCTGGAGCGGCTCTGCGACGAGGAGCGCGTCCCGGTCGACATCACCGGGACGACGCCCTCGACGATGGGCCCGCAGCTGCCACTGGCGCTGGTCGACCTGCTGCGCGAGTGCGAGACGGTGGACCTCGGCATCCTCTACGACGGGGTGGGCCCGGGGCTGCGCTACATCTGCCGGTCCGCGCGGGAGAACGCCGCGGTCGCCCTGGTCCTCGACGCCGACCAGCTGGTCGGGCCGTTCGAGCCGGTCGACGACGACCAGCGCACCGTGAACCGCGCTACGGCGAGCAGCTCGGGCGCGAAGTACACCCACGAGGACGCCACCGGCCCGATGGGCACGCAGGTGATCGGGGTCTACGACTCCTCGGTCGACGTCAACACCGACGACGGGATGGTCGTCCCGTCCTACGCGGAGTGGGCGGTCCACCTGGGCACCGTCGAGGGGTACCGCTACCCCACGGTGGCGCTCGACCTCCGCGCTACGGCCATCCTGGCGCCCGCTGTGCTGGCCCTGGAGCCGTCGACCCGGGTCACCGTGGAGAACGTGGGGTCGGTGCTCGCGGCGATGCCCACGGGCGACGTGGACCTCCTCGTCGAGGGCATGACGATGCAGCTGTCCCCGTACGGCTGGACGGTCACCCTGCGGTGCTCCCCGTACTCGCCGTGGGTCGTCGGCGTGCTCGCGGCCACCACCGGCGACACCGCCCCGGAGCTGCTGCGGCTCGACACCGACGGCTCCGTCATGGATTCGTTCCGGTCGGCGGTGGCGACCTCGATCAGCGTCGCCACCCCGTCGGGCCCGCTGTGGTCGACCAACCCCGACGACTACCCGCTGTACCTCGACATCGGCGGGGTGCGGGTGCGGGCGACGACGTGCGTCGGGACCGCGTCACCGCAGACGTTCGCCGTCAACGCGCTGGGGATCGACCGGGCCGCCGGCTCTCCCGTCCGCGTCTGGAACCCGCCCGTGCTCGGGCTGTAGAGGAGGAACCGTGGCCTACGTCGCCGGTCAGAAGCTCCGCGCGTCGGAGCTGAACACCACCGTCACTGACCTGGAGTCGAACCTCGACACCCGGGCCGCCGGCATTGTCGGCCGGAACCAGCGCACCACCAATAGCGCGACGTACACCACGGCAGCCCGCGTCCTCTCGGCCCGTGCGCCGGTCGTGGCCGGCCGCTCTTACCGGGTCAGCTTCCATGCGGAGGAGTTCCCCACTGGCGGCGCTGCTGTCGGACAGACGGAGCTGCGGCACACGACGACCGATGTGGAGCCGACTACGAGCTCGGCAATCCTCGCCCGCGCCCTGGTGCACCACATCAACGACGGGGTGCCGGACTCGGTGGTCGTCGTCGGCTTCTTCCACGCCACAGCGAACGGATTCCTTCGGGTGGCCGTCGTCGGGAACCGCGTCGTCGGGACCGCGCCCTGCTCGATCGCTGCTTCATCCTCGTTTCCCGCCACGCTGACCATCGAGGACGCCGGAGCCACGGTGTCGACCAGCGGCACCGTCTACTGACCCCGGCGGCGCGGCGATGCTCCCGCCGCGCCGTCGGCCCTCCACCCCGCGCGCCTGGACACGCGCACCCAACCACGCCGGGCAAGGCCGACGTCGGCGAGAGAGCAGGGCAGCAGTGAGCACGACAGGAGAACACTTCATGTCCGAGCGGATGACAGCGATCGAGATCGCGGTGGCCACGCTGGGCGCCACGCTCGGCACGAAGCTCGACAACCTGACCGCGGCCGTCAACGCGCAGCACACCGACCACGAGGCCCGGATGCGGGTCGTCGAGACGAGGCCGGCGGTCGACCCGACGCACGAGGAGCGGATCTCCAAGCTGGAGCGGGCCTGGTGGATGCTGACCGGGGCGGCGATGGTCGCCGGTGGCGGCGCGGGGGGGATCATCACCGCGATCTGGGGGTAGCTGACCTACCCGGCCCACGACGAACGGCCCGCACGGAGCCTCTGACGAGGCGCTGTGCGGGCCGTGGTCGTGCGTGGGGCGGTCAGGCCCTCGGGTCTGACCGGCTCCCGATCGTCGGGCAGAGGTGCCGTGTGGCCTCCGTGGTGACGACGTGGACGCCCGCCGTGGTGTAGAGGTCGCCCCCGATGCCGTCCCGGATGTACCCGACGCGGAGGTCGTCGAGCGACGTCTCGCCGTCGTAGAGGTCGGCGCACACCCGATGTCCGGCGGCCTCGACGCGGTGCAGGAGCTGCGGGTCGAACAGGCCGGGTGCCTCGACGGCGTCCCGGTAGGCGCCGGTCGACGCGGCGGGCGGGGCGCAGGCGGTGAGGGCGAGCGCGAGGAGCGGGGCGACGAGCATGAGGGAACGCATGGAGTCCTCCAGAGGTGCAGAGCACCGGGTGTCGAGGGGGAGCGAGACCCGGCGCTCGGCGTGGAGATGCAGGGAGTCGAACCCTGGTGCCCGGCCGGTCCGCGTGCGGTTTTCCTGCCGAGTCGAAGCCGTCCATCCCCTACGTCGTGCAGGGCCGATCTTACCTGGTGGGGGCGACAACCCGGCCGGTCCAGAGCCGGGCCGCCGCCCCCGCACGGTCACCGGCGGCGGCGTCCGTGCTGGTGGTGCACTGACCCGAACCCGGGGGTGTCGACGGTCGTCGTGGAGCGCGTGAAGTTGTGCCGGAACCGGCCGACCCCGACGCCCCACGAGGTGAAGCCCCGCTGGGTGAAGGTGAAGAACAGCGGGCCGACCCAGAACGTCTTCCGGCCGCGGAACTTCACGCCGCCACCGCCCCACGGGCGTTGCGGTGCGGGGTCTGGCGGAGCACGGCGGAGAGCCGGTCGTGCTCGCGGGACACGCCCTCGATGTCGTCGGCGGCCTCCTCGGCGAGCATCTGCGCCAGGCCGACCTGGCGGCGGAGGACGTACTCGAGGATGCGCACCCGGGTGTGGCGGGGGGTGTGCGGGTGGATCGGGGGGACGGCGAGAAGGGTGTCGTCGTCGAGGCGGATGGCCAGGCGCGGGGCGGTGGTGATGTGTCGCATGATCGCTCTCCTGTCGAGCGTTGGGGGGTGGTGCGGGCACCCGGCCGGGGGAGGTCCAGCTCCCCCGGCCGGGGGTCACATCGGGGTCAGGCCCGCGGGGCGTCCAGCGCCTCGACCTCGGCGGTGCGCTCCTCGTGGGAGACGTACCCGGGGTGCAGGCGGTCGTTCAGGTCGGCCAGTCCCGCGACGCGCTCCTCGTGCAGCGTGGGGTGGACGAGGACCTTGCTGGCGGCGTGGCGCTGGGCCCGCTCGCGGCGGAACTGGGCGTCGAGCCGGTCGGACTCGCGGCGCTCCTCGGCGCAGCCCTCGCAGTCGATCGCGCAGCGGTCACCCGCGAGGACCTCCGCGGTGAGGCGGCGCTCCCGCTCCTCCTGCTGGGTGCGGAGGTCGGCGGAGAGCTGCGCCATCGCCGCGGCGTGCTCGGCGCGGTTGGCGGCGAGCGTCGCGGCGTACTGGGCCCGCTCGGCGGCGTCCTCCTGGGCGGTGATGCTGTCGCGGTAGCGCCAGGCGAAGGTGCCGACCGCGAAGGCGAGGAACGCCGCGGCCCAGATCAGGTAGGTGAGCGGGGAGTCGCCGGTGGCGAGCCCGCCCCAGACGTAGAGCCCGGCCGTGGCCAGGAGGAAGTAGCAGGTGAACTGTCGGGCGGCGTGGCGGAGGGCGACGCGGTTCATCGGGGGTTCCTGTCTGTCGGGTGGTGCGGGGCCGTCTGGTCGTCCAGGACCAGGCGGACGTTCATCGGAGGTGGAGACCGTCCTCGCCGCGGGTGGCGCGTTCGGCGTCGAGGGCGCGACGGAGGAGGTGGATCACGGCGTTCTGAACGCTCCGGTCGTTCGCCTTCGCGTAGGTCGTCAGCTCGGCGTGCAGGTCATCGGGGAGTCGGGGGTGGATGACCTTGCCCTCTCGCTTCGGTGTGTCCGTCATAGCCGAATAGTAGCCCATGACTAGAGGATGGCTACATACTGGCTAGTGTGTCTCCGGTCACACCAACGGCATGACGGCATGACGGCACGGCTCCCCGCCGTCGTGACACCACACCGTGGCCCCGCTACCGTGCTCCGACATGCGGATTGTTGCGGTAGGCGGACCCAAGGGGGGCGCGGCGAAGACCACGACCGCCGTCACCCTGGCCGCGGTCGCCGCCCGCTCCGGCCTGTCGGTGCTCCTCGTCGACGGCGACGCGAACCGCAGCGCGAGCGACATCGCCGACGCGGCCGGCGACGCCCTCCCCCTCGACGTCGCCGACGGCCAGGACCCCCGCGCGCTCCGCCGGCTCCGCGAGCTGGACGGCTACGACCTCGCCCTCGTCGACCTCCCCGGCGCCCGCGAAGGTGCGTTCGAGGCGGTCCTCCAGGGCGACGGGCGGCCCGTCGCCGACCTCCTCGTCGTACCGTCCGCGCCGGAGGCGATGGACCTCCGCCCCACCCTGCGCGTCGTCCGGGGCGAAGTCATCCCGCTGGGCCTGCCCTACCTCCTCGCGTTCACGAGGGTGTCGACCCCGGCGCTCCCCCGCGCCCGCGAGCGGCAGGCGGAGCTGCGGGGCGCCGGCCTGGTCGTCGCGGAGACCGTCGTCCGCCGGTACGCGGTGTACGACGAGGCCGTGGAGCGCGGAGGGACGGTGCTCGACATCCCCGGCCTGCACTCCTACGCGCGCCTGGCGGAGGCCGACTACCGGGCCCTGGCGGACGAGGTGCTCGCCGCGGTCGACCTGCAGCTCCGCAAGCCCGGGCGGGCCGTCCTATGACCGCGCGTCCCCGACGGCGCTCCCTGGAGGGCCTCCTCGCCGAGACCGCCCCGGAGCCAACCGACAGGCAGAGCCCGGTAGTTGCCGGGCAGACCCCGGTGACTCCCCCGGCCACCCGGCGGAAGTTCACGATGCTGGTCGACCCCGCCGACGACGACCGCGCTCACCGGGTCGTCGACGACGTGGTCGCCCGCGCGGGGATCCGGCCCACCAAGCAGATGCGGGCCGACGTCGTCCGCGCCCTGTTCGCCGAGGCCGACCAGGACCCCGCGCTCCGCGAGCGCCTGGCGGCACGACTCCGCGACTCCATGCCGTCGTGACGGCACGCCGTCATGCCTCCGTACCGTCGCCCTGTTCGCCGTCGTCGATGAGCGCACCCAACGCCGTGACCGTCGGGTTGTCCCGCTGCCGGTTCGCCCGGTCGTAGCGCGCCGTCGTCTCCGTCGAGGAGTGGCCCATCTGCACCTGGACCGCGCGGATGGGCACCCCCGCCGAGAGCGCGAGCGTGGTCGCCGTGTGGCGCAGCGAGTGCGGGGTGACCGTCCGGCCGGTGATGCCCGAGGCCACGGCCATGAACTGCACGCGGTTGGACGCGGCCTGGCGGGAGAGCCGGCGACCGCCGTTGTCGAGGAACAGGGGCCCGCGTCGTCCGCGCAGGTATCGGTTGATCGCCCGCGCGGCCTGCAGCGGCACCTGCACGGGGACGCGGTCGTCGTGGCCCTTCCGCTTCACGTAGAGGTACCACTCGCCGCCCTCGCGCTTCAGGTGGTGCGCGTCGGCGCCGACCGCCTCCGACACCCGGAGACCGGACCCGGCGAGCAGCTGCACGAGCGCGTACTCCCGGGCGCCGCGGCGCTTCGCCTCGCCGCGTAGCGCGGTGAGCTCGCCCGCGTCGAGGCCGCGCGTCACCGACTCGCGCTTCACGACCGGGCGCTTCACGTGCTCGGCCGGGTTGGGGAGGACGCGGTCGCGCACGTTCTGCTGGACGAACCGGAAGAACGCCGAGACCGCGTTCAGGCGGCCGGCGCGTGTGGACGCCTTCAGCTCGCCCGCGCCGCCCTCCGCGAGGAAGGCCGCGTAGTCGCCGATGTGCCACGGCAGCATGGCGAAGACGTCGAGGCCGCGGTCGTCGGCCCAGTCGAAGAACACGCGGATGTCGCGTCGGTAGCGGGCGGCGGTGTGCTGCGAGGACGCCCCGCGCTCGCGGAGCCACCTCTCGGCGATCTCGTCGCGGGCGGCGCGGGGCACGCCGGACGGGGCGAGGTTGGTTCCGAAGGTCGGGATGAGGTCCGTCATCGCGTACCGCCCGACCACACGCGGGTGTGGCACCGCTCCGTCCCCACGAAGGTGAGTGGGTTGTACCAACGGAAGCGGTCATCGGGGTCGGTGTTCCGCGCGGCGTACCGACCACCGTGGCGGTCGACCGCGATGACGTAGTCGTGAGGTCCGTTGCCGCCGGACCACGTCACCACGACAGGCGTGCCATCGGGCAAGGACGCGACGTCGACGGCGGAGAGCGGGGGACCACCCTCCCCACGGGGGGAGCTAGAAGGCTGTTCCATACTCACAAGTATGACACGCGCGTGGTACCTTGACGGCACGACACCGCGACGGCATGACGGCACGCCGTTACCGTGTCCGAGCACGACCCGCACATGAAGACGGGCCGCCCGCGGGACTGGACTCCCGGGACGGCCCTTGCCCACCCCCTCGACAGGAGAGGAGGCGGACCGTGTCGCAGTCTGCCGCACGCCCGTTGCCCGAACCCGCACCCCCGAACCTCACGCTGGTGCCCCCGCTGCTCGAGCCCGACGAGGACGAGCACGTCCACACCATCGAGTGCAGCCCGCTGTTCGGCGGGACGCAGCTCGCCGGGCGCATCGTCACCGACCCCGACGAGATCGCCGCCATCCGTCGCCGCGTCGAGGCCGGCGCCTCCGGTCGGGGCGCCTGGCGTCGCGTGCTCCGCCGCATCCGGGCGGGCCGGTGATGCCGCCGGCCGTGGGGGAGTGGTGGGTCCGCACCTGGCCCGGCCTCCTCGGCGTCGTCGTCGTGCTCACCGTCGCCGCGCCGGCCGCCGTCGCGTCCTACCTCCACGCCCGGACGGTCGTCGCCCGGCACGACCCGGTGATGGCGCCGTTCCTCCCGCTGTCCGTGGACGGGATGTTGCTCGCCGCCCTCGTCGTGATGTGGGTCCGCCGCCGTCGAGGCGTCCCCGTCGGGCGGGGCCCGTGGGCCGCGTTCGTGTTCGGCATCGTCGTGACGATCGCCGCCAACTCCGCGGCCGTCGTCGAGCCCTCCGTCGAGGCGTACGCCGTGAATCTGTTCCCGCCCGTCGCGCTCGCCGTCGCGCTGGAGCTGGTCGCCCTCGTCGCCGGTCGGACCACCCGGACCGCGGACCGGACCACCGAGACCGCGGACCGGACCACCGAGACCGCGGACCGGACCACCGAGACCACCGCCGCCGCGCTGGCCGTCGTCGAGCCCCTCGACGAGCCCGACGTCGACGAGCTGCTCCCGGCGGTCCGCGAGTGGATCGAACGGCATGACGGCATGCCGTCGCAGCGGCAGCTGCGGACCGAGTTCGGGGTCGGCGCAGACCGGGCCCGACGACTGATGGAGGCAGCGTGAAGTTCATCGAGTGGGTCCGGCGCCTCGTCCAGGCGTTCCAGCACGTCCGTAGCGGAGGCCAGACCACCCGACGGTCCGCAGGTCGGAAGGCATCCCGACCCGCCCGACGGTGCACCGAGTGCCGTCAGCCGGTCCCGCACTCCGACGACTGGCGCGACCACCTGCACTGATCACGACCCCCCGGTCCGGACCGCTGGAACCGGCCGGACCGGGGGCCCCTCGACGTCGACAGGAGACGCACCGCCATGACCGACATCGACATGACCAAGAGCCCCGGACCGGAGCCGGTCCGACCGCGGACCGTGCTCGACGCGGTCACCGCCGGCCGGGGGTCCCGGCCCGCCCTCGACACCTCCGCGCCCATCCGGCCGGAGTGGCTCCGCACCTGGGACACCTTCGCCGCGACCGCCGGTCGGACCGGCCGCCGGGCCGCGTACCGGACCGGCCGGTTCCTGCTCCACCTCCCGGCACTGCTGGCGCTCCTCGTGGTCTACAGCCCGCGCGGTCTCGGCCGCGTAGTCGCCCTGCTGGCCCGCTACCTCTACGACTACGACTCGGCGCAGGTCCGGCACGCCCACGCCGGGAACACCGAGACCGCCGAGTACGTGAAGGCGCAGAACGTGCGCAAGGCCAACCTGAACGCACGGTGGATGGTCGCCGGGTCCGTCATCGTCGTGGTGCTGGTCCCCACCCTCGCCTGGACGTTCCCCGCCGCGCTCGCCGTGGTGCTCGCCGTGGCCGCGTTCGTGTGGACGGTGAAGCTCATCCCCGGCAAGGAGATGTGGGAGCTGGGCGTCGCCGCCGGCGTCGCCGTGGCCGTGTGGTGGTTCACCCCTGCCCTGGCCGCCCGCATCCCCGCGCCGCCCGTGTGGGCGATCCTGGCGGGCGCTGTGCTGGCCGTGCTCGCCCTCGGGTGGATCGGGCGGCCCGTCGGGAAGGCCCTCGCGCCCGGCAGGAAGTACGCCGTGCCCGCGGAGCTGGTCAAGCCCACCGCCGACATGGTCGTCGACGCCCTGTGCCGGATCGGCCTGCCCGGCATGACCTTGAACGCCGCCGACCGCGTCCGCGACGAGGTGCGGATCGTCGCGCCCGGCGTCGCCACGAGCGCCCACGGCTACACGCTGGAGATGGAGCTCCCGCCCGGCGTCACCGCCGAGATGGTCGTCGGCAAGCGCGGCCCGCTCGCCGGGGCGCTCCGACGCGACCTCGGGTGCGTGTGGCCGTCGGGGAACGAGGACCGGCACCCCGGCTACCTCCGCCTGTTCCTGTCGCACAAGCCGATGAACAAGGCCGTGCAGCCGCCGTGGCCGCTCGCCGCCGGCAAGCCCGTCGACATCTTCGAGCCCCTGCCGCTGTTCACCGACGAGGAGATGCGCTGGGTCAGCCTCACCCTCGCCGGGACACCGCACCTCGCCGTCGGCGGGGCCTCCGGGTTCGGCAAGTCGGTGTGGCTCCGGCAGCTCTCCTGCGCGGTCGCGTTCGACCTGCGCGTGCGCATCGTCGTCATCGACGGCAAGCGGTCCGGCGACCTCGACCACGTGCGCAAGCTCGCGCACGCCTTCCACGAGGGTGCCGACCCCGACGACGTCGAGGCCGTGGCCGGCGAGCTGCGCGGCCTGGTCGCCGAGTACCTGAAGCGGTCCAAGTTCCTGTCGGCGCTCCCCGCGGAGGAGCGGTCGCCGAAGGTCACGAGCGCGCTGGCCACGAAGTACCCGGAGCGGCTGTCGCCCATCGTCGTGTTCTACGACGAGGTGCAGGAGGGCACCCAGTACGGCGTGAAGGGCAACCGGGAGGACAAGGCCATCCGCGACGAGATCACCGGGCAGCTCACCCGCCTGTCCCGCGTCGGCCGGTCCGCCGGCATCTACCTCGTGCTCGCGTCGCAGCGGCCGGAGGCGGACGTCATCCCGTCCTCGATCATGGGCAACTGCTCGATCCGCGTCGCGTTCAAGGTGTCCGACCAGACGCACAACGACCAGATCCTCGGGACGTCGGCCCGGAAGAACGGGATCGACGCGACGATGTTCGGCACCCGGGACAAGGGCATGGCGTGGCTGAAGGGCGGCGACGACGTGGACGCGCAGGTCGTGCGTTCGTGGTCGGAGATGGTGGACGTCGCGGTGGCGGTCGAGCTGGCCGACAAGGCGTTCGAGCTGCGCAGGGCGGCCGGGATGCTCACGGGCCAGGCGGCGGGCGAGGCGCCGGAGCCCGTGCTCGAGGTCGACCTCCTCGACGACGTCCGCGACGTCATGGACCACCCGCCGGTGCCCGCGATGCACCTGGGCGAGCTGCGGGAGGCTCTGTCCGCGCTGCGGCCCGCGACGTGGGGGCACCTCGATAACGACGCCCTGGGCGGGATGCTCCGGCAGGCCGGCGTGGAGCCCCGGACCGTCTGGTCGCGCACCGCGAACAAGAGCGGCAAGGGCGTGAAGCGCGAGTGGCTCAACGACGGCGAGGCCACCGTCCACCCGATCTCCGGGGCCTGACCGGGTCAGGAATCCTGACCCGCTGGTCAGGTGGCCGGTATGGCACCTGACCAGCGGGGACGGGGAAACCTGACCGTCATGCCGTCATGCCGTCACGCCCCCTGAACCAGGCTCTGGCCGGTTCAGGGGACGCTGTCGTGCTGGTCAGGTCAGGTGAGGCGTGGCAGCTTCACGACGTCGTCCGACCGCCGCCACACGGTGCCGCCGGAGTCCAGGGCGATCACCAGGCCGGACTGCTGCTGGCCTTCGTAGAGCCGGTCCTCCATCTCGACCACATACCCGGCGACCTCCGTCCGGACGAGGTCCCCGACACGCGGGCCGTGCTCCGCCGGGGCGGTCACTCCCGGGCCTCCCGGGCCGCCTTGGTGGCCTCCACCGCGCGGTCCGTCGCCAGGCGCGCCACCTCCGCCGCGGCCTCGTGCAGCGACTCGTTCTCCGACAGCGCGAGCACGTCGACAGCTCGCGCTGCGTCCTGCAGGCGATCCGTCACCAGATCGGGCATGGCCGCCAGGATCGCGGCGACCGCGTTCTCCAGCGCCGGAGTCATCGGCCGGCGCGTGATGAGGTCGACGAGCATGGCCGCCTGCGAGACCGGGCCCGGGTTGGGCGTCGAGAACGCCGCGAGTCCCGCGAGGAGATTCTCGACGGACGGCGTCCCGGCCTGGAGCGCGCCGAGTTCGGCCGCGGCGCGAGCCACGGTCCCGCCGCCGGCCTGCGCCCGGAGCGCGCCGAGGTTCGCCACGGCGGACGCCGCGCTGCCCGTCACGCCGATGTGGTCGGTGACGCTCCGGTAGTGGTGCACGCCGCCCGTGCTCCCGGACCGCTGGCGCTCGGCCAGGGCATCCAGGTAGCTCGCCGAGGTCTCCGGCGCCACCGCGTCGACGTCGTCGCGGTCCAGGCGCAGCAGCTCCACCATCACGAGGTCGTCGTTCAACGCCCGCGACACCGTCCCGAACGGCTGCTCCAGGAGCCCGTCCACCGCGGTGAGGGACCGGCGGCGGACGTCGAGCCCGTCCTCCAGCCGTCGCCAGGTCATGGGCGCGATGGACGCCCTACTCGCGGCGTCGTTGACGCTCCAGCCGTTCCGCGCCCGGATGCTCTGCAGCATCCCGGCGAGGACGAGCCTGCGCACCGCGCGCCGCTCGGCTGGGTCTGGTCGTTGGGCCATGTCGTCATCATCGAACAAGGTCGTTGTCATGTGTGCGCTCCCCGTCACTGGGCCATAGTGCCCGGAGTTAGCTCCGCTTGTCAAAGTCTGCGGGGCCGTGTTGACCAGCGGGAACGCGCGACAGAGCGTCGTTCACTCACACGGGAGCGTGGCCCAACACGCCGGATGATCGACCTAAGCTAGGTTCCGTCGTCATCTCCGGCTAGGATCACGTCGTGGTCCAGACGCGCACCGTTACGTCGGTGCAGATCAACGGCCCGGCACTCCGCGTCATCCGGGAGCTGTCGGGACTCTCGTGCTCCGCCCTCGCTCGGGCCGTCGGCGCCGACGTCTCGTTCCTCGCCCGCGTCGAGCGGGGCGAGAAGCGGGGGGTCAACCGGCGCACCTACGAACGGCTGGTGCGGGTGCTGCGGATCGCAGACGCCCGCGCGATCCTCGCCGACCCCTATCGTTCAGTGACTCGGGTCACAGTAGCCATGCATGAGCCACCGGCTCACTGTGGGCTACAGTGTGAAGGCAAGACCAGCACGGCCGCCTGATCTCCCCACAGGCGGACAAGAAAAGGCGGGCCCTGGTGTGCCTAGCACCTGGACCCGCCGCAACACCGGAGAGGTTCGATCTCCAATGCAGTTCGACCTGAATCCTACCGCCCGCGAGGCGGCGAGCAACCGTCGCCCGGTCCGTGTCGGGGGTGCGCGGTGAACACGATCACCCTGCAGAACGACGGTGCCGGACCTGAGTACGTGCGGGTCACGTTCCGCTACGACCCCGTCCTCGTCGAGGTCCTGAAGGCCATCGTCCCCGCCGGACTGCGACGCTGGGACGGCATCGGGAAGGCGTGGAGTGTCCACCGCCTCTACGTAGACCAGCTCGCCGCCTGGGCCCGCCAGAACGGGCACGCCGTCGCGGACATCCGCCCCACGGCCAGGACAGCCACTCCGCCGTCGGCCGCCGGGCCGCGCGTCGACTGGGCCGAAGCTCTGTTCGCCGCCGTCGGACCCGACCGGGCCGACGCCGCGTTCAAGGCGCTCACCCGCGTCCTGCACCCGGACCTGCCCACCGGGGACACCCGCCTGATGCAGGACCTCAACCGAGCCCGCGGGATCGCCGGGCGGGCCGCGTGATGGACCTCGTCGACATGCTCACCAGCTACGCCGAGATCGGCCTCGCCGTGTTCCCGCTCCACGGAGTCCGCAACGGCATGTGCGGCTGCGGCCGGCGGGAGGGGAAGGGACCCGGCGACTGCCACAGCCCCGCCAAGCACCCGCTCCTCGGGCTGGCCCACCGCAAGGGGGACCCGCTGCGCGACACCTGCAGGGGCGAGTGCGGCCAGCTCGGCCACGGCCTCTACGACGCGACGACCGACATGGGCGTCATCGCCGAGTGGCTCGGCCAGTACCCCGGGTGCAACTGGGGCATCCGGCCGCCCGTCGGGGTCCTCGTCCTCGACATCGACCCGCGCAACGGCGGAGACGACGCCCTCGACGCCCTGGAGCACAAGCACGGCGCCCTGCCGCCTACGCTGACCGCCCGGACGGGGTCGGGCGGGTGGCACCGATGGCTGACCTACCACGGACCGACCCGGGGCAAGCTCTGCACCGGCGTGGACGTGAAGACGAACAAGGGCTACCTCGTGGCCCCGCCGTCGCAGCACATCAGCGGCGGCACCTACGAATGGATCGACCAGAGCCCCGCCGCCTACGCCCCCGACTGGGTCAAGGCGATCATGAACCCGCCGACGGTCCACGCGCGCCACACCGGCGGCCGCGGGGGCGGCGTGGACAGCCTCGTGAAGTTCGTCGCCGACTCCAACGAGGGCGAGCGGAACGGGCGCCTCTACTGGGCAGCCTGCCGCGCCCACGAGCGCGGGCTCGACCCCGCGCCCCTCGTCGACGCGGCCGTCGCCGTCGGCCTGGTCCACGGCGCTGCCCTCGCCACCGTTCGCTCCGCGGCCAACGCCGCCCCCCGCGCTACTGCACCGCAGCACCCGACCGCCGCGGAGTTCATGCGGCGCTCCACCGGAAGTAGGACCGCCTGATGGCCGCACCGATCCGCGAGCTGTTCCCCGACGGTGCCCCGCCGGCCGAGGAGGCCGCGAACACCGCCGAGATCCTCCCCTCCCCGTCCGACCCGCTCGCCGTCGCCCGCATCCTGCTCCGCGAGCTCACCGAGGAGCAGCACCTCCTGCTGCGCCGGTGGCGGGGCGAGTGGTGGAAGTACGAGGGCCCGCACTGGGTCGCGCAGGAGGTCGAGGCGCTGCGGCGCTACATCTACCTGCGCCTGGAGTTCGCCGCCTACTACGCGAAGACGAAGGACGGCGACGTCGAGGCGAAGCCCTGGGCCCCCGACAAGGGCAAGGTCGACAAGGTCCTCGACGCCATGTCGGCGCCGACCCTGATCGAGCGCGACGTCGACTCCCCCTCGTGGCTCTCCACCGCGACCAGCGCCTCCTACGTGGTGCCCTGCCTCAACGGCCTGGTCGACGTGCGCGACCAGCAGCTCCACCCGATGACCCCCGACTACTTCGGGTCGGTCTGCATCCCCGTGTCCTACGACCCGGCCGTCGGGGAGCCGACGGAGTGGCTGAAGTTCCTCCGCACCCTCTGGCCGCCCGTGCAGGGCCCCGACGGGCTCCTCTACGAGGCCGACGAGGTGCTCACCCTGCAAGAGTGGTTCGGCTACGCCCTGTCGGGCCGCATGGACCTTCAGAAGATGCTCCTCGTCGTCGGGCCGCCCCGGTCGGGCAAGTCGACGATCGGGCGCATCCTCACGGAGCTGCTCGGCAAGGCCAACGTCGCCGCGCCGACGCTCGCCGGCATGGCGACCAACTTCGGGCTCCAGCCGCTCATCGGGAAGACGCTCGGCATCATCGGCGACGCCCGGCTCCAGTCCCACGGCCAGGAGACCGTGGTCGAGCGCATCCTGTCCATCACCGGGCAGGACGCGCAGAACATCGACCGCAAGAACCTCCCGGCCTACATCGGGACGCTCCCGACGCGGCTCATGCTGATCTCCAACGAGCTGCCCAAGTTCGGCGACGCATCCGGGGCCGTGGCGTCCCGGTTCGTCATCCTCACGCTCACCGAGTCGTTCCTCGGCCGCGAGGACATCGAGCTCGAGGACCGCATCCGCGGCGAGCTGGCCGCCATCCTGAAGTGGTCCCTCGACGGCGTGGTCCGCCTGCAGGCGCAGAAGCGCATCACGGAGCCCCGCGCGTCCGTCGAGGCCGTGCAGGAGCTGGCCGACCTCGTCTCGCCGATCTCCGCGTTCCTGCGCGAGGTGTGCCTCGACGACGAGCCCAACGCCCTCGTGCCGTTCTCGGAGCTGTACCGCGAGTACGGGCTCTGGTGCGACGAGAACCACCGCGGGCAGAAGAACACCGCCGGGTTCAGCACCGACATCCGCAGCAGGATGCCCACGGTGAAGACCGACGTCCGCCCGAAGGTCGACGGCCGCAAGCAGCCCCGCCACGTCAAGGGCCTGCGGATCAACCCGGAGTGGACGACGCGGGTCCGCGACACGCCCACCGTCGACGGATTCATGTCCGGCGGAGACCAGTGGAGGTCCGGCCGCTCCTAGCCCGCCCGCACGACCAGCACGTAGCCCCGCACCCACCGTGGTGCGGGGCTACTGGCCGTCCCGAACATGGTCGGATCTAGGTCGCACTCGGTTTGGGCCCCGCCTGGCCCCGCCTGGGCCCCGCTAGGGCCCCGCTAGGAAGTGGATCACTGCATAGGGTCTGACCTGCGAAGCCCCGCCGGGCCCCGCTGGGCCCCGCCACTTTAGAGAACAGTCACGTATGTACGCGCGCGCACGCACACACATGAGGCCATCCAAGTTCCCAAACAGGCGGGGCCTAGCGGGGCCCTAGCGGTCCGTGCAGGTCACGGCGCTGTAAACGATCACGTGCAGGCGGGGCCCAGGCGGGGCCCCAGGCGGGGCCCTCCTAGCTGGAGCTAGCTCCTACCCCTTGCGGCCGTACCCTGGAGCCGTGAGCAGGGCATGGGAGGGCGGCAGCACGAGGGCCTGGCGCAAGGTGCGGGCCGGGGTGCTGGCCAGGGACGGGCACCGGTGCCAGCTCCGGGTGCCCGGCATCTGCACCACGCGCGCCACCCACGCGCACCACACCGTCGGCCGGGAGGTCAGCGGCGACGACCCCGCCTCGATCGTCGCCGCCTGCGCCGCCTGCAACCTGCACGTCGGCGACCCCCGCAAGCACGACCCCGCCCCGTCGCCCCGCGCCTGGTGGGACGACGCGAGCTGATCCCCCGATCGGTGAAGATCAACCGCGACGCGCTGACCTGCAGTTTTTCGGTGGAAATCTGGAGCCGCTGGACACCCGCCGACCTGAATCTCTCTCTCCAGGGGCCACCCCGGGGCCAGGTTGGGCCACGTCGTAGCTAGCTAGAGCCATGATCTGTTAGGATCGGCTTGCACGTAGCGCCTGTCTCGTGTAGGGGAGGCGGTGGCCGTAGTGCCTGGTCGGGGCCGCAAGCTCGCCGCCGCACCGCCCCCGGCGGACGGTCCGATGACGGCGCAGGTCCGCGCCACGATCGGCCATCTGAAGCTGCAGCCGGAGGACGCCGCGATGTCGGCGCTCGCGCTGCAGTACGCGGAGACGATCGACGGGGCCGCCGCGCTCGCCGAGGAGGCGGCCGGCCTGCCCTATGACCCCGACACGGTGGTGATGGTGTCGAGGCTGAAGCAGCGGGTCGAGGCGCACGTCGTGATGGTCGACCTGGGGCCGAAGCTGCAGGCCGCGCTGGACGCCCTGGGTGCGACGCCGAAGTCCCGGATGCTCGCGGGGAAGCCTGCACCGGCGGCGGGAAAGTCGCGGCTGACGCAGCTCCGCGAGGGGGCCGCGTCGTGAAGCACGACGATCTGCTGCGCCTCGTCGGCATCGTGCTGCTGGTGACCTTGTCGGTCATCCTGGTGACGCACGCCCTCGCCACCTCGGTGCCGCTCCCGACGTTCGCGTGGGCCGTCTGGTGACCGCCGTCCTCGACGCCCCCGCGGTGCCGGTGATGGGCTCCACGACGCCGCGCGAGTGGACCCGGCCCCTCGTGACCGGCCCTCCCGGGCCGTGCGGCTGCGGGTGCGCCCTGTCGCCGGAGACGTCGCGCGGGTTCGAGGCGGTCGCGTTCGCGACCGACGTCGTCGGCGTCAAGCTGATCCCGTACCAGCGTTGGCTGCTGATCCACCTGCTGGAGCTGCTGCCCTCGGGCCGGTTCCGGTTCGCTCGCGTCCTGATCCTGATCTCCCGCCAGGCGGGGAAGACGTTCCTCCTGAAGATCCTCGCCCTGTACTTCCTGTTCATGGGCCACGGTCAGTTGGTCCTGGGTGCGGCGCAGTCCCTGGACATCGCGCGGGAGGCGTGGGCCGGCGCGGTCGACCTGGCGAACGAGGTCGACGACCTGGCGGCGGAGGTCGAGAACGTCCGGTACGCGAACGGGGAGCAGTGCCTCACCCTGGCGAACGGCGCCCGGTACCGCATCACCGCCGCGACCCGGGGCGCCGGCCGTGGCCTGAGCGTGGATCTCTTGATCCTCGACGAGCTGCGCGAGCACCGTTCGTGGGATGCCTGGTCGGCCCTGTCGAAGACGACCACCGCCCGGCCGGAGGCCCTCATCGTGGGGATCTCCAACGCGGGCGACGACCAGAGCGTCGTGCTCAACTCCCTGCGGTCCACCGCGCTCGCCGGGACGGACGAGACGCTCGGGCTGTTCGAGTGGAGCGCGCCTGACGGCTGCGAGCTGGACGACGTGCAGGCGTGGGCGCAGGCGAACCCCGGGCTCGGGATCACCGTCTCCGAGGCGGCGATCCGCTCGGCGATGATGACGGACCCGCCGGCCGTCTTCAGGACCGAAAGCCTCTGCCAGAGGGTCGACGCCCTCGACGCCGCGATTGACCTGGCGTCGTGGAAGGCCGGCGCCGACGCCTCCGGCTCGCTGGCCACGGTGCGCACCCGCGTGGCCGCGTGCGTCGACGTCGCCCCGGACGGCGCGCACGTCACTCTGGCCGGTGCCGCGGTGCTCGACGACGGGAAGCTCCGCGTCGAGATCCTCGCCGCGTGGTCGTCGACGGCCGCCGCCCGCCGCCAGCTGGCCCCGCTCCTGGCGAAGGTCAAGCCCGCCGCCGTCGGCTGGTTCCCCTCGGGGCCGGCCGCCGAGCTGGGCGTCGACCTGCGCGCCCTCGACGGGCTGGAGCTGAAGGGCACCGAGGCCACGGAGGCGTGCCAGGAGTTCGCCGGCCTGGTCGTCGCCCGCCAGATCCTCCACCCCGACGACCCGCTCCTGAACGCTCACGTGGCGGGTACGTCGAAGCTCCGCACGGGCGACGGATGGCGGTTCACCCGCAAGGGCGTCGGCCACGTCGATGCCGCCTACGCCGCGGCGGGTGCGGTCCGCATTGCCCGCACCCTGCCTCCCCCACCGGCCCGGCGCACGCGCGCCGTGGCGTTCTGAAGGGCCCGCCCGTGAACCTCGTCCTTACCGTCCTCCAGGCCCTCGCCGTCGTCGCTGTCCTCGCGGGTGGCGCCATCCTCCTGCCGCTGGGTGCGGCGCTGGTCGTCGACGGCCTCATCGTCCTGGCCGTGGCCACCGCCGCGGAGCACATCGTCAGCGGGCGGCGTAGCGCGCCCTCAGTTCGCCGTAGCGGCCCGAACGCAGAGGAGGTGGCCTGATGGGACTCGCTGAGCTGTTCAACCGGGACACGCAGTACGTCGCCACCGACACCGACACCGGCCGCACGCAGACGTTCACCGTGCTGGACAACCTCGCGCCCGACTGGAGCACGGGCGAGTACAGCGGGGGGATGGCGCTGCCCGGCGGGTGGCGCTGCTCCCTGCTGCTGTCCGACCTCCTGGGCGGCGTCCCGTGGCACGCCTACCGGACCCGCACCGGCTCGGAGGTGCAGCAGCGGCTGACCCCGACGCCCCCGTTCCTGGAGCAGCCGTCCCCGCCCGACCCGCGCGTCGTCACCTTCTCGTCGATGGC
>NZ_CP053566.1 GCF_013155125.1 Pseudonocardia broussonetiae | reverse complement strand
GGACCGCGGCCGGTGACCGTGACCGGGCTCGTCGTCGCCGTGGTCGTCCTCGTCGTCGTCGGCCTGGTGTTCGCGTTCATGGCCGGGGCCGGCGTCGGCGCGGCCTTCGTGCTGAACGACCTCCGACCGGAAACCGTGGTCGAGCGGACGGAGCGGCGCGTCGGCGAAGTCATCACACAGATGCAGGCCGTGCACGACGCCGCGATGCAGGAGCTGGTCCGGCTGCCGGAGGAGCGCGGGGACCTCCCCGAAGACGTCGACAGTGACGCCGGTAGGTCGCGGACGCCGGTGCGCGGGCCGAACATCATGCGGCTGCCGGAGTCGTACTACAGCTGGAACCGGGTGGCTGGCTGATGCGCGGTCTGCTTGGGCGGCTGCTGATGTTCCTGCTGCTACTCCTCTTCGCGGCGTGGGTGCTGCGCACGGTCCATGACTGGGTCGTGCCGGCGCTGCCGTCGCTCGGGGTGTTCGTCGGCCTGGTGCTCGTGCTCGTGCTCCTCGTCCACCTCCGTCGTCGTCGACGGGCGTGAGCGGTGCTGCAGGGGTTGCTCCTGGCCGGGCGCAGCTCGGCGCTGATCGGCCGCCCGCAGCGGAGCGAGGACGGGCCGATCGGCAGCCTGGTAGATGCCAGGGGAGGGGAAAGCCGGGGCAGTGGCCGGCGGACGCGGCAAGTCGGAAGTGGGTATTACAAAATATCCATCCCTCTTCCATTCTTACCTGCTCGACTGGGAGCGGATGACGGAGATGCCGGGCGTACCCCGGTGCTGGTGACGGGCCAGGAATGCGGCAGAGGCCGGACGTGCCAGATGTCGCGGGCGGAAACGTACCGCTTGGGCTTTACGGAATTAGGGCAGCCGTGCATAATTGCTGTTAATCGCTCGGAAGGTCGTTTGTTGGAATCGACACCGTGGCGGGGGTATAAGGAATACAATTCAATGCACAAGGCACAAAAGGAAAGTGCCGGCAGTTTGCTGTGCCGGCACTCTCGGAAGTCGCTTGTTGGTAAGTCCAGTATTGCAAATACTGGCAATAAGCGCAATACAAAACCGTTTGTTAATCACACATCATTTATTTCTGACGCACCCTGTTGGGCGCTGGCTGGCCTCGGTGGTCGGGCTGCCGGCGCAGGTGGGCAACACGCCGACGATCGGCGCGCCTACCGGGTGACTACAGCCAGTTGCGAGAGGGTGCCAGGCACCAGGACTAGGCGAGGTGATGCGGCGAACCGCTGACCACAACCCCATACAAAGCGAAAACGCCAGGTGGTGGCACACCCGGCGCTTTCAACAAGTCCCTCGAAGGGCTGCTGTGAGTGGCTCCACCTTCGCAGGCTTAGACCCCTGCGCGCAACAACAGGGCTCGGCGCGTCGTGCACGAGGCGGCCGGCGTGGCTGAGTCCCTGCAACCACATCTCGACGCACCGGCGAATCGGCGGGCGCGGCGCTTCCGTGCGCGCATCGAGGTGGCGCATGAGCGGAAGGTCGGCCACGACGGCGACGGCGGCCGGCGGCGTGAGCCTCGCCGGCCGGCGGAGCCGCTTGGTAGGTCTGCGAACAAGTCTTCACCTCCGCACTCGACCCCTGAGGAACGACGCGAGCGCAAGCACGCGAAGCGGCGCGAACGCCACTCCCTGCGCTACCGGTTGCGGCAGGTCACGACGCTCAAGCGCGTCAAGGACTGCGGTCACGTCTCTATCAACGGCGAGGGTTCGGGGCCGGCGCTCCGGCTCGGTGTCGGGAAAGGTGGCCGTATCGCCGGCTTCTCGGGGCTGGCGCACTGCGGCAGCGTCTGGGCCTGCCCGGTCTGCTCGGCGAAAATCGCCACCCGGCGGGCCGAGGAGCTGGCCGACCTCATGCGCTACGCGCTCGAACAGGGCTGCACGGCGTCGATGGTGACGCTGACGATGCGTCACAACCAGCGTCAGTCGCTCGCCGACTGCTGGGAAGCGCTGAGCAAGGCCTGGGCGCGGGTCACCTCGGGCAAACAGTGGGTCTCCGACCAGGCGACCGCCGGCCTGCAGGGCTGGGTCAAGGCGGTCGAGGTCACCAGGGGTAAGAACGGCTGGCACGTCCACCTGCACGTCCTGATGATCTGGCGCGGCGAGATCTCCGAGGACATGGCCAAGCACGTCGGCGGCCGGATGCACGCCCGGTGGACCAGGGCGCTGCAGCGGCGCGGCTTCGACTCGTGGCGCGACTCTGGCGGCCTCGACGTCCGGCTAGCCACGCTCGACCCGGTCAAGGGCGGCGGGCTGCACGAGTATTTCGTGAAACTGTCGCACGAAATCACCGGCGGGCAGGCCAAGCTCGCCCGTGGCGGAGGCCGGACGCCGTTCCAGCTCCTCACCGAAGGACTCGCCACCGGCTTGGCCGACGACATCGAACGGTGGTGGGAGTGGGAGAAAGCGAGCCGCGGCCGCCGGCAGATTGCCTGGTCTAAGGGGCTGCGCGAGTGGGCGAAGGTCGAGCCGGAGCAGTCCGACGAGGAGATTGTCGAGGAGGAGCTTCCCGGCGAGGAGCTGCTGCTCATCCGGCCGGACAGTTGGCGGGCGCTGCGATCGCACCCCGACCGTGTGTGCGAGCTCCTCGAGGCGGCCGAGGCCGGCGGCTTCGCGGGCGCGGCGGCGCTGCTCGACGACTGGGGCTTGGCCTGGATGGTCGGCCGGAGCGCGCCCCCACCGCTGACCAAGGTGCAGCTCGATGCCTACCGGGCGTTTCCCCGGCAGCTTGAACCGACGGCCTAAATGCCGCTGACCTGGCCTTATGCCTGTTGCTGGCCCATGTTCAGCTAGCTACTGTACTGTCATGAACGCAAGGGGGATGCGCGCCCGGCGCGCACACTCCGAGCACAAACGAGAGGGGCCAAGCCATCCGGCGAGGATGACCTGACCCCCCTCAAACGCCGACGGGCAGCTGACTGGGTTGCGACCCCAGACAGCCTCCCCCCGCTTGGCGTCGTGCGTAGTGGCGACCGAGGTCACCACTACCGCTGCGGTGGGGACTTACGTCACCACCACAACCACCAGTCGTGGTCGTCGAGCCAGTCGAAGATCTGGACGACCACGGCCATCAGAGCAAGCACGAGACGGGCGGGTCCCCACGGGGGCCCGTCCTGCTTGTCGTGATGTTTGGACACATTCACCTCCTTCGGTAGACGCGCGCGCGGTCTACCGAAGAGGTGCTGAATCCTCACCACCAGCTGCCGGTCCCCCTCCGTGAGCGGAGATGACGACTGGTGGTGCTTGAGACCCTACCCGGGCGTAGCCCAAACTCCCGCGACCGCTGTTCCGCTACCGTGCGTGCGCCGGTCGGGCCCGACTGCCATACCGCCAAACGGTATGTGACGCAGGCCACAAAACCCCGAGAATCGGCCGCTGGACCCCTTTTGGGGGTCTACTCGACCGATGAAAGCGACCGCCCGCCGGACCGCTTACCCGCTTAGCCGTTCACCGATCAACTTGTACCGGCTGGCGGTACCTCACTATTAGTGTGCGCTAGAACACATCTAGTCCAGGTCGAGAGCAGCTTTGAGCGCCTGGTTCAAGGCTTCCTGCTCCTCTGCGGTTGCCATGCCGGCAACCTTGCCCAGGCGTGACTTGAGCACGGCTTCAACAGTGGTCACAACCGCCCAACCAAGCGAGCCGAGGCGTACAGCGAGGATCGAGCCGGGATCACGCTCGACGACCTGCAGCCCGAGCACCACGGGTAGCGACGCCTGGTTGAGGCCATCGGCCGAGATGATGACCCTGAGAAGGCTCTGCCCAGGTCGGGGCAGTACTGGAACGTATTGACGGATTTCACCCCTGCGAGGGGTCACGAAGCCTGGTCCTGCGCGGCCGCGGCTTCGGTCAGCGCGTCGACGACGTACTGCTCCCCCGCCTTGCTCGGCGTACCAGAGGGCGAGCGCCTCCCCAGCCTCCCTCACGGCGTCCTGCTGCACGAGCCTGGCCAGGTAGCCGCTCTGACCTCCACGGACCCGCGAGCCGCACTGGCGGACCCGTTGGGCGATCGCTGGTTCGAAGCTCACGGTGACACGCTCGGCGCTCATACCCCGGAGAGTACGCAGGGGCCGCGTACTCGGCTACGTACGGCTGCCCAGGCACTGGGTGCAGGTCGAGGAAATAAGGGCTAGTCGGTGAGCGTTACTCGGCTCAGTGATCGTTCGCTGCCGTGGCCTGCTCGGGGCGCTGTGCAGTTGCTCTCCTGACTGCCGCGCGCCCGGCGGAAGACGTTGCCTATGCGGACAGGATGAGCCAGTTCCTTACTGGTTCTGCTGACACTGAATGAGAGTGTCGGAAAAGAAAAAGGAACTCATCGAAGTATTGATCATTATTTAAGCCCTGTCTACCCTATAGGTAGGCGCGTCACCTCTGGCGTTCCTCCCGAGTTCCAGCCGTTGGGCTGGCTTCGGGTTCCCTAGTTAGTTTGATGTGGAGAACGTCATGTGGAAGGGCAATTTTCGTTTTGAAGTCAATCTAGCATTTCGCAACAAATCAGGTTCGTGGCTGTTGTTGCTTCTGTTGCTACTTGGCCTTATTGTAGTTCAGCCACAGCTGATGCTACTTGTTATGGTCTAGTAGGTTTTCTACCAGGGGTGAGCCGAAATTTGACAAGCTCAAATTAAAGTCTGAGTTAGGCTCACCCCTGGTAGAGACGTCGCAGAAGATACATTGTGCGAACTTTGGTATCGGTCGATTCATTTATACGTCGGCAATTACCGATTCTAAATGTAATACGTTAAATCGGGTTCGACGCAGATATTGCATGTTTGCGTTTGGATTGTAAACCCGGCCCCGAAAACGAGGCCGCGCTTCCGGATGTGTTCGCGCTCCGAAATTCATGCATAGTTTCTCAAATAACCGGGTGGCGTACTCACTATTGATTGGGTAAACAATGCGCAAGGATTTCGGCCCTGCCCACATTTCTGCATTAATTTGATTGAGAGAGTAGCTGTCAAGCAGCATGGATAAAACAACTTTTTCCTGGGTTCCGAGAACAGGAAGTACTAGATCGCCGTTGTATTCTAGAAAATAGTGTGCCAAGTCTAGGCGGTCCTTACTCCACGTAGGCTCAGTTCCAGCAGGTGGTGTAGCTGCAGCTGCGCACCATAGTGCGTCAAATTTATCAAGTATTTGTTCTTCCCTATTCGGGTCGGATATTGAGGCGAGATTCGAGACGATGGCTAGTAAAACGGGCAGTTTTGGCAGTTGATTAGTTTTTGTGAATAGCTGATGGACTGTGGTGTAGCTGAAGTCTTGACTGTGGGCGATCTCTCGAGTACTCGGCCAGCCCGCTCGGGCGTGGAGCTCGTGCAGTGCCCGCATGAGCTCCTTGAGACGCCCTTCGGGCAGGTCAGGCATTGCAAGCTTGGCCACGAGCGTCCCCCTCGACGGGTGTCAGCAACTGTCAAATCCTGTTGTAGTTCATCACGGGACGATGGCATCCGTCGAGATCCGTTGGCGGCTGTCCAGAATGATCATGATAGCCCGCATTCTGATTTCAGCGAAGCTCACAGAGCGCGCTGACCGGCCATAGCTCGGCCGGTGTTGACCAATCAGGTTAGGAGCCTGGGATGCCCACAATTGTCAACGCCCACCTGTCCGCTCCAAAGAACGAGAAGCTGAAGATCGTGGAGGTGAACGCCAAGTGCCAGATCAACCTTAGCCATTTCGAGGGGGTTGAGGTTGGCCAGCGTGTCAAGTATCGAGTTCGCTGCTGGATCACTGGCGACGACTCTTCTGACAAGCTGCTTTACCTCGGCGTTTGGGAGATCAAGTCGCCTGGGTCTCACGCGCTCTCGTACGCCCGCTCTGTCGGCCTTGATGGAGTTCTTGACCACGACTCGGGTGATGACGAAATCACTGCCCGGTTTGAGGTCGAGCTGGTGAGTCTCTACGGGCTCTATCCAGGTGGAGTGACTGTCGCGACTGCGAACAGTAACAAGATCTCGAACATCCACTACTAGGAGCTCGTAGGCGACTGCGTCGCGTCAAGGGCTCCCGCCGACCAAGGAGTTGATCAGCGGGAGCTCGAGACTGTCAGGGTGCCGTGCTTACATCGTGTACACGGGCAGGAGCTGCCCGAGCAGCTGGACGCCGGCGACCAGGACGACGATCACGACGACGGTGATGATGATGCGACACCACGGGGCCCACGAGCGGCAGTACAGGCTCGGCGCCAGGTACCGCATCATGCTCGTGACCAGCACCATCAGGTGCCGGATGAGGCCATGGTTGGCCTCCCCCGGTACGGTGAGCTCGTAAGCCATGTCAGACACTCCTCATGTGTGGGTGACCTCTCCAAGGGCCTTGCGTGGGAGCTGACACAGAGCGGGGCCCTCGTTCGCAGCGGGGGCCCCGTTCGTCGTTGAACGGTTCCGTCTCCTGCGTCGTTGCGACCCCGACTGGATGACGGGTCGAACGACAGCGGTGCAACTTCCACTCCATACGGTAACGGCAGGGTCCGACACCCCTCGTGGACACCGACGTGACGTCATGTCAGCATCACGCTGACGTCAGCTATAGCTGCTGGTCACGAGGCTGTAGAGCCGTCCTGGATGCACGACACGCCGTTCGACTGTTCGAACATGACGTCATTGGTCTAGGCCCTCCCCGGGCGTGCCGGACCCGGAACGGTGACCTGCGGGAGAGACGTCAGTGGGTCGTGCTGGACAGGTGGTAGCTGCTGGTCCGTCTGTAGCTGGATGGCCAAACCCGTCTGGCTGGCGGGCTCGGACGATCAGCAGTTGTAACTTCCACTGCACATCCACCTTGGCATACCTGTCGGTAACCGTGCAGGGGGCGTATGCACGACCCTATCCGGGGGTCCGACGGTCCCGGACGACATCAGTGCGGTGTCAGAGTGACGTCTGGTGATGTCATCTAAAGCACTAGCGCTTCCCTAATCGTCAACGCCATGACAGATAGAGCGCGTCAATGCCTCATTGACAGTAGCGCACCACTCCCCTATCGTGGAGATATGAAATACGATGTAACTATTCAGAAACTTATTGATGCTGGCTGGTATCCCACCGATGGTCAGCCCTCGGTCGCGGCGGCCCTCGACATGTTCGCGCAGCAGGCCAGCGACGGGGCTCACCTGCCCGACGATGCCCCGGCCATCTGGTACGCGCTGTGCCAGGAGCTGCGCTGGCTCGCCGACTACCACGAGCGCAACCTGGTCCGGCACCTCAAGTACGACCGTGGTCTGACCTGGGAGCAAGTAGCTGGTGCGGTCGACGCCGGTCTGAGTAGCCGGCAGGCGGCGCAAGCTCGCTGGTCGCGCCTGATTAGCCCTGACAGGGGCAAACCTGCTGGTACGGCTGCCGGCGGTAAGACTCGGCCGCGTCAATGAGCCATTGACTTAGACGGCTAGCCGTTTAAACGGCAATACGGGTAAACGGTCTGACGGTCTGACGGGTAACCGTCGTGACGGTGGAACGGTCAAACGGCTTGACGGCTAGACGGCGACCCGTCACAATGATCAAGATGAAAATCTGCGTAGGGAACCTCAAGGGCGGTGTCGGCAAGACGACGACCGCCGTGCACCTGGCGCTCGGTCTGTCCCGGTCCGGCCGGACGCTGCTCGTTGACGCCGACCCGGAACAGCCGCAGTGCTACGAGTGGTCCGAGACGGCAGGGGAGGACTGGCCGGCGGCGCAGTGCATCGTGTTGCACCTGCCGACCCGTGACCTCGCCAAGAAGGCCGGTCCGATGCTCGCGGATTACGAGCACATCGTCTTCGATGTCGGCCCGAAGAACCCCTCGTTGCTGCGTCAGGCGCTGATGCTGTCCGACGACCTGATTATCCCGGTCCGGCCCTCGACGGCGGAGCTGCACGAGGTGCCGAAGACGGTCGAGCTGGCGGCGGAGGTCGACGAGCTCCACCCGCTGCGCGCGACGGTGCTCCTGGTCCAGGTCCGCAGCGGCACTCGGACGGCGGCCGAGGCGCGGGGTCTGCTCGATGAGCTGGGTGTCCCGGTCTTCGAGACGGAGATTCGGCTGCTTGAACGCTACGGCCTGTCCTTCGGCTCGGTGCCGCCTGAGCTGGGCGACTACGAGCGGGTTCTCACGGAGCTGACGCAGGAGGTGACGGCGTGAACACGCGACGACGTGCCGGCGACACCAAGGGCGCGTTGAGCAGGGGACTGCTGGCAGCCCGCAGCGCCCCGCCGGCTGCACCGGCACCGGAAGTACCGGACGAAGTCGTGGCCGAGGTGCCGGTAGCGGTGACGACGCCGGAGCCGGTGCGGACGGCGAAGCAGCGGACGAGCAAGTTCACGGCGAACCTCGACCCGCAGCTGGCCCTCGCGTTCGATGAGTTGGCCATGGCGGCCCGCCGCCGGCTTGAGCGTCGCGTCGATAAGTTGGATGTGCTCAAGGCGCTCATCATGCTCGCGGCCGATGACGCCAGTCTGCGCGACCAGGTAATTAACGAGATTGAGAATTCCGGGGGCGGCAGGCGTTAGTGGCCGGCGGCTCGGCATAAAGTCTCGTCTGTGTTAGTAAACGCCCCTCAGCGGCCGCTATGTGGCTCCTGGGGGGCGTTTTGGTCGGTGGGGGTTGGGGTGGACTGCTGCGGGGGAGTGGAGATAGACCAGTCGAGGGGCATTCCCTGATACCCGCCGCGTTTTGTGGACGTCGGTGGCTGTCAAGGGCGGCCGGAGGCCGTCGCGAAGCGATGCGAAGCACCCTTGATAGCTGCCGTCGGCCATAAATACAGTCAAGGGGAGCAGGGGATGAACCGGACGTTACTGTTGCTGCTCGACCTGGCGGGCGGTCAACCATCGGCTGATGGTGTGGGGGTGGACGTGTTGTATCTCTGCCGCGGTTTTTCTCGTCATTATGCCGTCTTCAATTGCGTCAAGGAGTAAGTTACGCTGACCAGTCTCAAGGTGGTTAATTAAACCGTGCATTGCAGTAATCCACTCGACAGGGTCAGTCTTCTGCTGAACCTCGTCAAGGCCACGCTGTACGCTTATCAATAATTCGTCGATTGGGTCTGGTATTTGCTCCATTGCGCATTACATTGTAGAACAAATGCGCAATTATGACTAGGTCTGACGACGAGCCTGGTCTTCCTTGACCCATCGAGCAACAGTGTTTTCGTGTACCCCGATTATTTCTGCTGCCTGTTTTTGGGTAATGATCTGGTCACGTAAGGCATGCAGCATAAAGCGACGTGTTACGTCTTGTATGCCATCGGCCATCTTTCGCATGTTGATGAGCACCTGAGGGGTGACCATTTGGCGGCTAGGCGAAATGTTCTTCAGCATGGCCGCCTGCTCCATGAGGCTGCCCAAGTCGTAGAACGCTCGGTCGACGTAATCAGGGGCCGGGGGTGGCTTAGATGGCGGCGCTGGCTCGTTTGAGCTGCTGTTACGAACGCCCGTTGACCAGCCGATGTTGAGCCGGTCCGGGTCGTCGTCGACGTCGCTGTCAGACACCATCGCGTTGACCACCGCCCACTATCATGTTAGGTTCTAGGTACAACTGTAGTGGCTCCTAGCTGAGGTAGGTAGGGGCATACTACCGGTGTTGAAGATCAAGTAACGGGTGGGCAGAGGTGGCGGCGCGCCAGGAGAAAACCCAGATGAACCCATCCGACCCATGGTCAACAGCAACTACTGCGGAGCCGCGGGCTTCGCGGAAGGCGGTCAACATGCTCGACACCGTGAAGGTGGCACCGGAGACCTTCAGCAACATCGAGTTCCGGGGAGCGATGCCCAAGACGGCCTACGTGCCGCAGGGCAATGTCGCCGGCCCTCAGAAGCAGACCAGTAACGGCACGCCTATCTGGGCGGTGCGCGTGCTCGCGGAGACGACGCGGGGGCTGCGGGTCAAGGAAGACCTGTTGACCGTGACCGTGCCAATGCAGGTCGACCCGACGGAGAAGTTCGAGCGCGGGCAGTCCATCGAGCTGGTGAGCCTGACGTTCGGCGTGACGCCGAAGCGCGAGGGCAACGGCTTCAGTACGTGGCTGTCGGCCGACGGGATTCAGCCCGCCGGCTTGGGTAAGGCGGCCGCGTCCTAGCGGGCCGGCTTCTTCGGAGGGACGCAACGGTGGCGAGTACGAGCTACCACTACGAGACGATGCGGACGGCGCGGGCCTTGCTGGCCGGGCGCCGTCCTGCTGTTGGCGCTCTGCGTCGGCCTGGTGCGGCCGCTGGTGCAGGCCGGCGTCTACGGGGCACTCGGCGCGGCGGTGCTCATCGTCGTGACAGGGGCGGTCTGCTGCCTCGCGGTGCAGCACTCGCTGGCCGCTGGCTGGATGTTCGAGCACAACGTGCGCCGGCGCTTCCGGGCGGTCTGCCGGGAGCGGCGTCTGACCACCCGCGACGACCGCGACAACGTCGTCTATCCGGGCCTGAGCCGGCTCATCGGCAACGGCGCGGTGCTCAACGCGCGCATCCGCCCGCTGTTCGGGCAGAGCCTGGCCGACTGGGAGCGGGCGGCTCCGGCGTTCGCCCTGGCCTACGCCGTCGCGGCGGTGCGCTTCCGGGACAACGGCGACGGCTCGCTGACGCTGCTCGCTGGCTACCAGCCGCTTGAGGCGCGCGAGTTCGTGATGAACGAGGCGGAGCCGGTCGAGGGCGTCGACTGGCGTGAGCGTCTGGCGTCGGTCGTCGTCGGCACCACGGAGGGCGGTCAGCCGTTCGCGCTGCCGTTCCTGGATTCTCACATCCTCATCGCCGGCATCACCGGGGCCGGAAAGG
The DNA here is from genome assembly GCF_013155125.1 of Pseudonocardia broussonetiae. Classification (NCBI taxonomy): domain Bacteria; kingdom Bacillati; phylum Actinomycetota; class Actinomycetes; order Pseudonocardiales; family Pseudonocardiaceae; genus Pseudonocardia; species Pseudonocardia broussonetiae. Next base: position 13,515 of record NZ_CP053566.1, on the reverse strand, counting down.
GGAGTGTCGTCTGGTCGGCGGCGCTGGCTCTCTTGCCGGCGGCCAAGGCCGGCGTCGTGCGCTTCTGGGGCATCGACCCCAAGCGTCTTGAGCTCGCCATGGGCCGCGGCTTCTTCGGCGACCGCTACGCCAACACCGACGAGCAGGCCGTCCAGCTCCTCGAGCGCGCCGCGGCCGAGATGCTCGAGCGTGCCGAAGGACTCGCCGGCCACGCCCGCCGGGCTGAGCCGTCGGTGCTGCACCCGGTGAACGTCTTGTTCATCGACGAGCTGGGCTACCTCTCGGCGCTCATGCCCGATCGCAAGCTTCGGGAGCGGGCCGAGAAGGCCCTGTCGGCCATTCTCGTGCTCGGTCGGGCGGCCGGCTTCGTCGTCATCGGCGCGCTGCAGGACCCGCGCAAGGAGGTCCTGAACTTCCGCGACCTCTTCCCGACGGCCGTGGCCATGCGGCTGCGTAAGCCGATGGTCGACCTCGTGCTCGGGGCCGGCATGTACGAGGCCGGCGCGGTCTGCGACCAGATCCCGCCGCCCAAGGCCGGCGGCGCGGGCGTCGCGTTCGTGGTCTCGGAGGACTCCGGCATCCCGGTGTGCGTCCGCTTCACCTGGTGCCCGGATGACCTCATCAGGAAGACGGCGGCCGAACTCGAGCCGCTGGCGATGCGTCCGCAAATCGCGGCGAACTAGAAGGGTTATGACATGAGTGGATGGCTTGAGTCCCTGCGGGGCAACGGTCGCGACGGCGATCCGGCCGACGTGCTGGGTCTGACGTCGCTGACGTCGATGCCGCGCGACGTGCGCAGCGCGGTGAAGCGGGAGGTCGGCCTCCAGAAGGGCCGGGTGATCGTCCAGGGGTTCCGTATCCGGGGCCTTGAGTGGGTCGCCCATGTCGGGGTGCGCTCGGTGGCCAACATGAGCCGGATGGGCGAGGCGGCGGCGGCGGAGTGCCCGGAGACGCGCGGCCGTGTCGATGCCGTGGTCGACATCGCGTCGGCCGGGGTTGCCGGGCTCGTCGCTGAGCAGGCGCAGGGCTGATGACCCGGACGATCGTCGCGCTGCTGCTCCTGCACCACATCGAGGGTCAGTGCAAGCCGTGGAGCGCGGCGACGCTGGCCCTGCGCAGCATCCTGGCTGGCCGGGACCAGGGCGCGGCGGTGCGGCGGGCGGAGGAGCGTCGCACCGCGGGCATCGAGCGCGCCCGTGGTGTTCGTGTACTCCGCGGTCGTGAACGTCAGCTCCCCGAAGAGCGAGGTCAGCTCCGACAAGAACGAGGTCAGCTCCGACAAGAACGAGGTCAGCTCCGACAAGAACGAGGTCGTTGGCCCCGCGAACGTCTCCGTCGTCACGAGGGGGTCCTCGACAGCGACGCCGGGCACGTCACCGGGGTCGCTGGGGGGCTCCGCGACCACCAGGACCGCGGCCGGTGACCGTGACCGGGCTCGTCGTCGCCGTGGTCGTCCTCGTCGTCGTCGGCCTGGTGTTCGCGTTCATGGCCGGGGCCGGCGTCGGCGCGGCCTTCGTGCTGAACGACCTCCGACCGGAAACCGTGGTCGAGCGGACGGAGCGGCGCGTCGGCGAAGTCATCACACAGATGCAGGCCGTGCACGACGCCGCGATGCAGGAGCTGGTCCGGCTGCCGGAGGAGCGCGGGGACCTCCCCGAAGACGTCGACAGTGACGCCGGTAGGTCGCGGACGCCGGTGCGCGGGCCGAACATCATGCGGCTGCCGGAGTCGTACTACAGCTGGAACCGGGTGGCTGGCTGATGCGCGGTCTGCTTGGGCGGCTGCTGATGTTCCTGCTGCTACTCCTCTTCGCGGCGTGGGTGCTGCGCACGGTCCATGACTGGGTCGTGCCGGCGCTGCCGTCGCTCGGGGTGTTCGTCGGCCTGGTGCTCGTGCTCGTGCTCCTCGTCCACCTCCGTCGTCGTCGACGGGCGTGAGCGGTGCTGCAGGGGTTGCTCCTGGCCGGGCGCAGCCCGGCGCTGATCGGCCGCCCGCAGCGGAGCGAGGACGGGCCGATCGGCAGCCTGGTAGATGCCAGGGGAGGGGAAAGCCGGGGCAGTGGCCGGCGGACGCGGCAAGTCGGAAGTGGGTATTACAAAATATCCATCCCTCTTCCATTCTTACCTGCTCGACTGGGAGCGGATGACGGAGATGCCGGGCGTACCCCGGTGCTGGTGACGGGCCAGGAATGCGGCAGAGGCCGGACGTGCCAGATGTCGCGGGCGGAAACGTACCGCTTGGGCTTTACGGAATTAGGGCAGCCGTGCATAATTGCTGTTAATCGCTCGGAAGGTCGTTTGTTGGAATCGACACCGTGGCGGGGGTATAAGGAATACAATTCAATGCACAAGGCACAAAAGGAAAGTGCCGGCAGTTTGCTGTGCCGGCACTCTCGGAAGTCGCTTGTTGGTAAGTCCAGTATTGCAAATACTGGCAATAAGCGCAATACAAAACCGTTTGTTAATCACACATCATTTATTTCTGACGCACCCTGTTGGGCGCTGGCTGGCCTCGGTGGTCGGGCTGCCGGCGCAGGTGGGCAACACGCCGACGATCGGCGCGCCTACCGGGTGACTACAGCCAGTTGCGAGAGGGTGCCAGGCACCAGGACTAGGCGAGGTGATGCGGCGAACCGCTGACCACAACCCCATACAAAGCGAAAACGCCAGGTGGTGGCACACCCGGCGCTTTCAACAAGTCCCTCGAAGGGCTGCTGTGAGTGGCTCCACCTTCGCAGGCTTAGACCCCTGCGCGCAACAACAGGGCTCGGCGCGTCGTGCACGAGGCGGCCGGCGTGGCTGAGTCCCTGCAACCACATCTCGACGCACCGGCGAATCGGCGGGCGCGGCGCTTCCGTGCGCGCATCGAGGTGGCGCATGAGCGGAAGGTCGGCCACGACGGCGACGGCGGCCGGCGGCGTGAGCCTCGCCGGCCGGCGGAGCCGCTTGGTAGGTCTGCGAACAAGTCTTCACCTCCGCACTCGACCCCTGAGGAACGACGCGAGCGCAAGCACGCGAAGCGGCGCGAACGCCACTCCCTGCGCTACCGGTTGCGGCAGGTCACGACGCTCAAGCGCGTCAAGGACTGCGGTCACGTCTCTATCAACGGCGAGGGTTCGGGGCCGGCGCTCCGGCTCGGTGTCGGGAAAGGTGGCCGTATCGCCGGCTTCTCGGGGCTGGCGCACTGCGGCAGCGTCTGGGCCTGCCCGGTCTGCTCGGCGAAAATCGCCACCCGGCGGGCCGAGGAGCTGGCCGACCTCATGCGCTACGCGCTCGAACAGGGCTGCACGGCGTCGATGGTGACGCTGACGATGCGTCACAACCAGCGTCAGTCGCTCGCCGACTGCTGGGAAGCGCTGAGCAAGGCCTGGGCGCGGGTCACCTCGGGCAAACAGTGGGTCTCCGACCAGGCGACCGCCGGCCTGCAGGGCTGGGTCAAGGCGGTCGAGGTCACCAGGGGTAAGAACGGCTGGCACGTCCACCTGCACGTCCTGATGATCTGGCGCGGCGAGATCTCCGAGGACATGGCCAAGCACGTCGGCGGCCGGATGCACGCCCGGTGGACCAGGGCGCTGCAGCGGCGCGGCTTCGACTCGTGGCGCGACTCTGGCGGCCTCGACGTCCGGCTAGCCACGCTCGACCCGGTCAAGGGCGGCGGGCTGCACGAGTATTTCGTGAAACTGTCGCACGAAATCACCGGCGGGCAGGCCAAGCTCGCCCGTGGCGGAGGCCGGACGCCGTTCCAGCTCCTCACCGAAGGACTCGCCACCGGCTTGGCCGACGACATCGAACGGTGGTGGGAGTGGGAGAAAGCGAGCCGCGGCCGCCGGCAGATTGCCTGGTCTAAGGGGCTGCGCGAGTGGGCGAAGGTCGAGCCGGAGCAGTCCGACGAGGAGATTGTCGAGGAGGAGCTTCCCGGCGAGGAGCTGCTGCTCATCCGGCCGGACAGTTGGCGGGCGCTGCGATCGCACCCCGACCGTGTGTGCGAGCTCCTCGAGGCGGCCGAGGCCGGCGGCTTCGCGGGCGCGGCGGCGCTGCTCGACGACTGGGGCTTGGCCTGGATGGTCGGCCGGAGCGCGCCCCCACCGCTGACCAAGGTGCAGCTCGATGCCTACCGGGCGTTTCCCCGGCAGCTTGAACCGACGGCCTAAATGCCGCTGACCTGGCCTTATGCCTGTTGCTGGCCCATGTTCAGCTAGCTACTGTACTGTCATGAACGCAAGGGGGATGCGCGCCCGGCGCGCACACTCCGAGCACAAACGAGAGGGGCCAAGCCATCCGGCGAGGATGACCTGACCCCCCTCAAACGCCGACGGGCAGCTGACTGGGTTGCGACCCCAGACAGCCTCCCCCCGCTTGGCGTCGTGCGTAGTGGCGACCGAGGTCACCACTACCGCTGCGGTGGGGACTTACGTCACCACCACAACCACCAGTCGTGGTCGTCGAGCCAGTCGAAGATCTGGACGACCACGGCCATCAGAGCAAGCACGAGACGGGCGGGTCCCCACGGGGGCCCGTCCTGCTTGTCGTGATGTTTGGACACATTCACCTCCTTCGGTAGACGCGCGCGCGGTCTACCGAAGAGGTGCTGAATCCTCACCACCAGCTGCCGGTCCCCCTCCGTGAGCGGAGATGACGACTGGTGGTGCTTGAGACCCTACCCGGGCGTAGCCCAAACTCCCGCGACCGCTGTTCCGCTACCGTGCGTGCGCCGGTCGGGCCCGACTGCCATACCGCCAAACGGTATGTGACGCAGGCCACAAAACCCCGAGAATCGGCCGCTGGACCCCTTTTTGGGGGTCTACTCGACCGATGAAAGCGACCGCCCGCCGGACCGCTTACCCGCTTAGCCGTTCACCGATCAACTTGTACCGGCTGGCGGTACCTCACTATTAGTGTGCGCTAGAACACATCTAGTCCAGGTCGAGAGCAGCTTTGAGCGCCTGGTTCAAGGCTTCCTGCTCCTCTGCGGTTGCCATGCCGGCAACCTTGCCCAGGCGTGACTTGAGCACGGCTTCAACAGTGGTCACAACCGCCCAACCAAGCGAGCCGAGGCGTACAGCGAGGATCGAGCCGGGATCACGCTCGACGACCTGCAGCCCGAGCACCACGGGTAGCGACGCCTGGTTGAGGCCATCGGCCGAGATGATGACCCTGAGAAGGCTCTGCCCAGGTCGGGGCAGTACTGGAACGTATTGACGGATTTCACCCCTGCGAGGGGTCACGAAGCCTGGTCCTGCGCGGCCGCGGCTTCGGTCAGCGCGTCGACGACGTACTGCTCCCCGCCTTGCTCGGCGTACCAGAGGGCGAGCGCCTCCCCAGCCTCCCTCACGGCGTCCTGCTGCACGAGCCTGGCCAGGTAGCCGCTCTGACCTCCACGGACCCGCGAGCCGCACTGGCGGACCCGTTGGGCGATCGCTGGTTCGAAGCTCACGGTGACACGCTCGGCGCTCATACCCCGGAGAGTACGCAGGGGCCGCGTACTCGGCTACGTACGGCTGCCCAGGCACTGGGTGCAGGTCGAGGAAATAAGGGCTAGTCGGTGAGCGTTACTCGGCTCAGTGATCGTTCGCTGCCGTGGCCTGCTCGGGGCGCTGTGCAGTTGCTCTCCTGACTGCCGCGCGCCCGGCGGAAGACGTTGCCTATGCGGACAGGATGAGCCAGTTCCTTACTGGTTCTGCTGACACTGAATGAGAGTGTCGGAAAAGAAAAAGGAACTCATCGAAGTATTGATCATTATTTAAGCCCTGTCTACCCTATAGGTAGGCGCGTCACCTCTGGCGTTCCTCCCGAGTTCCAGCCGTTGGGCTGGCTTCGGGTTCCCTAGTTAGTTTGATGTGGAGAACGTCATGTGGAAGGGCAATTTTCGTTTTGAAGTCAATCTAGCATTTCGCAACAAATCAGGTTCGTGGCTGTTGTTGCTTCTGTTGCTACTTGGCCTTATTGTAGTTCAGCCACAGCTGATGCTACTTGTTATGGTCTAGTAGGTTTTCTACCAGGGGTGAGCCGAAATTTGACAAGCTCAAATTAAAGTCTGAGTTAGGCTCACCCCTGGTAGAGACGTCGCAGAAGATACATTGTGCGAACTTTGGTATCGGTCGATTCATTTATACGTCGGCAATTACCGATTCTAAATGTAATACGTTAAATCGGGTTCGACGCAGATATTGCATGTTTGCGTTTGGATTGTAAACCCGGCCCCGAAAACGAGGCCGCGCTTCCGGATGTGTTCGCGCTCCGAAATTCATGCATAGTTTCTCAAATAACCGGGTGGCGTACTCACTATTGATTGGGTAAACAATGCGCAAGGATTTCGGCCCTGCCCACATTTCTGCATTAATTTGATTGAGAGAGTAGCTGTCAAGCAGCATGGATAAAACAACTTTTTCCTGGGTTCCGAGAACAGGAAGTACTAGATCGCCGTTGTATTCTAGAAAATAGTGTGCCAAGTCTAGGCGGTCCTTACTCCACGTAGGCTCAGTTCCAGCAGGTGGTGTAGCTGCAGCTGCGCACCATAGTGCGTCAAATTTATCAAGTATTTGTTCTTCCCTATTCGGGTCGGATATTGAGGCGAGATTCGAGACGATGGCTAGTAAAACGGGCAGTTTTGGCAGTTGATTAGTTTTTGTGAATAGCTGATGGACTGTGGTGTAGCTGAAGTCTTGACTGTGGGCGATCTCTCGAGTACTCGGCCAGCCCGCTCGGGCGTGGAGCTCGTGCAGTGCCCGCATGAGCTCCTTGAGACGCCCTTCGGGCAGGTCAGGCATTGCAAGCTTGGCCACGAGCGTCCCCCTCGACGGGTGTCAGCAACTGTCAAATCCTGTTGTAGTTCATCACGGGACGATGGCATCCGTCGAGATCCGTTGGCGGCTGTCCAGAATGATCATGATAGCCCGCATTCTGATTTCAGCGAAGCTCACAGAGCGCGCTGACCGGCCATAGCTCGGCCGGTGTTGACCAATCAGGTTAGGAGCCTGGGATGCCCACAATTGTCAACGCCCACCTGTCCGCTCCAAAGAACGAGAAGCTGAAGATCGTGGAGGTGAACGCCAAGTGCCAGATCAACCTTAGCCATTTCGAGGGGGTTGAGGTTGGCCAGCGTGTCAAGTATCGAGTTCGCTGCTGGATCACTGGCGACGACTCTTCTGACAAGCTGCTTTACCTCGGCGTTTGGGAGATCAAGTCGCCTGGGTCTCACGCGCTCTCGTACGCCCGCTCTGTCGGCCTTGATGGAGTTCTTGACCACGACTCGGGTGATGACGAAATCACTGCCCGGTTTGAGGTCGAGCTGGTGAGTCTCTACGGGCTCTATCCAGGTGGAGTGACTGTCGCGACTGCGAACAGTAACAAGATCTCGAACATCCACTACTAGGAGCTCGTAGGCGACTGCGTCGCGTCAAGGGCTCCCGCCGACCAAGGAGTTGATCAGCGGGAGCTCGAGACTGTCAGGGTGCCGTGCTTACATCGTGTACACGGGCAGGAGCTGCCCGAGCAGCTGGACGCCGGCGACCAGGACGACGATCACGACGACGGTGATGATGATGCGACACCACGGGGCCCACGAGCGGCAGTACAGGCTCGGCGCCAGGTACCGCATCATGCTCGTGACCAGCACCATCAGGTGCCGGATGAGGCCATGGTTGGCCTCCCCCGGTACGGTGAGCTCGTAAGCCATGTCAGACACTCCTCATGTGTGGGTGACCTCTCCAAGGGCCTTGCGTGGGAGCTGACACAGAGCGGGGCCCTCGTTCGCAGCGGGGGCCCCGTTCGTCGTTGAACGGTTCCGTCTCCTGCGTCGTTGCGACCCCGACTGGATGACGGGTCGAACGACAGCGGTGCAACTTCCACTCCATACGGTAACGGCAGGGTCCGACACCCCTCGTGGACACCGACGTGACGTCATGTCAGCATCACGCTGACGTCAGCTATAGCTGCTGGTCACGAGGCTGTAGAGCCGTCCTGGATGCACGACACGCCGTTCGACTGTTCGAACATGACGTCATTGGTCTAGGCCCTCCCCGGGCGTGCCGGACCCGGAACGGTGACCTGCGGGAGAGACGTCAGTGGGTCGTGCTGGACAGGTGGTAGCTGCTGGTCCGTCTGTAGCTGGATGGCCAAACCCGTCTGGCTGGCGGGCTCGGACGATCAGCAGTTGTAACTTCCACTGCACATCCACCTTGGCATACCTGTCGGTAACCGTGCAGGGGCGTATGCACGACCCTATCCGGGGGTCCGACGGTCCCGGACGACATCAGTGCGGTGTCAGAGTGACGTCTGGTGATGTCATCTAAAGCACTAGCGCTTCCCTAATCGTCAACGCCATGACAGATAGAGCGCGTCAATGCCTCATTGACAGTAGCGCACCACTCCCCTATCGTGGAGATATGAAATACGATGTAACTATTCAGAAACTTATTGATGCTGGCTGGTATCCCACCGATGGTCAGCCCTCGGTCGCGGCGGCCCTCGACATGTTCGCGCAGCAGGCCAGCGACGGGGCTCACCTGCCCGACGATGCCCCGGCCATCTGGTACGCGCTGTGCCAGGAGCTGCGCTGGCTCGCCGACTACCACGAGCGCAACCTGGTCCGGCACCTCAAGTACGACCGTGGTCTGACCTGGGAGCAAGTAGCTGGTGCGGTCGACGCCGGTCTGAGTAGCCGGCAGGCGGCGCAAGCTCGCTGGTCGCGCCTGATTAGCCCCTGACAGGGGCAAACCTGCTGGTACGGCTGCCGGCGGTAAGACTCGGCCGCGTCAATGAGCCATTGACTTAGACGGCTAGCCGTTTAAACGGCAATACGGGTAAACGGTCTGACGGTCTGACGGGTAACCGTCGTGACGGTGGAACGGTCAAACGGCTTGACGGCTAGACGGCGACCCGTCACAATGATCAAGATGAAAATCTGCGTAGGGAACCTCAAGGGCGGTGTCGGCAAGACGACGACCGCCGTGCACCTGGCGCTCGGTCTGTCCCGGTCCGGCCGGACGCTGCTCGTTGACGCCGACCCGGAACAGCCGCAGTGCTACGAGTGGTCCGAGACGGCAGGGGAGGACTGGCCGGCGGCGCAGTGCATCGTGTTGCACCTGCCGACCCGTGACCTCGCCAAGAAGGCCGGTCCGATGCTCGCGGATTACGAGCACATCGTCTTCGATGTCGGCCCGAAGAACCCCTCGTTGCTGCGTCAGGCGCTGATGCTGTCCGACGACCTGATTATCCCGGTCCGGCCCTCGACGGCGGAGCTGCACGAGGTGCCGAAGACGGTCGAGCTGGCGGCGGAGGTCGACGAGCTCCACCCGCTGCGCGCGACGGTGCTCCTGGTCCAGGTCCGCAGCGGCACTCGGACGGCGGCCGAGGCGCGGGGTCTGCTCGATGAGCTGGGTGTCCCGGTCTTCGAGACGGAGATTCGGCTGCTTGAACGCTACGGCCTGTCCTTCGGCTCGGTGCCGCCTGAGCTGGGCGACTACGAGCGGGTTCTCACGGAGCTGACGCAGGAGGTGACGGCGTGAACACGCGACGACGTGCCGGCGACACCAAGGGCGCGTTGAGCAGGGGACTGCTGGCAGCCCGCAGCGCCCCGCCGGCTGCACCGGCACCGGAAGTACCGGACGAAGTCGTGGCCGAGGTGCCGGTAGCGGTGACGACGCCGGAGCCGGTGCGGACGGCGAAGCAGCGGACGAGCAAGTTCACGGCGAACCTCGACCCGCAGCTGGCCCTCGCGTTCGATGAGTTGGCCATGGCGGCCCGCCGCCGGCTTGAGCGTCGCGTCGATAAGTTGGATGTGCTCAAGGCGCTCATCATGCTCGCGGCCGATGACGCCAGTCTGCGCGACCAGGTAATTAACGAGATTGAGAATTCCGGGGGCGGCAGGCGTTAGTGGCCGGCGGCTCGGCATAAAGTCTCGTCTGTGTTAGTAAACGCCCCTCAGCGGCCGCTATGTGGCTCCTGGGGGGCGTTTTGGTCGGTGGGGGTTGGGGTGGACTGCTGCGGGGGAGTGGAGATAGACCAGTCGAGGGGCATTCCCTGATACCCGCCGCGTTTTGTGGACGTCGGTGGCTGTCAAGGGCGGCCGGAGGCCGTCGCGAAGCGATGCGAAGCACCCTTGATAGCTGCCGTCGGCCATAAATACAGTCAAGGGGAGCAGGGGATGAACCGGACGTTACTGTTGCTGCTCGACCTGGCGGGCGGTCAACCATCGGCTGATGGTGTGGGGGTGGACGTGTTGTATCTCTGCCGCGGTTTTTCTCGTCATTATGCCGTCTTCAATTGCGTCAAGGAGTAAGTTACGCTGACCAGTCTCAAGGTGGTTAATTAAACCGTGCATTGCAGTAATCCACTCGACAGGGTCAGTCTTCTGCTGAACCTCGTCAAGGCCACGCTGTACGCTTATCAATAATTCGTCGATTGGGTCTGGTATTTGCTCCATTGCGCATTACATTGTAGAACAAATGCGCAATTATGACTAGGTCTGACGACGAGCCTGGTCTTCCTTGACCCATCGAGCAACAGTGTTTTCGTGTACCCCGATTATTTCTGCTGCCTGTTTTTGGGTAATGATCTGGTCACGTAAGGCATGCAGCATAAAGCGACGTGTTACGTCTTGTATGCCATCGGCCATCTTTCGCATGTTGATGAGCACCTGAGGGGTGACCATTTGGCGGCTAGGCGAAATGTTCTTCAGCATGGCCGCCTGCTCCATGAGGCTGCCCAAGTCGTAGAACGCTCGGTCGACGTAATCAGGGGCCGGGGGTGGCTTAGATGGCGGCGCTGGCTCGTTTGAGCTGCTGTTACGAACGCCCGTTGACCAGCCGATGTTGAGCCGGTCCGGGTCGTCGTCGACGTCGCTGTCAGACACCATCGCGTTGACCACCGCCCACTATCATGTTAGGTTCTAGGTACAACTGTAGTGGCTCCTAGCTGAGGTAGGTAGGGGCATACTACCGGTGTTGAAGATCAAGTAACGGGTGGGCAGAGGTGGCGGCGCGCCAGGAGAAAAACCCAGATGAACCCATCCGACCCATGGTCAACAGCAACTACTGCGGAGCCGCGGGCTTCGCGGAAGGCGGTCAACATGCTCGACACCGTGAAGGTGGCACCGGAGACCTTCAGCAACATCGAGTTCCGGGGAGCGATGCCCAAGACGGCCTACGTGCCGCAGGGCAATGTCGCCGGCCCTCAGAAGCAGACCAGTAACGGCACGCCTATCTGGGCGGTGCGCGTGCTCGCGGAGACGACGCGGGGGCTGCGGGTCAAGGAAGACCTGTTGACCGTGACCGTGCCAATGCAGGTCGACCCGACGGAGAAGTTCGAGCGCGGGCAGTCCATCGAGCTGGTGAGCCTGACGTTCGGCGTGACGCCGAAGCGCGAGGGCAACGGCTTCAGTACGTGGCTGTCGGCCGACGGGATTCAGCCCGCCGGCTTGGGTAAGGCGGCCGCGTCCTAGCGGGCCGGCTTCTTCGGAGGGACGCAACGGTGGCGAGTACGAGCTACCACTACGAGACGATGCGGACGGCGCGGGCCTTGCTGGCCGGCGCCGTCCTGCTGTTGGCGCTCTGCGTCGGCCTGGTGCGGCCGCTGGTGCAGGCCGGCGTCTACGGGGCACTCGGCGCGGCGGTGCTCATCGTCGTGACAGGGGCGGTCTGCTGCCTCGCGGTGCAGCACTCGCTGGCCGCTGGCTGGATGTTCGAGCACAACGTGCGCCGGCGCTTCCGGGCGGTCTGCCGGGAGCGGCGTCTGACCACCCGCGACGACCGCGACAACGTCGTCTATCCGGGCCTGAGCCGGCTCATCGGCAACGGCGCGGTGCTCAACGCGCGCATCCGCCCGCTGTTCGGGCAGAGCCTGGCCGACTGGGAGCGGGCGGCTCCGGCGTTCGCCCTGGCCTACGCCGTCGCGGCGGTGCGCTTCCGGGACAACGGCGACGGCTCGCTGACGCTGCTCGCTGGCTACCAGCCGCTTGAGGCGCGCGAGTTCGTGATGAACGAGGCGGAGCCGGTCGAGGGCGTCGACTGGCGTGAGCGTCTGGCGTCGGTCGTCGTCGGCACCACGGAGGGCGGTCAGCCGTTCGCGCTGCCGTTCCTGGATTCTCACATCCTCATCGCCGGCATCACCGGGGCCGGAAAGGGGAGTGTCGTCTGGTCGGCGGCGCTGGCTCTCTTGCCGGCGGCCAAGGCCGGCGTCGTGCGCTTCTGGGGCATCGACCCCAAGCGTCTTGAGCTCGCCATGGGCCGCGGCTTCTTCGGCGACCGCTACGCCAACACCGACGAGCAGGCCGTCCAGCTCCTCGAGCGCGCCGCGGCCGAGATGCTCGAGCGTGCCGAAGGACTCGCCGGCCACGCCCGCCGGGCTGAGCCGTCGGTGCTGCACCCGGTGAACGTCTTGTTCATCGACGAGCTGGGCTACCTCTCGGCGCTCATGCCCGATCGCAAGCTTCGGGAGCGGGCCGAGAAGGCCCTGTCGGCCATTCTCGTGCTCGGTCGGGCGGCCGGCTTCGTCGTCATCGGCGCGCTGCAGGACCCGCGCAAGGAGGTCCTGAACTTCCGCGACCTCTTCCCGACGGCCGTGGCCATGCGGCTGCGTAAGCCGATGGTCGACCTCGTGCTCGGGGCCGGCATGTACGAGGCCGGCGCGGTCTGCGACCAGATCCCGCCGCCCAAGGCCGGCGGCGCGGGCGTCGCGTTCGTGGTCTCGGAGGACTCCGGCATCCCGGTGTGCGTCCGCTTCACCTGGTGCCCGGATGACCTCATCAGGAAGACGGCGGCCGAACTCGAGCCGCTGGCGATGCGTCCGCAAATCGCGGCGAACTAGAAGGGTTATGACATGAGTGGATGGCTTGAGTCCCTGCGGGGCAACGGTCGCGACGGCGATCCGGCCGACGTGCTGGGTCTGACGTCGCTGACGTCGATGCCGCGCGACGTGCGCAGCGCGGTGAAGCGGGAGGTCGGCCTCCAGAAGGGCCGGGTGATCGTCCAGGGGTTCCGTATCCGGGGCCTTGAGTGGGTCGCCCATGTCGGGGTGCGCTCGGTGGCCAACATGAGCCGGATGGGCGAGGCGGCGGCGGCGGAGTGCCCGGAGACGCGCGGCCGTGTCGATGCCGTGGTCGACATCGCGTCGGCCGGGGTTGCCGGGCTCGTCGCTGAGCAGGCGCAGGGCTGATGACCCGGACGATCGTCGCGCTGCTGCTCCTGCACCACATCGAGGGTCAGTGCAAGCCGTGGAGCGCGGCGACGCTGGCCCTGCGCAGCATCCTGGCTGGCCGGGACCAGGGCGCGGCGGTGCGGCGGGCGGAGGAGCGTCGCACCGCGGGCATCGAGCGCGCCCGTGGTGTTCGTGTACTCCGCGGTCGTGAACGTCAGCTCCCCCGAAGAGCGAGGTCAGCTCCGACAAGAACGAGGTCAGCTCCGACAAGAACGAGGTCAGCTCCGACAAGAACGAGGTCGTTGGCCCCGCGAACGTCTCCGTCGTCACGAGGGGGTCCTCGACAGCGACGCCGGGCACGTCACCGGGGTCGCTGGGGGGG
>NZ_CP053565.1 GCF_013155125.1 Pseudonocardia broussonetiae | reverse complement strand
CGGGCGGTGTCCTCCCGGGCCCGGTCGGCCTCGGATTCGAGTTCATAAAGTTTCATGCTGACCGGTTCCATGGCCTTGGTGCCCAGATAGCCGGCCAGCGCGGCCACGGCGAGGTCCTCGCCGAGGACGGCGGGGGTGTAGGCGGACATGAGCACTCCTGTTCCGTCGGGTCAGCAGCAGCCGGGTCGCCCGGCGACCAGGTCGTGGGCCAGGCGCCGACCCAGGTCGAAGGCGTCCGCGACGCCCAGCACGGTGCCGCCGGGGTGCTCGGCGAGCCAGTCCTGGGCGGCGGCGGGAGTGGCGAAGAAGTGCACCTGGTCGCAGAACGACGCCCGCACACCCGACCCGCCGTCGGGGACCAGGACCGACACCACCGCGGTCACCGGGTCGAGCGCGGTGACCCCGGCGACGGGATCCACCGACAGGGTCACCGGCTCGCCACTGCCCGGGGTGGGCGAGACGACGTGTGCGGGCCGGTCCAGGACGGTGGGGAAGATCAGGGTGTCCAGCGCGCACCACGTGTAGAGCACCTGGCCGTCCACGGTGAACCGGTGCGGGGTCTCGCGCAGGGTGATCCCGTGCCCGAGCACCGCGCCGGTCTCGTCGTACTCGGTGTCCGACAACCCACCCAGCCCGTCACGCACCTCGGCGACGCCGCGCCCGGTCACCCGGGCGAGGTCCTCGACGGTGACCGGGCGGCCGCGGGCGAGCTCGCGCAGCAGCGCGGGCCACAGCCAGCTCATCGCGGCCCCGTCCGCCCCGGGGTTGGAGCTGATGGTCTCGCCGAGCTTGGCGGCGAGGTGGTCGGCGTCGATGCTCATGACAGCAACGGCCCCTTCTTGGAGGTCGAGTGAGGGGGTGGGCTGCGGGTTCAGGCGCAGCAGGAGGTGGGCATGTCGTTGCGGAACAGCCCGGCGACCAGGCGCAGGCTCTCGGCCATCGTCAGGTACGGCGCCCAGGTGTCGGCGATCTCGTCGACGGTCATCCGGGCCTTGATCGCGTAGGTGGCGGCCAGCATGAGTTCCCCGGCCGCGTCGGCGGCGGCGTGCACACCCAGCACGCGGCCGGTGTCGGCGTCGGCGACCAGCTTGACCGCGCCGCGGGTGTCGCGGTTGGCCAGCGCGCGCGGCACGTCGGACAGGCTCAGCACCCGGCACTCGCACCGGTGCCCGGCCGCGAGGGCCTGGGCCTCGGTCAGCCCGGCCGAGGCCAGCTGCGGGCGGGTGAACACCACCCCGGGCATGCCGGTGTAGTCCACCGTCGCCGGACGCTGCCCCGCGGCACCGGTGGCGTTGAGCGCGGCCACCCGCCCGGTCGCGGCGGCGACGTAGACGTACTGCGGCGCCCCCGACACGTCCCCGGCGGCGTAGATCCGCGGGTTGGAGGTGGCCTGCTGGGCGTCGACGACGACGAACCCGCGGTCGTCGGTCTTCACCCCGGCCGCGTCCAGGTCCAACGCCGGGGTGCGCGGCGCCCGCCCGGTCGCCACCAGCAGCCGGGCACCGCTCGCACGCCGCCCCGACCGGGTACTCACCACGACCTGCCCGCCCTCGGTCGCCACGGCGGTGGCGCGGTCGGAGATGACGGTGATCCCGTCGTCGGCGAACACCGCGCGCAGCACCTCGGCGAGCTCGGGCTCGGCCGCCGGGGCCAACCGGCCGATCAGGGTGACCCGGGAGCCGAGGTGGGCGAACAGCTGCGCCTGCTCCATCCCGACGTAACCACCACCGATCACGACCAGGGACTCGGGCAGCTCCGCCAGTTCCATCGCCGTGGTCGAGCTCAGCCAGTCGACCTCGTCGATGCCGGGCAGGTCCGGGCGGGCCGGCTCCGCGCCGGTCGCGATCAGGTAGGCGTGCGCGGCCAGCGGCCGGTCGTCGACGGTCAGCGTGTCGGGGCCGGTGAACCGGGCCCGCCCGGGGCGGACCTCGAAGCCGTGGGCGTCGGCGACGGCCGCGTACTTGCCCTGCCGCAGCCGGCCGACCAGCTCGTCCTTCTGCTCGACGAGCGCGGCCAGCTCCACCGGGCCCGCCGAGGTCGGGGCGCCCGGGAACGGGTTGGCCAGCGCGCCGTGGCGGGCCCCGGCCGCGGCCAGCAGCGTCTTGGACGGCACGCAGCCGACATTGACGCAGGTCCCGCCCAGCGTGGCCTGCTCAACCAGCACCACGGACCTACCGGCCTGCCGCGCCGCGATCGCGGCGGCCATCGCCGCGCCACCGGAACCGATCACGGCCAGATCGAGTACGCGGGTGTCATTCATGAGAGACCTCCTGAATCCGAATTGCGGCCGGTCCAGGCCGGGTCGTGTACGCCCGGGCTTGAGCCCGGGTACCCCGGCGGCGTCGGCGTCGTCTGTGCGCGCGGCGGGATGCGGCAGCCCGTATGGCGGGTGGTGCGCGCCCGGCGCACGGCAAGCACGACCGCGGCCAGCACCACACCGCCCCCGGCCAGCGCCAGCCAAGGGCTGCCCAGCCCGGCCCCCACGACACCCAGCGCCCCACCGACGCCCAGGAGCAGCAGTCCGCAGCACAACACGTGCAGAACGACGAACCCGAACAGCAGCTTCCCCCGGTTCCCCGACATCACCTTCTCCGACATCACCGGTGGCCCTCCCCGAGGTCGGGTGCCGGACCGGCAGGCGGCGCGCTGCCGTGGTCGATGCGCATGCACTCGCTCAACGCCGCGGCATTGTCAGCGGCCAGCGCGCGGCCCAGCAGGACCAGCTCGGCGACCCGCGGGTCGCCGACCCGGTACAGGGTGTAGCGGCCATCGCGGCGCGCGGTGACATACCCACAGTCGGCCAGGCACGCCAGGTGTGACGAGACCCGGCCCTGCGCCAGCCCGACATGCTCAACACACTGCGAAACCGACTTCTCCTCGTGCAACACGAACTCCAGCAGCCGAAGCCGCGTCGGGTCGCCCAGCGCCCGGAAGAACTTCGCGATCACCGCGTGGCCGGACGGTTGCGCCGGCAGCAGGGTCAGGGGGTGTTCGATGGTCATCTCACCTCGTCGGGGTCGATGCTCACCGTAGCATCCGGATAACCGGATGCTAGTTTTGATCGGACCACGTGATCGGGCGCCGTTTTCCGGCGCCCCCCGGCAAGGAGACGACGGATGACTCAGACCAACCTGCCCGGCGGGCGCACCCCCAGCGGTCCGGTGACCGGTGACCGGTGAGCGTGCGCGGCGCCGTCGGCTGTGGATCGCCGCTCTCGCCACGACCGCGGTCCTCGCGTTGATCGGGCTGGCGGTGTTCGCCGTGTCGCAGAACGCATCCGGACCCGACACGCAGCGATCGGCGACGAGCTCATCGTCCGCGCAGGGCCCGGCCCGGGTCGGGGAGACGTTCCCCGACTTCGCCCTCACCACCGCCGACGGCGAGCAGGTGACCGCCGCAGACCTGCGCGGCCGCGACACCATCCTGTGGTTCACCACCACCTACTGCGTGCCGTGCCAGGAAGGGGCCCTGGCCTACCAGCCCGTGGCCCAACAGCTCGGCAGCGCTGCCCCCCGCATGCTGTTCGTCTTCGTCGACCCGCAGGAACCCAACTCCGCGCTGCTGGACTTCCGCACCCGCTTCGGCCTGCCGGACTGGCTGATGGCCCTGGACAGCGACGGGCTCGCGCAGCGCGCGAGCGTGCAGGTCCTCGACACGAAGATCTTCGTCGA
This sequence comes from Pseudonocardia broussonetiae, assembly GCF_013155125.1. Classification (NCBI taxonomy): domain Bacteria; kingdom Bacillati; phylum Actinomycetota; class Actinomycetes; order Pseudonocardiales; family Pseudonocardiaceae; genus Pseudonocardia; species Pseudonocardia broussonetiae. Next base: position 54,418 of record NZ_CP053565.1, on the reverse strand, counting down.
CGAGAACGGCACCGTCGCCAACATCGACACCGCCCCGATCAACGACGCCTACCTCGACACCGTGCGACGCCTGTCCACCGCCGCCTGACCCGCGAGGACCCCCATGCTCACCACGCTCGCGTTCGCCTTCGGCGCCGGCATGATCTCCACGGTCAACCCGTGCGGGTTCGCCATGCTGCCCGCCTTCCTCGCCTACTACCTCGGGTCCACCGACACATCGGCCACCCTGCCCCGCAAGATCGCCGGCGGGCTGCGCACCGGGCTCGCGGTCAGCGCCGGGTTCGTCGCGGTGTTCACCGTGGTCGGCATCCTCGTCGCCGCAGGGCTGCGGTTCCTGATCGGCGCCGTGCCGTGGGCGGCCGTGGTCATCGGCGCCGTGCTGGTCGTGGTCGGTGTCATGCTGCTGCTCGGCCGCCACCTGAGCGTCCGGATCAACGCCAACCCGATGCTGCGTCCCGGTGACGGACCACGCAGCATGGTGGCGTTCGGTGCGGCCTACGCGGTGGCATCGCTGTCGTGCACCCTCGCGGTCCTGCTCGCCGTCATCGGTTCGGCCCTGGCCGGCTCCAGCGTCGTCCTGCTGCTGGGGGTGTTCCTGGCCTACGGCGCCGGGGCCGCCACCATCCTGATGCTGCTGTCGGTCTCCACCGCCCTGGCCAGCGGCGCCCTGGAGCGCGGCATGCGACGAATGGCCAAGGTCGTCAACCGGGTCGCCGGTGCGGTCCTGGCGCTCTCCGGCCTCTACCTGATCGCCTACTGGGCCCCGGTCCTGCTCAGCGGGCGCCCCGTCAGCAGCGTGTCGGGATCCACATCGGGCATCAGCGGATGGCTGCAAGCCCTCGTCGCCGGCAACATCGGCCTGTTGACCGTCCTCGCCACCGTCGCCGTCGGTGCCGCCCTGCTCACTGTGCTCGTCACGCGCCTGCGCCGTCGCGGCCCCGCCCCAACCGGAACCGGCGATGAAGCGGCGTGCTGCCCGACCGACACCGAGCCGTCCGAGGCAACCCCCGAACGTGCCGCCGCCACCCTCCCTGAACAACGATGACCCCGCCCGCGTCACTCACCCCGTTGTGGCTCGCCAGCCGAAGCCTCACCCACTGTGCCTGCTGGAACCCCGTCGCCGGCCCGGTGACTCACCGCGGCCAGTTTCTTGTGATCAAGGCGTCTCCTAAGGGGAACCCCCACCGGGACAGCCTGGCCCCGCGCGCGAACCGAAGATCGCTGCTGCTCGCCGATTCCCGTAAGACCCGCCCGGTTAAATGCCCGATGAAGGGGTGTTAACTGGGACACTCGCGCGGTGAGCGGACTGCTGATCGGCTATGCCCGGGTCTCCACCGACGAACAGGACCTCACCGCGCAACGCGACGCCCTCACCACGCTCGGCGTCATACCCGAACGGATCTACGTCGACCACGGGCTCACCGGCACGAACCGGGCCCGGCCCGGGCTACGCGAGGCGATGGCCGCGTGCCGCGGCGGCGACGTCCTGGTCGTGACCAAGCTCGACCGGCTCGCCCGGTCGCTGCCCGACGCCCGCGACATCGTCGCCGAGCTCACCGCCCGCGAGGTCAAGCTCAGCCTCGGCGGATCGGTGCACGACCCCACCGACCCGGTCGGCAGACTGCTGTTCAACGTGCTGGCCATGGTCGCCGAGTTCGAGTCGGACCTGATCAAGATGAGGACTCGGCAGGGCATGAAGGTCGCCCGCGCCAAGGGTCGGCTGCGTGGGAAGAAGCCCAAGCTGTCCGCGCGGCAGGAAGCTCACCTCGTCGAGCTGCACCACGCCGGCGCACATACCAGCGCCGAGCTCGCGGAGCTGTTCTCCGTCGCCCGCTCCACCGTCTACCGGGCGATCGAGCGCGCACGCACAGCGGCACCATCCGAGTCCTGACGTCCTGCTTTGCAATTCGGGTCAGCTTCGGGAGTACCGGGCCCAGCAGCGACCGCGCCGGCGCTACCGATGGATTCCGTTCCGTTGTTCCTCATGGGCCAGGACGGCCCGGTCGCCAAGTACGTGCACGCGCTCGCGCAGCGGGCCACCGCCCGACAGGACCAGCTGGGTCGCGAGGTCGCCGACCAGGCTCCGGGATGGGCGGTCGATGCCCTGGGGGCCGTCCCCGCGCCGGCCACGGACGAGCGGGCCGACTGGGAACGCCGGGCCGGGATCGCCGCGGCCTACCGCGAGCTGCGCGGCCTCGACGACGACCAGGCATCCCTGGGTGCGGCGCCGTCGCGGGAGCAGGAACTGGCGCGGGCGCTGTGGGGGCACGCGGTCGAGGCCCTCGGGCGGCCGGCGGATGTCACCGATCACCGCGCCCTGGACGACGCGGTGCTGTATCAGCAGGTGGAGCGGTGGGAACGGGAACTCGCCGCGGCGCCGGGGTGGGTGGCCGAGCAGCTCGGCGAGGCGTATGAGGCGGCGCACGAGGAACGCATCGCCCACCAGCTCGCCACCGCCGAGCTCGCCGCCCTACCGGCCGACGATCCGCGGCGCGAGGAGCTCGCCAACGAGCGGGACCGGGCCGCGGTGTGGGCGGACTGGCACACCGAGCGGGCCGTCCAGTACGAGGCGGCCCACGAGGCCCGGCAGGCGTGGGCGACGGGGACGCGGGAGCAGGAGCAGCAGGCCCGCCTGGCCGCCGAGGAACTCGACCGCCGCGGGCTGCCCGCCACCCGCGATCTCACCGCCGAACCGGAGCCGGTCCAGGAACGCGAGCCGGCCGCCGAGCAGCACGCCGCGCCGGAGGCCGTGGAGCAGGACGTCGCACAGCGCATCGAGCAGGAGGTCGTCGAGCAGACCGTCGAGCGCGACGTCGACCAGGCCGTCGAACCGGTGGCCACGACCCGGGAGGAGCGGCAGGCGGGGTGGCGGGCGCGCCCGGACCGGCTGCTGGGCGAGTCGGCGCTGGCCGAGGCCCTCACCGCCGCGGAGCGGGCCCGCGACACTGCGCTGCAGCAGGCCGAGCGGCTGCGCGCGCAGATCCCCGGGCTGGCCGAGCAGGTCGCCGCCGGCCACGGGGAGCAGGTGGCGGCCGTGGAGGCGCGGCTGGCGCAGCTGCAGACGCTCGTGGAGCTGCACGAGGGGATGGACGCAGCCGAGCGCGGGTTCAACAGCGCGCAGCGGGAGATGTGGCAGATCCAGCAGCAGGGCGGGGCGGCGGCCCGGGCCGCCGAGGCCACGCCGTGGTGGCGGCCCGGGCAACGCGAACGGCTGGGGGCCGAGGCCGGCCAGTACGCGGCCCGCTACGAGCAGGCCAAGGCCGACGTCGCCGGTTGGCGCGAGCAGCTCGGGGAACGGGCCGAGCAGCTGCGCGAGCACACCGGGGCGCACCGGGCCAACCCGCAGTGGGCCCGTGAGCAGCTCGACCGGGCCCAGGCGGCCAGCGCCGCCGAGCGGGCCGCGGCCCAACAGCGCGACGAGGCCGCGCTGGCCGCGCTGCGCCAGCGCGTCGCCGCCCAGCACGCCGCCGCCGAGAAGGCCGACGGGCGCCACAGTGAGGTGCTGGCCGAGCAGCAGCACCGCGAGCGGCTCGAACCACTGGACCGGGCCGAGGAATCCATGTGGCGCCTCGACGAGCTGATGACCCAGATCCGCGAACGCCAACAACAGGCCCCGAACGACCCCAGCCGCGGCCGCGACCTCGACCCCGACGAGCTGGACTACCAGCGCCGCAGCTACGACCCCGACCACGGCCGCGACCCCGACCACGGCCGCGAGCAGGACCACGGGTTCGGGATGGGCCGCTGACACGCCGACAGTTCCGCAGGGCTTGCGGAGCTGCCGGGGTGGCCGCCGGACGCGCAGGCGGCCTCTACCTCCCATCAGCATCCGGCTCGTTTGCGGCTGGTGACGCGATCCTTACGGGGCCCTACCAGCTGTCGGGCTCGTCGAGATAGCTCGGCGGACGGGGCTGGTCGGGAGGCACCCAGGAGTAGCGGCCCTGCGCGAGCGCCGCGGCGGCCTCGCGTTCCTGCTGAGCCTGGAACGCGAGCTTGGCCGGTGTGGGCTGTGCCCAGGTCTCGCGGGGTCCCCACGGCGTGGTGCAGATCCCGAGGTCTTCCTGGCCGGTGAGCCCGACGTGCATGGGCGGGTCGGTGATCTCGGCGCCGGCGCCGGGGCGCGGTGAGCGCCAGCTGACCCCGAGATCGCGGGTGGTGACCGTGTGCAGCGTCCGCAGGTAGGTCGACCACACCACGTTGGTCAGGGAGAGTCGCATCCCGTCGAGGTCGACCGGGCGGCGTACGCGGTCGTGCAGGGCGACCGCGGTGCGGCCCACCCATAGGTGGTGGTGCAGCCGGATGTCGGTCTCGTCGTCGTTGTTGTAGAGGTGCGCGGCGGTGGCCACCTCCAGCCGCGCCGGCCAGGACAGCGACCCGTCGGCGACGTAGCCGGCCACGAACTGCAGCTTGTTCACCGTCGCCGCCACGACCTCCCGGTAGCTGGCGCCGAGGAACTCCACCACCGGCACGACGCCCGGGCCGTCGAGGTAGCGCTCCAGCAGCAGCGACACCGTCAACGGGGGCCGGAACTGCACGTCGATCGCATCCGCCGGCGGCCCGGTGCAGGCGGGGTCGCGGGCGTCGAACAACATCCGGGTCTCGACCCGGGTGTCGCCGTAGCGGCCCATCTGAACGAGCACTCGCCCAGGGTATGGACCCGCGCCGACAGTTCCCAGTGGCGGCCGACGGCCACTTATCGACACCGATCCGGGAATCGGCGGCGGCGGCGCTATCGTCACGGCCATGGCCTCCCCCGCCCCGCATCCCGCGGCGGTCCCCGCGCCGCCGGATGCGGACCCGGTCGCGATCCGCGCGTGCCTGCCGGCGGAGTCGCCGCGGTGTTCGACGCCGAGTGGGAGTACGTGCTGGAGCAGGCGAAGCGGTCCAAGGACCTCGCCGGGGTACGGGACCTGCTGCAGAACTGGCGCCATCACGCCTACCAGGAACTCCGCGAGCCGGGCGCCTACTTCCGGGTGCTGGCCACCGCCGCCCGTACCCAGGCCACCCGCCGAGCCCCGCAGGGCAGCGTCTCGGCCGAGGAGATGCGCGCGCGGATCGACGCCCGGCTCGCCGAGGCTGGCCTCGCCGAGCCCGGCCGCCGGTAACCCGGGTGTTCCGGGTCGTCACCTACCCGGAGGCGGCCGAGCAGCTCGCCGCGCTCCCGGCGCATATGCTCGCCGACTACGCCCGTGTGCTCGACGCGATCACGGCCGCGCCGTGGGACGGCGCCCCGCACAACGCGGCGGCATCCGAGCATCCTCACAGGGAGCACCGGCGCGACCTTGAAGCAGGCTCGCCGGCCCGCTGACCGATCGCCTTGCGGAACGAGTCGCAGTCCACGTGCGGTAGTGCCGGTGAACCATTCCAACGCGCCGTTGACAGCGACCTCAGCCTGATGGCGAGGGTCCGCGCCCACGGAGTACATCGAGAATCTGTTGCTGTCCGCTCTCGAGCCTGGCGAACCCGGCGTCGACCTTCGCTTCGAGGGCGTCGATCTTGCCGTCCACAACGCTGAGCAGGTCGTAGACGGCCTCGAACTCGTTGTCGTGCTGACGGAGCTTACGAGCGACGTCGGTCGGGTCGGGCGCGGTCATCCCTGGACAGTACTGGCTGGCACTCAGGCATCTGATCCGTAGGCGGACCCCTCAACGGGCGGGGTGGCTCGGGCACGTGGTTCTCAGCGACCGCCACGTGTTGCTCCTGCCGCTCGGCACCGCTCGGACGCCTGCAGCTGCTCGCCACGGCCCACCCGCCCACGGTCTCCAGCACCGACCACCGCGTCGCGCATCGAGGCGGTCACCCGGCGATGCCTGGGCCGGCCCTCAGGCAGCGCATCCTGACGAGCCTAACCGTGGCGACGATCAACGGCCTTCGAAGGGCTGCGCACCGCGCGCACCAGGTCGGCGATGCTGGCCAGCACGACCGGCTGACGTTCTCCCGGGACGAGCACCAGCACCGCGACCACTACAGCCACCACGACGACCGGCCACGCCACGATCGGCAGCGCGGCCAACATCCACGCGTCGAGCTGCACCGCGCTCACCGCCCGGTCCCGAAGCGCGGCCCAACCACCATGGAGCCGGCCCGCATGGCCTTGGCCACCAGCTCGACCTTGCGCTTCAGCTTCGCCCGCACCCGCTCGCCCTCCGAGGACGGCAGGCCGCACTCCTGCGCGGCCCGCTCCCAGGAACGGCGCTGCTGCGCGCTCCAGGCCAGCATCACCGTGGTCTCGACCGGGGTCAGCCCGCCCATGATGGCCAGCAGGCGGACGTCGCGCACCACGTCCTGCCCCGGGTCGAGCTGCGCCACCGCCTGGTCCTCCGCCGAGGGTGAGGCCGGCAGGAACTCCTCGGCCGACAGGTCCACCGCACCCGTGAGGTCGGGCAGCGCCTCGAGCGCCACGACACGGCGCCGCCCGATGACGGTCTGGGTGAGGGGCATCAGGCCGCGTTGATAGTGGTGGCACAGGGCCTTCTCGACCCGCTCGAGCATGTCGAACGCGGTGTCCGGATCGCATTGCTCGACCGGTTCGAGCACCAGCACGTCCATGCCCGCCTTCACCCGCTCGCGCCAGTTGCCCCGCGGCAGGTCCATCCAGCGCTGCAGAAAGACGCTGACCGCCTCCTCGTCACCACGGATCGCGGCGTCATGGGCAGCGAGCAGCTGGATCTGCAGCCGCGCCTCGATGTCGAGCGCGGCCTGCACCGACCGCCCAACCAGGTCGGCCAAGCCCACGACGCCCGGCGAGACCAACCTGAAGATGTCGGGCAGCGTCGAGGCCCCGATCAGCCCAGCCATCCCCTCGAACGGCGCCGACGCCCCGATCAGCCCGGCCATGCCGCCGAACGGCACCGACGCCCCGATCAGCCCGGCCATCCCGTCGACCGCCGCCGAGGCCCCGATCACCCCGGCCATCCCGTCGAACATCGCGGAGGTTCCGCCCAGCCCGGCGACCCGGCTCAGCGTCGACGACTCGAACATCTTGCCCAACGCTGCAGACCTGGAGACCTCGCTCAGCCCGGACACCTTGGCCAGCGACTCGGCGAGTTCCACCGCACGGGGCGCCCTCAGCTCCTCCAGAGAGTCGACGACCCCCGACGGCAACAAGCCCACCGTCTTGGTCATCCCCCCGCCGCCCAGGCCGGCGAGGTCCGTGAGCTTTGCCGATATGGCCGCCGGACCCGAGGGGCCCTGCAGCGCGGCGAGCTCGTCGATGATCGCGGTCAACCGCGGGACCCCGGCGACGCTGGCGGGGGTGATGTTGTTCAGCCCGGCGACGCTCGTCGCGGCGGTCAGATCTGTCGGCCCGACCAGGCGCAGGCTGTCGCTGAGCGCCTTCATGCTCTCGCCCGACACGCCGACGACGGTGCTGCGGAGCGGCCGCTCCGGCATGCCCTGGAGCACGAGCTCGGCGGTCGACACCCGACCGACCGCGTCGGACAACCCGCCAACGCTCTGCAGCACCTGCTCCGCGAGGCTCGTCCGGACGGGCTCGGTCGCCGCCAGCACCGTCGCGGCGACCGAGGAGCCAACGAGGTTCCACGGCCGGGTCACCGCCTCGTCGAGGACGCGCAGGCGCGTCGACATGCCCGCGAGCTGCTCGATCGCCCGCAGCGGCGCGGCTGCGTTGAGCATCCTCGTCACCGACTCGAGCATCGGCATCCCGACGGGCGTCCGGGTCCGCTTCCGCCGCCGGCGCGCGCTCGGGCGCTGCTCGCCGACGGCAGCAGGCTGGTCAGTAGGGGTGGGGCTGTCGTCTCCGCTGGGGATCGGAGACGACTCGAAGGAGCTGGACATGGCCGGCTCACTCCTCTCGGTCGTCAGGTCTTCACTCCTCAGGCCGAGATCCGCCCGTTTTCCGGAAGCACGACGCAAGGGTGACGAGGCTCACGTCGACGGGCGTCTCGCGCACGACGGCAGCGACCTGACCGCGCCAAGATCCTAGTTCACGCCGACGACGCAGCCGGGCATCCAGCACGCGGCCGTCGCGGCTACTCCGCAAGGACCGATACCCGGGGTTACCAGCATCATGGGCCGTACCGGCGGCCTGCGGTTACCCCGGCCCGGGTGGGGTGTCGTGGTCGCGCCAGTTGTGGTCGAAGCGGACGGCGGTGAGGTAGTTGGCCTGCCAGAACTCGCGGCGGGCCAGCAGTTTCTCGCGGCCCTCGACGTGGCGGCCGTCGGCCGGTTCGTCCGGGGGCGCGGTGTAGGCGCCGGCCGGGAGCGGGCTGGTGGGGTCGTGGTGGCGGCCGGGGCGGCACCCCGACACAGTCACGCCCGGGGCGGGCCCGGTGGCGGCCGCGATCGCGGCCAGCGCGGCCGGGAGCCAGCGGGTGTGCCAGTCCGCGGCTAGCCCGGCCCGCGCGCCGCGAGTGTGGGCCTCCCGGTAGGTGGTGTGCAGCCAGGTCAGCTCGAGCAGGACCGGGCGGTGCAGCGCCCAGCAGTCGGGCAGCTGCGCGCGGGCGAGCCGGTACCAGCCGACCAGCACATCAGCGGTCCAGTCGGCCAGCTGCGCCCACGCCGTCGCAGCCTCGTCGACGGTGAGGGTGGGCCAGTTGACCGGGACCGCCGGGGTGGCGTCGAGCCGCTCGGCCAGGGCGGCGAGCTGGTTGAGCGCGGTGTCGATCCGCGGCAGCGCCTGGGCGAGCAGGTCCGCCGACTCGGCCACGTTCGCCTCGACGGTGTCGAGCCGGCGGTTGGTGGCGGCGTGGGTGGTGCGGAGCTGCGCGGCGAGGCGGGCGAGCAGCTCGTCACGGGCCTGGGCCCGGGTCAGCGGTGACCGGGCGCGCCCGCCCGCCTCGCCCAGATCGGCGCCCCGCCCGGTGGGCGGGTCGTCGCCGTTCGGGTCGTCGGCGGGCGGGCCGGTCATGACGGCGCGCCCGCCTTGGGCGCCGCGGTGGCGAGGAGTTGGTAGCCGGGGGTGAACCGGACCACGGCCGGGCGGGGCGCGGCCCCGAGCAGGTAGGCGTGCCAGCGCGGCAGGGTCGCGATCACATCCCCGCCGATCACCGGTTCCCGGGTGCGGGTGGTCGAGACCGAGGTGGAGCGGCGCCCGTCGGCGCCGGCGGAGGCGCCGTCGTTGTGCCGCGCGGTCCAGCGCTCCCCACCGAGGTAGGACAGCGCGCGCAGGTCCTCGACGTTGGCCACCCCGGGCAGGATCACCTTGGTGGGCAGGTTCTCCCAGATGATCTCCCCGGCATCCCGGCCCCACGTCGCCGCGAGCTGGGCGAGGGATTGCACGACGGCGCACACGGTGATGCCCCAGCCGCGGGAGTCCGCGGCCCACCGGTCCAGCGGGACGGGGGTGGTGTGGGCGACCTCGTCGAGCAGGAACGCCAACGGCACCGGGAGCCGCCCGCCCGGCTGGGCGGCGGCGAGCTGCTGGGCGGTGTCGAACAGGTGCTCGGTCAACGCGGTCAGCAGCGGCGCCAGGCGCCGGTCGGCGCTGGACCCGATCAGGTACAGCGTTCCCGAGCTGGCGAGGAACTCGGCCACGTCCAGGTGCCGGCCCGGGGCGGGACGGCAGGCGGCGGCGACGGTGGGGTTGTCCATGAACCCCACACACGAGGAGACGGTGGCGAAGTAGCCCGTCCTGGTGTTCGGGGCGGCACTGAGGTGGGTGGTCAGGGTCTCCACCCACCCGGGCGGCACCGCGGCGGGGTGGCCGGTGAGCACGTGCACAGGTGCCGGGTCATCGGGGGTGTTGGCCCATCGCATCACCGCGCCCATGCCGCGGCCGGACAGCGCGGCGGCCATCAGATAGGCGCGGATGATCTCCTGGGCTTTCTGCGCCCAGAACTCCGCGGCGTGGGTGCCGGCGGCGGCGCCGCCGCCACGGACCAGTGCCCACGCCCGCGCATCCGCGGTGGCGTGGGCGTCGCAGCCGGCGACCGGGTCCCAGGCCAGGGTGGAGGTGAGCTCGCCGAGGGCGGCGGGGTTGAACACCGCCACCGGCCCCACCGCGGCGCGAGCGGCCATGGTGGCCAGCGCCAGCTCCGGCTTGGTGGAGGGCACGACCACCGCGCCGGGGGCTTGGAGCAGCAGCCCGATCAGGTACTGGGTCTTCCCGGAGCCCTGTGGGCCGAGGATCCCGATCCCGCGGGTCCACGGCGAGTACACCCGGCGCCGGCGCAGATGGCGCGGCCCGGACACCAGGCGGCCGGCCTCCCACCCCGCCCAGGTCACCGGGGCGCGGTGGTGATCGCGCCCGGGCCACAGCCCGGCGGCGTGGCGGCGCACCGCGGCGGCCCCGCAGGTTTCGGTGAGGTCGTGGCCGTCGAGCCAGCCGACCGGGCCGCCCAGCGCCCGGCGCAGCCGGGTGTGCGGGTGGGTCCACCAGCTGCGGTGCGCGACGGTCGCGGCGGTGAGCACCGACCCGGCGGCGGCGCCGACCAGGGCCGTCGAGTCCAGCAGCGGCCACGGCGTCGCCCCGGCGAGCCACGCCGACGCGGCGGTGGCCGCCACCCCGGCCGTGCCGGCCTGGACGTGCATGCGGGTGATCTCGCCGTCGGTGAGCGCGCCCGCGCCGGCACCGGCCAGGGCGTCGGCCCACATCGCGGGCCGCATCACCGCTGCCCGCCCGCCGGGCCGCCGACCAGCTCGTAACAGTCCTGCCCCGCGGTGACCGGAGTGGCGACGGTGGCCGGGGCCGCGACCGGCGTCGACGTCGAACGCGGGCGTGTCCGCACCCACCCCGCCAGCCGCCCGGCCAGCCGCCCCGCCAGGTGGGTGGCGGTCCGGGCTGCGGCCGCGGGGCTCGCCCAGGCGGGCTGGTGGCGCCCGTGGCGTTGGGCCAGCACGCGGGCGGCCAGCAGCGCGATCAGCGTCCAGGAGGTCGCGACCAGCACGACCAGCACGGTATGCACGACCGGCACCAGCTGCACAACCAGCGCCGCGGCCGCGGCCGCGGCCAGCGCGCGCCGCGTACGACTCCACCGGCCGCGGGGGGTGGCGGGTTCGGGGAGGCACCTCATCGCGGCCACCCCGCCCCCACCAGCTCCGGCTCGGTTCCGGCCGCGGCGGCGGCCGGGGTGACGGCGAGGGCCTGGGCGCGGGTGAGCAGCCACCGCCCGGTCCGCGGCGAGCAGCCGAACAACACCGCCGCGTGCGCCCCGGTGACCGGGGCCCCGGCCTCGAGCAGCTCCACCAGCTCGACCACCCGCCCGTCCGCATCGACCGGATCGACCGGGTGGGGCGACGTCGCCGCGTCCGCGTCGACGGCGGCCCACCGGCGGGACAGGCCACGCTCGTCGAGGAGCCCGTCGTTGTAGGCGCGGGCGGCCAGCTCGAGGCGCTCGGACACTGCCCCGACCGCGCCGGTGACCTGCTCGTCGACGTCCGGCTCGTCGATGTCGGGTTGCTCGACGTCGTGGTGGTGCACGGTGTGGTGTTCGTCGGTGCGGCCGACGAGCACCGCCAGGTGGACCACGGCGCCCAGCACGGACGGGGCGACCGCGGAGACGATCACGACCACCCACCACGGCGGGGCGAGCGCGAACGCGGCCAGACCGTGCCCGAGCGCGTTGGCCGCGACCGAGGAACCGAGCAGGGCCAGCGCGAGCGCGCGAGCGAAGCGGCGCGCGGGTTCGGCGGCCCAGCCGCCGAGCCAGACCAGCGACCCGGCGGCGGCGCCGGCGTCGACGACGACCGGCAACAGCCAGGCCAGCTGTGGGGAGAACCCGCACAGCAGCGCGAGATCGCGCAGCGCGGCGAACGACAGGATCGCCGCCGCGGCCGCGACGACGAGCAGCAGCCCGGACAGCACCGCCCGCGCGTTCATCGCGCCACCGGCTGTGCGGCGGCGGCGTAGAAGTGCAGCGCGCACGGCCACACCGCCCCCGGCAGCCCGGTGCCCGGGACCGTGCAGCCCCGGCACCGGCCGTGCCGATCCGGCACGTGCACCGCGAGCAGCCGCTGCGCGACCCCGCCCAACCGACCCAGCTGCAGCGCCAGCTCGCCCAGCGGCGCCGCCGGTGCGCTTCCGGCCTCCCGCGCCGGCGCGCTCACGCCGCCCTCGCTCGGCGGTCGAGCCGGGCCGCGCGCAGCTCACGGCGCTGCGCGGCGGTCATCCCGCCGGCCACCCCGTAGGCCAGCGGCATCCCCAGCACCGCCACCCGGCACCGGTCCAGCGCCGGGCACGCGGCGCACACCGCCAACGCCGCCCGCTCCCCCACCGTCGGGGCCTGGCCCGGACCGGACTCATCCACCGGGAACATCCGCTCCGGCGTAGCGGCGCACGGCACCTGGTCCGGCTGCCCCACTGCGGACGGTGCTGCGATCCTGCTCATGGGTCGTATCCCTTCGCATCGGTTGGGGCACGGCCCACGGCCTCGGCGGAGGGTCAGAGCTCCGCCGAGGCCCCTTGCATTGAGAGGGCCGGCCCCGAAGTCAGCATGACGGGGTGCAGACCGCTATGCAAGCGTGAGAGGAATATTGCTAGGTGGGTGCCGCGCCGGTATTCCTGTCACGGTTGACTAGGAGGTGGGGCGGTGCGGACACTTCGTTGCCATGTCCGCGCGCCAGGAGGGGACGCCGCCATGTCCACGAACCACCAGACGTTGATCACTACGGCGGGCACGGCAGACTCGCCCGACCGCAACGACTGCCCGAGCGTGCACACGCTGCCCGGCAGGGAGGAGGCGTTCGTGGTCGTGCGCGATGACGTCGACGACAGCGCCCGCGCGGAACTCGCCGCGGAGTACAACCCCGAGCGTGAGTTGCTCGGTACCCAACCGCGCTGGGTGCCGTGCGGACTCATGGACCTAGCAACGCTGGGCCGGTTCATGGACGACAACGTCCATCAGCGTGGTGACTGGCGGTTCCGGCTCGAGCAGCTCCCGGCATACAGCCGCGCCGGCGCAGACTTCCAAGCCTGGCGGAACGGCGACGCACCGCCAACGGCCAAGCAGCAGTGGCTCGACCAGCTCGAACGCGACGTGGCGGCCGGCATCGCTCACTATCGCGTGCGGATCTTGTCCGAGGACCTGACCGATTACGAGCTGTACGCCTGCCAGCGCGGTTACGCGCTCAACAGCGCCTTCGAGCAGATCCGGGTGCTCCGCCGCGGCGAGCACAGCATCCCGAGCCTGCTCGGACCCGGCGACTACTGGGTGGTCAACCGCATCGTCGTGCCCGTGATCTACCAGACCGACGGCACGTTCGTCGGCGCCGCCTACATCGGCGCGGCCGACGACCGTGCCGAGGCCTACCGCGACGATGCCCGCCGGCTCTGGGACGCCGCCGAGCCGTGGGCGTCATGGTGGTCGCGCCACCCCGAGTACCACGGCGCACGACCGAGTCGAGCCGCCTAGATGTCACCACCCGGATCGGGTCGCGACCGGATCTCGCAGCTGCTAGTCGAGATCCGAGGCGATCGCACCCAGACCGAAGCCGCCGCCCGATCCGGGCTGAGCCAAGGCAGCATCAGCAAGGCCGAGCATGGGCAGCGGACGCCGCCGCCGAACGTCGCGGAGCGGTACGCGCGCGCGCTCAACGCGACGGCGCCGCAGCGCCGCGAGCTGGTTGAACTCTGCAAGACGATCGCTGACCTCGCGGTCACCCGCCAGACTCGCATCGTTCGCAAGGGCGCCGACGCGCAGCGCCGAATCCTCGCCATCGAGCGGCAGTGCCACGAGATTCGCTCGTGGCAGGCCGAGATCGTCCCAGGCTTGATGCAGGCGTGGGCGTACACGTTGGCCGTGATCGAACGGGTACCCGACGAGGGGTGGGCGGAGGCTCGCCGGTCCCGCCTCGCGCTACTGGACGACTCCGAGCGGACCGTGAGGCAAGTGGTCCCCGAGGGGGTGCTGCGTACAGTACTCGGCTCGCAAGAGGTGATGCAGGAGCAGCTGCAGCACCTCATCGATCTGTCCCGGCGGCCGAACGTCCGGCTCGGTGTGCTTCCGCACGGTCGGCCCGTGCCCCCGCTGCCGCCGTCGTTCCATCTTTACGGCGACCGGATGGCGACCAACGAGACCATCGTCGGCACCGCGTTCCTGGACGAGCGCGTGGACATCGACCGGCACCGCCGCTGGTTCGATCGGCTTGAAGGCGCCGCGGTGCACGATGACGAGGCTCGCCTGGTGCTGTTGGACGTCCTTGCCGCACACCGCGATTAACCGGCCCGCGCGGTTCAACCTCTGTCGGTCCTCGGCGCGCCTACCCGGTTCCGTCCATACGGAACGGTAGGAACTGCGCTATGGAGCACAAGAAGGGCGGCCGGCCGTCGAAAGGCGATCGGCGACTCGTCAGCTACAAGCTCCCCACGGCGCTGCTCGCGGCGGTCCGCGAGCACGCGGCCCGCCGTGGGATGACAGTGACCGACCTGATCGGCGAGCTACTCGCGACCGAGGTCGGTATTCCCTATCAGACGCAGGAGGGATTGCCACTGAGCAAGGCCTCGTAACGACAGCGAGGCGGTCCCCGTAGGGACCGCCTCGTCGAGTCGCGACCGTCTCGGCTTGCACCCCGAGACGGCGCAGATGCTCCGGTTGTCAGCCGGAGCGGTTCCCTCCGGTCAGGAAGGGGGCGCGCTTTCGCGTGCCCAAGATAACCCCTGCGCGCCCTGACGCGCATCCGCCACACGCCGAATCCGAGGCCGAGTTCGGCGCCGGTTGGTGTCTGCCCTGCTACGAAGCCGGTTCCTACAGTCTCCCGGTCGACCCGACCCTGTCGCTGTGCGCCGTACACGCCCCCGACGGCCGCAGCGGCCCGGCCAGCACCGCCGGGCCCGATGATGGCCCGACCGCGTCGCCGTCCGGCCCTAAGCGCCGCTCTCGGCCGCCGCGCGGCTGCGCCGCTCGCGCCACGGCCGGCCCGCCGATGCACCGGCCATGGATGGGCCGGCGCACCGCGGCCCTTACCCGGGCCCGTGGGATGGCCTACGGCCGCCGCCGCGCGGCCGTCCGCGTCACCTGCGGCCGCTACACCCCACACCCGGGGTGGCGGCACCTGATCGGCCGCCAGCACCGTGTCCTGGAGGATCAGACCGAGGCCCTGGCCGTCGTCGACGAGCTCGTCGACGCCCAGGACTGGCGCAGCGACAAACGCGCCGCGTGGACGGCGATCCTGCGCCAGCTGGTGTGCAGCATGGACTGGCAGACCGGTGTCATCACCGCGGTCACCCTGGCCCGCCTCGGCCACGCCGGCGCCCGCGCACCCCGCACCGTCTCCCGGGTCATCGCCTGGGCCCGCGAGGCCAGCCTGCTCGTCGTGGTCGAACACGGCGCGTCTGCGAAGTTTCTGCGCACCGAGCACGGCCGCACCCCCAGCTACGTCCTGGTCGCCCCCCTCGTCGCCAGCACTCCCCCGCCCGACCCCGCCACCACCGGCCCCGACGGCACCATATCCACGCAGCTCAGCACCGCTGTGGACAAAAATGGCGTCCTCCCCGTTACTTACGTTGGCAACAAGCCCTTGAACGGCAGACGGCCCAAACCCGCCGAACCAGCTGCGACCAGCTGGCCGCTCTACGGGGTGCCCCAGACCGCTCCAGACCGGACCGCCGCCACCCAGTGCCTGTTCCAGCGTCTAGGCCTAGACCAGCGAGGGGTATCCGGGGTGCCGCTCTGGCGCGCCCGTGCCCTGCTCCGACCTTGGTGGACCGCCGGAGCCTGCCCCGCCGCGCTGCTCCACGCCATCGACCGACACCCCGACCGACCCGACCACCACCGCGGCGACGCCCTCCGCGGCGCCCGCGACCCCCTACGCGTCCTCGCCGCCCGACTCCGCCCCTGGCGCGGCCGACTCCACGAACTACCCACCAAGCTGGTGGGCATCCCCGGCGACTACCGGGCCGCGCAGTCAGCCCGCATCCTCACCCGGCCTCCGACGGGTCCCACGCCGGCGCCCGGTCGAACCTCCGCTCACCTCGCTGCCCTGGCCGCGTGGCAGGCCCATCGTGACCAACTGCGCGCTGGCCGCGGCCGAACCGGGCACGCGTGACCAGACCCCCGCTCCTCGAACCCCGCGGTGGGACCACCCCCATCGCGTCCGCTACTCCGCTTCTCTGGCATCTCTTACAAGACTGGCAAGCGTTACAAGATTTGCCAGCCGTACTAGAGGGGCCACAGAGGCTTTGCTGGCTAGAAGGGCGTGTCAGGTGTCTCTAGCAGCGCTAACCCCTCTAGCCTGACACCCGTCGACCAATTCGTACGCCTACCTAGTAAGCCTGGTCAGTCTTACAAGAGAGGTAACAAATGCCAGCAACATCAGTGGTGGTGCTGTCCGGGAAGGGCGGCACGGCCAAGACCCTGTGGCAGATGACGATGGCCGGGGAGGCGTCCCGGGCCGGGCTGGCCACTCTGCTCATCGACATCGACCCCGAGCGCAACCTGTCCAACCGGTTCAACGTGCCCCAGCACTCCACCGGCCTCGGATCGGTGTTCGAACAGGCAGGCGTCACCGCGGGGGAGGGGAACGCCGAACAGGGAGCCAAGCGGATCGTCGACGAGATCGTGGCGACTCCATGGGCAGGGGTGGAGCTCCTCCCGGCCGGTGCGTCCCTCACCGGCGTCAGCCAGGTTGCGATCGCCGACACCTGGCTGCTGCGCGACATCATCACCGCGGCCGAGCTACCCGACCGCTACGACCTCATCCTGTTCGACACCGGGGGCCGCACCGGCTCGCTGGTCACCCTCGCGATGTACGCCGCCGACGTCGCCTACGCGCCCATCGCGCCGACCACCGACGCCGTGCGCAAGGCGACCGAGGCCAAAGCCCGCATCGACCGGATCCAGCGCGCCCACCCGCTGCGGTGGGCAGGTGTGGTGCTGTCCGGATTCGACGGCCGGGTCGGCATCGAGGAGGCCATTCGCGACAAGGTCTACGCCGAGTTCGGCGACGACGTACGCGCCGAGGTCCCACGCCGCGCCTCGGTCAACGAAGCCTTCCAGCTCGGTGACCGGCTCGGGGACCGCACCGACGTCGCCGCGAGCGCACTCGCCCGCATCTTCCTCGGGTTCCTGCGCCGCGACCTCATGCAGCACCCCGACCTCCCCGAGGGCGTCCCGGCGACCGGGGTCATCCGATGAGCCCGACCCCCAAGGCTCAGCGGCTACGCGAGCGGCTCTCCATCAACCCCGACGAGCTGCCCCCACCGGTGCGACCCGCCTCGGCCCCCGCACCGGCCCAGCCCCCGACCGTGACCCCAGAACCGGTCGAGGACGAGCAGCAGCCGGACCTGCCTGAGCCGGCGCCACAGCGGCCGCGCCCCGCGCCCGCGCAGACCGGCGGCCGCGGCCGCCGGTCGACCCCATCGACCCCGACGCACGTCAGCGCCGTCGACGACCCCAACATCACCCCAGGCCGCAAGGACTACCGCAGCTTCTACATCGAGGACGCCACCTTCGCCCGGTTCCGTGCGGCGATCTACTGGCTGGCCCGTCGCGAAGACGCCGCGGGGGAGGTACCCGAGAACATGTCCGCCGCAGTCGAGACCTGGATGCAGGACACGGCCACCGAGCTGGAGGAGCGCTACAACGACGGCGAGACCTTCCGCATGCCACCGGTCTCCAAGCGCCGCCGCAGCACCACCCGAAACGTTTGAGGCATTCCTTACCCGTCTTACAAGACATGTAAATCGTGGGGCGGCCTGAGAGACACCAGATGACTGGCTAGGCGCTGCTCGAGTGCGGCGCCTCGTCTACCACCCGCCGGTTGAGGCGAACGGCGGCGAGCTCGGCGCGGACGGCGTACCTCCTGGGCGGCGGTCGGATAGACGCCCATTGGGCCGCGCGGGCCAGAAACCGCAGGTCGACCGCCTCCGAGCGGGGCTGTCGGCCCTAGAGCCCTGTGGCAACCCCTGGGTCGATCCCTGGGTCGATCCCTGGGTCGATCCCTGGGTCGATCCCTGGGTCGATCCCGCGGGGGAGTGTGCACCGTTGATCGTCGGCGTCAACGTCGTTCGTCCTCGCTTCGCTGCGGGCGCTCCACGTTGACCCCTCCTCACAACGGTGGCGAGCAACGGCGCGGATCCGCCCTCCAACAAAGGGGTTCAGGCTGCCGTCGTGATCTGGTTCTCGACGACGGTGCGGTGGGCGCGGTGGCGGGCGGGCACGAGGATAAGAACCCGTAGTTGTCGACGGGGCCCAGCCAGCGATCATCAGTGTCCGAGTGCCAGCTGGTCGCGGCGTACCCGGCAGCGCGCGACCGAGCCGGCCAGTCCGAGCTGAGCGCGCGAGGTGCCGGAGCCCGGCTGGTAGACGAGCTTCGGTAGGCCGCGGTGGCGGTGGGCGAAGCCGGGAAATCGAGCTATCTTCGGTGGTCACGGCGCGAGGCGTGTGGGTTCCACGGACCGTAGCCCCGGACCCCGGCGACGGACGTTCCCACCCGGTGGCGCCAGGTGAGGAATCCGACCATGCCGCCAGCAGCATCGTCGAGAGGTACGTCGGCGCCTTCCTGCGGGCGCCGGCAGGAACGCCATGACGCACGCCGGGGCGCCCCGCCATGTGGGGAGCGGGGCTGCCCAGGCCGTCGGCTGCGCGCCGACCCGGCAGCGGTGCGTCCCGCCCAGGCCACGGCCGCGTCTGAGGGAAAGTCATGACGGGCAGCAGGGTCGGGGCGGTGCGGTCCGGGCCGGACTCGATGCACATCAGGGAGCAGGGCCCCGTCGTCGGGCTGCTGCGCCCGCAGGACGCCGGTCAGACGGATTCGATGGGCGGAGTCACCGAACGTCTGGTGGTCGAGTTCGGGGCTCGAGCGGATCCCTGCACGGTCAGCCGGGTGGTGCTCGACTGCTGCATGGATCTGCGGGGGGTCCCGGTGGGTGCGCTGCCCGAGTTGGTGGAGCGCCTGGCCCGTCAACGCCTGCTCGACGTCACCGACGCCCGGTGACCGGGCCGGGGGGCGATGATGACCACGAGGGGTTCGGCGCCGGATACGGTGACGGCGTGCTGGAGCGGTGCGGTGGTGGCGCTGCTGGGTGCGGGGTGGTGCGTGGTGCAGGCGGCACCGGTGGAGCTGGCCGGGGCGCTGGCGGTGGGTGCGGCGCTCGGGGTGCTGGGTGCGGCGCTGGCGACGCGGAGACGGCGGCTGCGCGGGTACCGCAGGTGAGCACCAGCCAGACCGGGACCACGCCGTACCCGGGATGCGCACGGCCTCCCCAGGCGGTGTCGGCGACGGTCCCCTCGGCGCGGCCCGGTGGTGGAGATCCGCTATCGGGAGGGGCCGGGGGTCATAGCGGAGCTGGGTGCGCTGTTGGTCGCCGAGCGGCGGGCTTGCCCGTTCCTGAGCTGGACCCTGCACCGTGACCGTGGGCATGCAGTGGTGCAGATCGTCGCCGATCCGGGACGTGCGGACGACCTCACTGCGAGTGCCTTGCTGACCGGGGCCCATCCGTCGTGAGCGGCGGCGCCGGACTGGGACTGTCCATCGCCCGCGGCCTCGCCCACGCCCACCGCGGCACCCTGCGGTGCCTGGCCAGCTCGGGCGGCACGGTGTTCGGGCTCGTGCTGCCGGTTGATCGGGCTGTTGGCAAGCGAACCTGCGGTGACCGTCCCGCGGCCGGTGGCCGTTCGCGGATCCTCTCCCCGTGCGGCCACGACGAACCGTGTGCTGCGCGACACCGCGTGCGCCCGTGACCAGCGGTGGTTCACCTGCGGAGCATGCGCTCGGGGCCACTGGTCAGTTCGGGGCCGGCAGCGATGCGAGGTGTTCGTCGAGCCAGTTCTCGGTGTTGCTGAGGCTCGCGGCGATGCCGTAGGAGATGACGCGGCTGGTGCTGTCCCGGGACACGCTGCCGTCGCGCTCGATTTCCTCGACGCGGTCGAGCAGGATGTAGGAGTCGTGGTTGGCGGTCACGACCGCGACGGCGACGTCGGGCCGGTGGGTGTAGGCCACGACGCTGCCGCTGAGCCCGGCCGGTGCCGGACAGCTCATCTCGAACGCGAAGTACCGACGTCTGGCCGGGTCGAGGTAGCTGAACCAGCGCTGGCAGTAGCCCCGGATGGTGCGCCCGGTCGCACACCCGGTCCCAGACCTGCGGTCGCCGGATCACGGGCCAGGGCCGCCACCTCGTGACCGCGCCGCACGAACTCCGCGACGACCAGCCGACCGGTCCGACCCGTCCCACCCAGGACCCCGACCCGCACGACGACCTCCTCGGCACCTGTACCGTACATACTCTGTACGATACATACATGTCCGCCGAGCTGCGCGTCATCGACGACGCGCTGGTCCGACTCCGCCGACTGTGGAGCGCCGCCCCCCGCCGCGTCGGCGATGCGACACCGGTCGAGATGTCCAGCGTGCTGGTGGTCGAGGCCTGCGCGCGCGGGGCGGACGCCGGGCAGGAGGTGTCGGTGGGTGAGGTGGCCCGGTTCGCCGACGTGGAGCACTCCACGGCCAGCCGACTGGTCGACCGCGCCGCGCGCAGCGGACTCGTGGAGCGCACCCCATCAGCGCACGACTCCCGCCGCACCGCCCTTGCGCTCACCCCATCAGGTCGCGAACTGCGCGAACGAGCGGTGGCCTTTCGCACCAGCTGGCTGGCCGGGATTCTCACCGGCTGGGACGACGCCGACGTGCACTCCCTCGCCACCCTGCTGGACCGCTTCGCCGCGCTCGCCGTCGAGCGCGGCGGTCCAGGAACACCAGACAGGCAGTGACCCCTGGGCTACACATCAGACACTGTTGACACAACCGGTTTCGTGTGCTCGATCGCCCACGTCGAGGCGTCGGAGACGTTGCTGGTGCCGGTGTCGGACGCGTCGATCGCTCAGCGGCCGGGTTGGGCCGAGGCTTCGGCAGCCAACCGGGTGCGCACGTCGTCGAATGCGCGGGTCATGATGTCCATCGCCGCCACCACCGCTCGGCGATCGCGCTCGGTAAGATTGGCAGTGGCGGCCCATACGTGCTCGCCGAGCGGGCGGTACACGTTGGCGAACGCTTGCCAGGTCGCCGGCTGCAGCTCGGCGACGGCCGCTCGATCGGATCCGCGATCGTGTTCCGCAACCGCACCGGGGTCGAGCAGGGCCGCCAACGCCTCACCCGCATCGAGACCGACCGCATCGATTACCGGCTGCGCAACAAGGGCCCGCGCGGACGGGAGATGACCCCCGAGGTCGACTTCCGCCTCGAGGCCCTCGACGACACCCGCACCCGCGTCCACCTGGACTTCCGGGCCACCGCCCCGCTCCCACCCGGCGCCCGCCAGCTCGCCGAACTCCTGCTCGGACGCCGGGTCCGCCGCCTACACGTGAAGGACCTCGAACTGCTCAAGGCCCACGTCGAGAACGCACCGGCGCAGACCAGCTGACCCCGATGGAGCGCGACCCGCACAGCGGCCCCGTCCCCGAGCAGGCCTGGCACGCCGACGCCCTCGCCCGCGAGCGGGGCCGCGTGCAGATCTTCAACGCGACCCGCCCCGACGGCCTCGACGGCTGGACCATGGACGCGCAGCAGTACGAGCTCATGCGCGCCCACATCCTCGACATGATCGACGAACACGCCGACGCGGACGGCACGATCGCCCTGCGCGACGTCATCGACGCCGCCCAACGGCGCTACGCCACCCACCCGCTGTTCCCCGGCGGCCGGACCCGTAACTACTGCACCTTCACCAAGGTCGATCTGGAAGCCCGCTGCGAGATCGACCGCATCCCCCGCAGCAGCCCGCAACGCATCCGCCGACACGTCCGCCGCGACACGCCGACAAGCTGTTGTCGGTGACGGGGGAGGTCGACATGGCCACCGCGTCCCTCGCGGTCCCGCGCCCCCTTGCCCACTCCGGAGAAGGCCCGGTTGGAGAAGGTCGGGTGGCGTGACCGATTCCTAGGGCCCAACGGCGCCGGGAAGTCCACCACGATCCGCCTGCTGCTCGGCCTGATCCGACCCACCGCGGGCACCGCCCGGCTGTTCGGGGTGCCCGCCGCCGAGGTGCGCGAGGCGCACAAGTAGCTCGCCTACGTGCCCGCGGACGTGGCGTTGTGGCCGGCGTTGACCGGCGCGGAGATCCTTGAACTGCTCGCCCGGGTCGGACCCGGTGTGGACCTGGCCTACCGCGAGGAGCTGGTCGAACGATTCGAGCTGGACCTGCACAAGCCGGGCAAGACCTACTCGACCGGCAACCGACAGAAGGTCGCGCTGATCGCGGCGTTCGCCACCCGCGCCCCGCTGCTGGTGCTCGACGAACCGACCAGCGGCCTGGACCCGCTGATGGAACGCGAGTTCCGGCGCTGCGTGCTCGAGGCGCGTGATCGGGGTCAGACGGTGTTCCTGAGCTCGCACCAGCTCGCCGAGGTCGAGGCGGTGTGTGACCGGGTCGCGATCCTGCGCGCGGGCCGTCTGGTCGAGGTGGCCCGGATCGTCGAGCTCCGCCGCCTGCGCCGCATGGACGTGGAGGCCACCTTCGGCGAGCCGGTGCCGGACCTGAGCGGTGTGCCTGGGGTGTCCGGCGTCGAGGAGCTGGACGGCTCCCGGGTGCGGTTCTCACTGACCGGGCCGCCCGCCGCGGCGCTGCGCGCACTGGCCGCCGCCGAGGTGACCGCGATCAGCATGCGCGAACCCACCTTGGAGGAGATCTTCCTCGACTACTACGGCGAGACCCCGTGATGAGCACCGGCGCCTTGCCCCGCACACCACCCCTGCCACCCCTTCCGTCGCGGTTCTCCGCGCGATCGGCCCGCTCACCGGGTGGGGGATCGGGGTGGGCGCCTACTACCTGCTCATCGGCACACTCACAGTGTCGATCACCGACTTCCTCACCGACAACGCCCGGTTCGCCGAACTGGCCGCCGCCGCCGGATTCGCCGGGCTGGGCTCGGTCACCGGGTTCGCCGCGGCCATGTTCAGCCTGCTCGCCATCCCCGCCGGGCTCTACGGCGCCGCCCGGATCTCCGCGACCGCGGCCGAGGAGACCAGCCGCCGCGCGGTCCTGCTGTTAGCGCAGCCGATCTCCCGGGCCCGCCTCGCCGGCACCGACCTCGCCGCGACCGCCGCCGGCACGGTGGCCCTGCTGTGCATGGCCGGTGTGGCTGCGTGGGCCGGCGCCTCGACGGTCGGCGCACCGCTCGGGCTCGGCGCCGCCCTTGCCGGGGCGCTCAACAGCGCCCCCATCGCGCTGCTGAGCATCGGGGCCGCGATGCTCGCGCTCGGCTGGGCCCCGCGCACGGTGCTGGCCATCGGCGCACTACCGGGCGCGGGCGGGTTCCTGCTGCTGGTCCTCGCCCAGAGCACCGGCGCCCCGGACTGGGTCGTGCAGCTCTCCCCGTTCGCGCACCTGGCCGCGGTCCCACAGACCACACCGGACTGGGCCGGCGCCACCGGAATGTGCACCGTGGCCGTGCTCCTGGCTGGGTTGGGTGTCCTGGTGTACCGCCGCCGCGATCTCGCCGTGTGAACCGGGCCTGATCGTTACCGGCGGCCATAGCCGGCTCGGGCGCAGGGTCAGCCGTAAAAATTGCATACCGTCTGGACGGTTCGGACCGTCCAGACGGTATGCTCTTCGGGTGAGTGTTCGTGAGCGTGTCCTCGACGCGCTACAGGAATTGATTCTTGGCGGTGATCCGGTTCCCTCGCTCGACGCGGTGGCCGCGGCGGCGGGGGTGAGCAAGGGCGGGTTGCTCCATCACTTCCGGGACCGTCGCGCGCTCGCCCACGGGCTGGTGCACCGGGCGCTCGCCGAGATCGACGCGGCGATGACAGCTGCCGCCGCGCAAGGTTCCGCGGCCGAGACGTGGCTGCGGCTCTCCGCTGTCGACGGACCCGAGCTCGTCGCCGCCCGCGCGCTGCTGTCGCTGGTGCGGGTCACCGCGAGCGGGATCGACCTGCCACCCGAGGTCGCACAAGCCGTGGCCCGCTGGCAGGCCATGATCACGACCGAGATCGGTGACCCGGTGCGGGGTGATCTGGTCCGGCTGGTGGGCGACGGGCTGTTCCTGGAGACGTTGGCCGGTGACCCACCCAACCGTGCCCGGGTCGACGCGCTGGTCGGATACCTGCTGGCGGGCCGGTGATCACGCCAGGTCTGCTGGGCGCGGTGGCCGGGCTCGCGTTCCTCGACGCGTTCAACCCCGCGACCATCGTGGCGGTGACGCTGATCCTGCTCCTGCCCGGCACGCGGCCGGTCGCCACCGCCTGCCTGTTCGTCATCGGCGCCTATCTCACCGTGCTGGCGCTCGGCGGGGTCGTCTACCTCGCCGCCGACGCCGCCGCCGACCTCGTAGCGGGCGGCCTGGTGTGGCTACGGCGAATCGCGTTCGGCATCGCCGCGGTGGTCCTGTTGTGGTCAGCGGCGCGGCGGTTGCGCTCCTACCGCAGGCAGGCGATCGCGCTACCGGGCTGGCTGTCCGGGTGGACCGCGCTACCGCTGGGCATCGTGGTCACCGGCGCCGACCTACCGAACGCATTCCCGTACTTCATCGCGATCGAACGGCTGGTATCGGCCGGGGTGCCCACCGGCGCCGGGATGCTCATCCTGGCCGGATACGCCGTGGTCTACTGCCTGCCCTGCCTGCTCCTGATCGGGGCCTGGCTGGCCTGGGGCGAGCGGGTACACCGCCGACTCGACAGGCTCTACCACCGCTTCGGTACCGCCCGCGAAGTCCCCCGCAGCCTGAGCGCCGCCGCCGGGCTCGCCGCGCTGAGCCTCACCGTCGCCAGCGTCGCGATCACCGCCTGATTCAAAGAGGAGGTGCCCGGGAACTCGCGGCGACCACGCAGGACGGACCTACCCGATCCGGCTCGACCCCGACAACCGCGCGTACAGGCCGAGACCGACCGCCGCACCGTCCAGCGGCTCGGAGTGGCGCGGCGGCATGGTTCAGGATGTGGCCACGGCTTTGCGAAACAGCACCATGTCGTCGCCATCGGCGAAGTAGTCGCGCACTCGCGCCTCCTGGTCGTAGCCACAGGCGAGGTAGAACGCCCGGGCGCGATCGAACGCCGCCGTCGCGGAGGTCTCGACCAGCAGGAGACGTTGACCGCGCGCACGCAGGTCGTGCTCCACGTGCTCCAACAGCACCCTGCCGCGACCCTGCCGGTGCCGGTCAGCTCGGACCCCGATCATTAACAGCTCCCAGGTCCGGTCCGTCGCGGTGACGGGCTCGTAGTAGGCCACGCCGATCAGCTCGTCCTCGACCTCGTCGACGACGCACCGGTGGCCGGCAGCCTGCTGACGGGCGAGGAACTCCTCCAGCAGCGCCTGGACGACGCCGGCGTCCTCGACGTCGAACAATTCCGAGGCGACGGCGAGCGCGGCGACCGCGGGCACATCAGCGGGGGTGACAGGTCGGATCATGCCGCAGAATGTATCGTGAGGTACAGAATCGGGCGAAGGGATTGCGGTGCGGACCGAACCGAGCACGGCCAAGGGCCGTGCCACTGTGCAGCGCATCCTCGACGCGGCGTGTGTGCTGTTCGCCCGGCAGGGGATCCGGGCAACGACGCTCGACCAGGTCGGGGCGGCGTCCGGGTCCGGGCGGGGGCAGCTGTACCTGTACTTCACCGGGAAGGCCGGCCTGGTCGCCGCGGTCGTCGCCCAGCAGGTGCAGCGGGTGCTCGACGCCCAGCAGCCGCTGCTGGGCACGATCGCCACCGCGGCCGACGTACGGAGGTGGTGCGCGCTCGCCGCCGAGCAGTACGCGGCGGACGATGTGATGCGGTGCCCGATCGGGTCGCTGGTGCACGAACTCGGCGAACGGGACGGCGCCGCGCGCGCCGCACTGGCCGATGGCTTCGCCCGCTGGCGCGACGCGCTGGCGATGGGGTTGCGGCGGGCGCAGCAGCATGGGGAACTAGCCCCCGGGGCCGACCCGGACGCTGTCGCGGCCGCGCTGCTCGCCGCCTACCAGGGCGGTGTCCTCCTCGCCGGGGCCCTCGGCGACCGCGATCTGCTACGACTCGCGCTCGATGGGGTCACTCGACCCGTCCTGCGCGACGTATAGGGCCGATGGTCATCATCGGACCGGTTCTGGCCGTCATAGCCAGCATCGGCTATGGGATGAGCGATGTGCTCAGCGGGACGGCGGTGCGCCGCCGCTCCATCGCCGTGGTGGCCCTGTCGGCGCAGATCACGGGTCTGGCGCTGCTCGCTGTGGTCGCGACCGTCGTGCGGCCCGCGGTGGAGTGGGCGCGGCACCGTCGGGACGCGGTCGCTACGGTCCGGGGGTGAGCGTGAGGTTTCGGACCGTCGTGCAACGCCACCACGACCCGACTACGGTGCTGCCGGTACCTAGGGCGGTGATGCTGCGGCTGAGCCCGCGCCGCCGCGTCCGTGTGCAGGTCACCTTGCCCGGCTACCGATACCGGACCACGATCGCCGCGGTCGGCGACTGGTTCTTCATCCCGTTCGGCCAGACCCGCCAGCGCCACACCGGAATCATCGTCGGCGACGAGGTCGAGGTCGTCGTCGATCTCGATTCACCACCGCTGGGAAGCGACCATTCCATGGTGAATCCCATGGCATCGGGGGCGCCGCGAATGAGCATCGCACGGAATCGCACGCCCCTCCAGCGCTGATGCGCGCGGCTGCGGAAGCCCGAGGCGGCAACGGCCGCCCGCCCTGGCCCGGAAGACCGGCCTGCAGACCTCAGCCGCCCTCGCGGTGGGCCCTCCTCGCGGTGATCAACGTCCTCCTAGTTGTCGTGCCCTGGATGCTGCTGTGCGCCATCGAGCGCACCGGCCATCTCGGCCGGCATCCAAACGCACCCCGTGACCTCGACTAACCGACTCGCAGGCAGTGGGCTCGCCGGGCCGCCAGCCCACGGGTCGACCTCCAGCAACACGCGGAGCTCGGCGAACGCGGCCAGCGCCGCGGCGGGCAGCGCGTCGAGCTGGTGCTGGATGTGGTCGTCTGGCTCTGTCAAGGTAAATGGGCGCCGGGGTGACGAAGTTATTGGCCCCACCGGCTCCGGGCGTCGGTGAGATGCTTGGTGTGTGCCGGATGACCTGCGTGCGGCTGTTGAGGCGGTCGCCGTCGCGCTCGACGCGCTTCGCGCTGCCCCCGGCGCGGTGGCGGTGATCGGCGCAGTGGACCAGGCCGCGGCGGCCGTGGCCGTCCTCGAGCCGGATCTGACCGGGCAGGTCCTGCAGCAGCTGGTGCTCACCATCGAGCACGGCCATCGGGTCGGGCTGGCGCACTCGCCGCAGCTGGAGAGGGCATACCGGGCCGCGGCGGTGGCGCTGCAGATCGACCCGCGCTGGGTGTGAAGCGCGGGCGGGACGGCGTGGTCAGAGTCGTGGGCTGCCGGGTTGGTGCGGGGTGGTGAAGCCGAGGGCGTCGGTGAACCATCCGACGCCGGCATGGGGGTGGTAACCGCGGTCGGTGAGGAACGGATCAGTCAGATCGTGTCGACACACGACCTCAACCAACGTCTCCGATCAGTACACCTAGTCGACGACGTGCTCGCCGCGGCGATCGTCGCCGAACGCGCCAACGGCGTCGGCTGGGACCTGATCGGTGAGGCCCTCGGCGTCGACCCCGACCGGGCCCGCGAGCAGTGGGCCCCGACCGTGACGCGCTGGGACGCCGACCTCGCCCGCGCCGCCGGCCCGGCCCAGCCCACGAGGACGACGATCTGCCCGACGTCCTCGCCCGCCCACGGTGCGCGCCCGCAAGCTGGCGGCGCGGGGACGGCGGGCGGCGACATGGGCAGCGGGCTGGTGACGGTGTCCGCAGCGCAACCGGCGGATGGATCGGCGTCGCCACCGTCCTGATCGCCACCACCAATGACGGCACCTTCAAAGCCGACGACTGTCAATGGCCAGCTCGTGCTCTCTGGGGCTGAGTAATCGGCCTCGCGGATAGCGGCGTAATCGGCCTCGCGGATAGCGGCGGGTTGGCAACAGGCGCCGCTTCAGATCCGCGGGCAGAGGTCGCCATGCCCCGGACAACCGGCGCAGTGACGTAGGTCACCAGAAGTTGTTGGGGGGTGGCGGCTCGGCCAGCACTAGAAGGGAGCATCGACTGCCGTACGGAGTAGGCAGTCAATGCACCCGACCGGAGACAGCCGTTATGGATCGTGCACGGGCCGCCCGGCCCTGGCTGGGCGAACGGTCCCGCCGCGATCCGTGGCGCTCGGATGAGCCACTACAACCTGCCCGGGACGATGCCGACGTCGACCACGAAGGCGACGAGGATGAGGCGACCCGCGCACGGCGGGAGAAGATCGAGCGGTTGGCCGCCGACGTCGACCTGCATCTGCGCCTCGCCCTGATCGGGTTCACCGGACCGGAGTACCACGAGTTTCAGACCGAGCTGACCCGCTACGGCCTCGACGTGATGACTGGCTGGCTGCGCAGCGGGAAGATCTTCGCCAAGATGCACGACGCCCGACTCGGGATCGCCCATCCGCGCGAGGGCGCTCTCGACCACGACGCCCAGGACGAGCTTGCCGGGGAGACCGTCGCGATCGCGCTGCACCGGTTCCACCACGACGTCCTGCTGCGCGGCAAGTGGGATCCGCGCAAGGGCGCCAGCCTCACGACGTACTTCATCGGCCAGTGCAAGATCCGATTTGCCAACATCTACCGATCCTGGCTGGAGAAGGAGACCGGCGGCGCGCGATTGATCGACCCCACGGCCGCGGATCCGCGCATGAACACTCCGACCGCGACGATCGACAGCCCCGAGTGGAAGGCGGTGGCACGGGGCTACATCCGCCGCGGAACCCGCGCTGTGCGCGACCCACGCGTCCACCGTGTACTGGAACTGATCGCCACCGACCACACCCAGGCCGAGATCGCCGTTGACCTCGGTGTGTCGGAAAAGGCGATCGAGCGGATGCTCGCCAACAACCGCGACCGGATCAGGAAGCTGGGAATCGCATGACCCACCGCCGCATGCCACCCCCGACGACGCCACCGCCGAACCCCCCGCCGGCCGGGGCCCCGACGCCGTCGATGTCCGCGCTCATCGCCCGGTCCTCGCTGGGCGCCCGTGATGCTCGACGGGCCCGCGCACGCGTCGATGTCGCAGTCGCCCAGCGCATCGTCGAGCGCGCCGCCCGCCGCCCCACCGCGATCCGACCGCAACATCTTGGGGGGTGATCCGTACTTCGGCACTACACCTTCGGTGTCGACGCAATCTCAACCCGGGACTGCGCGACACGAACACCAAGAAAAGGTGCCCCCATGTCCCGCTCCTCCCGCTCCGGATCCGCGCGCAGCGCGATCTCCGGCCGCTACGTCACCGCCGCCACCGCAGCCCGCCACCCGCGCACCACCGTGACCCACGCTGCCGGTGCCAGCCGGGCGACCGGCACCGCGCACCGCAGCGCGATCACCGGCCGCTACGTCGCGGCGGCCACCGCGGCCCGCCACCCGCGCACCACGGTCACCGAGAACGGCTGACCCAGACGATTCACCCGGAGCGGTCGTCCCCCGGCGGCCGCCACTCGAGCACCATGAAAGGAACCACCATGGCTGAGGGCGACATCCACACCAGCAAGCAGGGCGACCGCTGGGTGAACAAGGCCGAGGGCAACGAGCGCGCATCCAACAGCGCACCGACCAAGGCCGAGGCCCAGGCAACAGGCCGCGAGATGGCGATCGACCGCGGGGTCGAGCACGTCATCCACAACCAGGACGGCCGGATCGGCGAGCGCAACACCTACCCCCGCAGCCGCGACCCCAAGAGCTCGAAGGGCTGACCCGCAGCCCAGAGATCGCCGTTGAGCCGCCGGTACGACGAAGGGAACCTTCCCCCGTCACCCGGCGGCTCAGCAGGCCCTCGGCAAACCTGGTGATAACCCGCTATATCACCAGGTTGTCGGTGCCCGCCGCTACCGTCGGCTCGTGACCGACCTCGCGCTCCCACTCCCCTCTCCCCCGGCGGTCGTGGACGGGTACGCGTCCACCCGGGCGCCGGGCGTCAGGATGGCCGGCGAGCTCGTCGCGCACGTCGTGGCCGAGCTCCCCGCGCTGGCCGGGTTGGACGACCGGGACCGGCTGCTGGCGGCGGCGTGGTTGGCCAGCCTGCGCTCGGCCCGCACCCGCCGCTCGTATGCCGGGGACCTGCTCGGGTGGCGGGCGTGGCTGGCCGAGCGCGGCATCGAGCTGCTCGACGCGGCCCGGGTGCATGTGGATCTGTGGGTGCGCGCCCAGCAGCACGCCGGCGCCGGGGACGCGTCGGTGCGCCGGCGGTTGTCGGGGATCGGATCGTTCTACCGCTACTGCCTGTCCCACGATCTCGCCAACAGCGATCCGGCGGCCGGGGTGGCGCGGCCGCGGGTGGATCCGGATTACACCGCGACGGTGGGTTTGTCGCGGGAGCAGGGCCGGGCGTTGATCGCCGCGGCGGACGCCGACACCGGCCGGTCGCGGTTGCGCTCCGCGGCGGTGATCCGGTTGCTGCTGCACAACGCGCTGCGCGTCGACGAGGCTCTCGGTGCGGACATCGCCGATCTCGGCACCGATCGCGGCCATCAGGTGCTGACCGTGCTGGGCAAGGGCAACCGGCGGGCGAAGGTCGCGATCACCCCGGGCACCCTCACCGCGTTGCACGCCTACCTCGACGACCGGGCCGCTGCTGCCGGCGCCGGTGCGGCGGGGTGGCGTGGGATGGGTGGGCCGCTGCTGGCCACCACCTCCGGCGGTCGGATGCGCCCGTCCCAGCTGTGGGAGCTGGTCCGCCGACTGGCCGCCGCGGCCGGGATCGGCGAGTGGGACCGGCTCTCGGCGCACTCGCTGCGCCACACCGGCATCACCATGGCCCTGGACGCCGGGGTGCCGCTGCGCGATGTGCAGGACTACGCCCGGCACCGCGACGCCCGCACCACCCGTCGCTACGACCACTCCCGCGACAGCCTCGACCGTTCCGCCGCCTACGCGGTGGCCGCCTACCTCAGCTAACGACCGTGACGTCCGAGCGTGCGACCAGCCCCCCGGTACCGGAACCTGTTGCCATGCCGACCTCGGACCCGCTTCGCGCCCAGCAACGCTTCGCCCGGGCCATCGCGATCGCCGCGGGCGCGGATGTCGCCGCCGCCGCCCCACGGTCGTGGCGGCACGCGCTGGAGCGGGCGGCCCCGGACGGGGTCGAGTCGCTGGCCCGGGCGTGTGAGTCCGCCGCCGACGCCGCGGCCCGCCACGTGTCGTGGCGCACCGAGCCCCTCTCGGCGCGGGTGCCCGTCGCCTACCTCGCCGAGGTCGACGCCGAGGCCCGACGGCTGCGCGCGGCTGCGACCGCTCGCGATCGGGTGGCGACATGAACGACCGCCGCGACACCGCTGCGACCACCCGCTCGACCCCGCTCGCCGGGGACCTGCTGGTGGTGGTGCCCGAGCTGCTGGCGCCCGCGTTCGCGCTGGCCGGCACCCGCGTCGCCGAAGCTGGCGACGGCGCCGAGGTGGAGCGCCTAGTCGCCGCCGAGCTCGACACCGGGCGCCCCGGGGTGGTCGCGGTCCACCCGCAGCTGTGGCAACAGGTGCCCCCCACCGTCCGCGCCGCCTGGGAACGGCGTTCGGTGCCGCTGGTCATCGCCCTGCCCGACGACAGCGGCCCGGCCGGCGAGGGCCGCCGGCACGCCGTACGCGAACTGCTGGCCCGCTCGGTCGGCTACGAGATCACCTTCGGACCAGGAGGACCGTCATGACCGTCACCCCCCTCCCGCACCGCGCTCCGCCGGCGCCCGCGCCGCCCGGTCGGGTCGTGAGCGTGTCCGGGCCGGTGGTCACCGCCCAGGACCTGCCCGGCGTGCGGCTGTTCGACGTGCTGCGCGTGGGCCACGACCGGCTCACCGCCGAGGTCGTGCGCCTCGACGGCCCGACCGTCACCGCGCAGGTGTTCGAGGACACCTCCGGGCTGCGGATCGGTGACCCGGTCGTGAGCACCGGCGGGGCGCTGCGCGTGCAGCTCGGGCCCGGGCTGCTGGGTGGCATCGTCGACGGCACCGGCCGCCCGCTGGGCGCGATCGCCGACCTCGCCGGCGGCCCGTTCATCCCGCGCGGCACCGACCCGCCCACCCTGGACCCCGACCGCGAATGGGACTTCCGACCCGCCGTGGCGGTGGGCGACGAGGTAGGACCGGGCACCGTGCTGGGCACGGTCGCCGAAGGCGCGGCCGTCGAGCACCGCGTCCTGCTGCCCCCCGACCGGACCGGCGGCACCGTCACCGCGGTCCGCGCCGGGCCCGCGACCGTGCACGACCCAGTGGTCGAGGTCGACGGCGAGGCGGTCACCATGGCCTCCCGCTGGCCGGTGCGCGACCCCCGGCCCGTCGCCCGCCGGCTGCGACTGGACCGCCCGCTGCTGACCGGGCAGCGCGTCCTGGACGTGCTGTTCCCCGTGGCCGTCGGGGGCGCGGCGGTGATCCCGGGCGGGTTCGGCACTGGGAAGACCGTCACCGAGCAGGCATTGGCCAAGCACTCCGCCGCCGACGTCGTGGTCTACGTCGGCTGCGGTGAGCGGGGCAACGAGATCACCGAGGTCCTCGAGGAGTTCCCCGAGCTGGACGACCCGCGCACCGGCGCCCCGCTGATGGAGCGCACGGTACTGGTGGCCAACACCAGCAACATGCCCGTCGCCGCGCGGGAGGCGAGCATCTACGTCGGGATCACCATCGCCGAGTACTTCCGCGACCAGGGCTACGACGTCGCGCTGATGGCCGACAGCACCAGCCGGTG
Organism: Pseudonocardia broussonetiae; assembly: GCF_013155125.1. NCBI lineage: Bacteria > Bacillati > Actinomycetota > Actinomycetes > Pseudonocardiales > Pseudonocardiaceae > Pseudonocardia > Pseudonocardia broussonetiae. The sequence continues at coordinate 21,860 of NZ_CP053565.1, read as the reverse complement.
GGGCGAGGCGCTGCGCGAGGTGTCCACCCGGCTGGAGGAAATCCCGGCCGAGGACGGCTACCCCGCCTACCTCGCCGCGCGGCTGGCCGCGTTCTACGAGCGTGCGGGGCGGGTCGAATGCCTGGGCGGCGGGGGCACGGGCGGCGGGGACGCGCCGCTGCAGGGGTCGGTCACGCTGGTGGGTGCGGTGTCCCCGGCCGGCGGGGACTTCTCCGAGCCGATCACGCAGAACAGCCTGCGCCTGGCCGGCACGTTCTGGGCCCTGGACACGTCGTTGGCGCGCAGCCGCCACTACCCGGCGGTGAACTGGAACCGCAGCTACTCCCAGTACCCGGTCACCGACTGGTTCGCCCACCACATCGACCCCGAATGGGGCGAGCTACGGGCGTGGGCGCTCGAGCGGCTGCAAGAGGAGACCACGCTCACCGAGATCGTGCAGCTACTCGGCGAGGAGTCCCTGGCCCCCGAGCAGCGCCTGGCCCTGCGCACCGGGCGGATGCTGCGCGAGGACTTCCTGCAGCAGTCCTCCTTCGACCCCGTCGACGCGGCCTGCCCCCCGGAGAAGTCGATCGCGATCGTGCGCCTGCTGCGCACCGCCCACCTGGCCATGGTCGACGCGCAGCGACGCGGCACAGCCGTGGCGGCGGTGGTGACCGCACCGGTCCTGGGGGAGCTCGCCGCCGCCAAGCGCTGGCCGCCCGAGGAGACCGCGCAGCGCGCCGAGGCGCTGGACCGGCGCCTGCGCCAGGCGTTCACCGCCCTCGACCCCGACACGGCCGACCCCGACCCAGCCGGCCCCGACGCGACCAGTAGCAGCCCGGCGGACACGCCGGCCGACCCGGAGGACCTCCCGTGACCCGCTCCACTCCCTCCCCCACCGTCTCGGCGGCCGGCCCGGATCGGCTGCTCACCGTTGAGCACGACGCGGTCACCAGCGTCGCCGGTCCGCTGGTCGTCCTCGACGACGCCGACGACCTGGCCTACGGCGAGCTGGTCGACCTGTACACCACCGACGGCGTCGCGCGTCGCGGTCAGGTGCTCGCCCTCGACAACTCCTACGCCGTGGTGCAGGTGCTCGGCGGGACCGCCGGGATCGGGCTGTCGGGCACCACGGTGACCTCGCGTGGGCGTCCGGCGCGCACCGGGGTCGGCCTGGACTACCTCGGCCGGGTCCTCGACGGGGCCGGACGCCCCCGCGACGACGGCCCGGAGCCGCTGGCCGAGGACTGGGTCGACGTCGCCGGGCTGCCGCTCAACCCGGTGCGGCGCGACCACCCCGACCAGATGATCGAGACCGGGGTGTCGGCCATCGACGGGCTGCTCACCCTGGTCCGCGGCCAGAAGCTGCCCATCTTCTCCGGCTACGGCCTGCCCGCCGACGACCTCGCCGCCCGCATCGCGGTGCAGGCCCGGGTGCCCGGCGAGGACGACGGCTTCGCCGTGGTGTTCGCCGCGATGGGTGTGACGCGGCGCACCGCGGACTACTTCACCGAACAGCTCCGCGCGGGTGGGGCACTGGAGCGGTCGGTGCTGCTGCTCAACCTGGCGCAGGACCCCACCCCGGAGCGGATCCTCACCCCACGGGTCGCGCTGACCATCGCCGAGCACCTCGCGTTTACCCACGGCATGCACGTGCTGGTCGTGCTCACCGACATGACCAGCTACTGCGAGGCGCTGCGCGAGATCTCCGCGGCCCGCGAGGAGCTGCCCGGCCGGCGCGGCTACCCGGGCTACACCTACACCGACCTGTCCACCATCTACGAGCGCGCCGGGCGGGTCCGCGGCCGGCCCGGGTCGCTGACCCAGATCCCCATCCTGTCGATGCCTGATGACGACATCAGCCACCCGGTCCCGGACCTGACCGGATACATCACCGAGGGCCAGATCGTGCTGTCCCGCGCACTGGACCGCCAGGGCGTCTCCCCACCGATCGACGTGCTGCCCTCGCTGTCGCGGCTGATGGGCTCGGGGATCGGCGCCGGGCGCACCCGCGAGGACCACCGCCCGGTCGCCGACCAGGTCTATGCCTGTCACGCCCGCGGCCTGGAGGTCCGCCGCCTGCTGTCGGTGGTCGGGGAGGCGGCGCTGTCCGCCGAGGACCGCCGCTACCTGGAGTTCTCCAGGCGCTTCGAGAAGGAGATCGTCGGGCAGGGCACCGACCGGCGCAGCATCACCGCGACCCTGGACGCGTTCTGGTCGCTGCTGCGGATCTTCCCTCCCGAGGAGCTGCGCCGGCTGCCACCGAACCTGCTGCACCGCTACCTACCCGCCCCAGCCGCACCCGCACCGCCCGCACCCACCCCGCCCGCCACCGGGCCGACCCACTGAGGAGGTCAGGACATGTCGACATCACCCCCGGCCGCGGCGGGAACCGCGGCCCCGCCCGACGCACCGTTCCGGCAGCACCCCGCCGAGGTGGCCACGGCCCTGCGGGTCGACCCGAGGACGGGCCTGTCCGCCGCCGACGTCACCCGCCGCCGCGCCGCCTACGGCCGCAACGAGCTCGCCGAGCCCCCACGCCGGCCCGCCTGGCTGCGCTTCCTCGACCAGTTCCGCTCGGTGCTGATCCTGGTCCTCATCGCCGCCGCGGTCCTGGCCGGGATCGTGGGCGACCCCAAGGACACCGTCGTCATCACGATCGTGCTGCTGATCAACGCCGTCATCGGCTTCGTGATGGAGAACCGCGCCGAGCGTAGCCTCGACGCGCTGCGCGGCATGCTCAGCTCCACCGCCCGGGTGCGCCGCGACGGCCGCACCGTCGAGGTGCCCGCCGCCGAGGTGGTGCCCGGTGACGTGCTGCTCGTCGAGGCCGGTGACCGGGTCGCCGCCGACGGCCGGTTCGTCCTCGCCGCGAACGTCGAGGTCGACGAGTCCGCCCTGACCGGGGAATCCCAGCCGGTCGCCAAGTCCACCGACCCGGTCGGCGCCGACAGCGCCGACAGCGCCGACAGCGCCGGCGGCGCCCGCGATGCTGACCGCCCGGACGTGCCACTGGCCGAGCGCACCTGCATGGCCTACATGAACACCACGCTCACCCGCGGCCGCGCCGAGGTGCTGGTGACCGCCACCGGCATGGGCACCGAGGTCGGCGGCATCGCCGACATGCTCGGGCGCAGCAGCGAGCCACCCAGCCCGCTGCAGATCCAGATCGACTCGGTCGGCAAGCGCATCGCGATCATCGGCGGCATCGCCGTCGCCCTCTACGCCGTGCTCGCCCTGCTGCGCGGGGAGACCCTCGGCGAGCTCGCCCTGTCCGCTGTCGCCCTCGCCGTGGCCACCGTCCCCGAGGGCCTACCGGCGGTGCTCGCGCTCACCCTCGCCCTCGGGGTCAACCGGATGGCCGCCCGCGGCGCGATCGTCAAGCGACTCGCTTCGGTGGAGACTCTCGGCTCGGCCACCGTGGTGTGCAGCGACAAGACCGGCACCCTGACCCTCAACCAGATGACCGCCCGCGCCGTCATCGCCCGCGGCGCCACCTACACCGTCACCGGCGAGGGCTACGGCACCCACGGCACCATCACCACGACCGACGGCGCCGCGACGCTGCCGCGCGAGGTGCTCGTCCCCTTCGCGCTGTGCAGCGACGCCGTGCTGACCCGCGGCGAGCCCGCCGGCATCGTGGGAGACCCCACCGAGGGCGCGCTGGTCGTGCTCGCCGCCAAGGGCGGCATCGACGTGGAGCGGCTGCGCGCCGAGCACCCGCGGATCGCCGAGGTGCCCTTCGACTCCGCCCGCAAGTGGATGGCCACCCTGCACCACGAGGACGAGGACGAGGACGAGGACGAGGACGAGGACGGGGACGGCGCCGCCGGCGCGACGGTGCGGGCCCACCTCAAGGGCGCCCCCGACGTGCTACTGGCCCGCTGCACGCGGATCGACGGCCCCGACGGTCCGATCCTGCTCGACGACACCGCGCGGGCCGCGCTGGCCGCCACCATCGCCGACCTGGCCGCGCAGGGGCTGCGGGTCCTGGCCGCCGCGACCACCCTGCTCGACGACGTCGGACCGGTCGAGACCCTGCCCGAGCGACTCACCGGGCTCACCCTGGTCGGCCTGGTCGGCATCGCCGACCCGCCCCGACCGGAGGCCCGCGACGCGGTCGCGGAGTGCCGCACCGCCGGCATCGCCGTCAAGATGATCACGGGTGATCACCGGGACACCGCCGCCGCGATCGCCCGCGAGATCGGCATCACCGGCGACGTCGTCACCGGCGCCGACCTGGACCGCATGGGCGAGCAGGGCCTGGCCGAGCGCATCGAGGACATCGGCGTGTTCGCCCGCGTCGCGCCCGAGCACAAGGTGGCCATCGTCGCCGCCCTGCGCGACCGAGGACACGTCGTGGCCATGACCGGCGACGGCGTCAACGACGCCGCCGCCCTGCGCAGCGCGCACATCGGCGTGGCCATGGGGATCACCGGCACCGAGGTCACCAAGGAAGCCGGTGCCATGATCCTGTCCGACGACAACTTTGCCACCATCGTGCGCGCCGTGCGCGAGGGCCGCTCGATCTACGACAACGTCGTCAAGTTCATCCGCTTCCAGCTCTCGACCAACATCGGCGCCATCCTGTCCTTCCTCGGCGCCGCCGTGGTCGGCCTGCCCGCCCCGCTGGCCGCGATCCAGGTCCTCTGGGTCAACATCATCATGGACGGACCCCCGGCCATCGCCCTCGGTGTGGACCCGCCCCGGCGCGGGCTCATGTCCGCCCCGCCACGGCCGGCCGGGGAGCGGATCCTTAACCTGCGCCGCCTGGGCCGCATGTTCCGCGCCGGCGCCGTGATGGCCACCGGCACCCTGGGCCTGCTCGCCTGGGCCCTGGGCGCCTACGGACCGGCCGTCGCTCTGACGATGGCGTTCACCACGTTCGTGCTGTTCCAGTTCTTCAACGCCCTCAACGCCCGCGCCGAGGGCGAGACCGTCTTCACCCGCCACCTGTTCTCCAACCGATGGCTGTGGATCTCCTTCGCCGTCGTGGTCGTGCTGCAGGTCGCGATCGTGCAGGTCCCGCTGCTCGCCGGGCTGTTCGGCACCGTCGGTCTCACCCTCGCCCAATGGGGCCTGTGCGTCGCTGTCGCGACCACGGTGCTTCTGGTCGAGGAGGCCGTGAAGCTGGCCACCCGCCTCGCCCGCGGCCCCGCACCCACCGAGCGTCCCGCATCAGTCGGGCGTCGTGTCACCGAGTCCAGGAGGTAAGCCGCCATGCCCATCAGCCAGTGCCCGCGCTGTGAGCTGAAGTTCACCAGCGTCTCAGAGATGCGGTGGCACCTGCGTGAGGACCACCCCCGCGAGCGCCAGATCGACTCGACCCCGCTGACCGTGCCCGTCCAGCGCAGCCGCGGCCCCAACGCCGACGACCCGGCCGAGGACGACACCGCCCTGGTGCCGGCACGCGGATCCCGGACCGCCCGATGGTGGCGGCGCCGGACCCGCAGCGACCGAGCCTGACCGCACCGCTATCCCGGCCGGCCCACCGCACGCCCCTCACCGACGTTCGGACGGGCCGGCCCCGGGAGCACGAACCCGCTTGGACACCGCGGTGAAGGCGACCAACGCGCCGATGACCACCGCGTAGGCCAGGCCGTAGTACAGGGCGTCAAGCGGCGGGACGGTCAGCGCCCGCTCGATGAACTTGATCACCATGAGGACGACGAGCACGTCGACGATCGGTTGCTTGAGCTCACCGAGGTTGCACACCGTGAGCCAGTCGGGCAGGTCGAGATCGCCCACGAAGAGCTCGTACAACCCGAGCACCACGATCAGCTGCACCGTGGCGACCAGGAACAGGTCGATCACCTCCAGCAGCCCGACCAACGTCGCGTCCTCGAGCCAGCCACCACTCACCAGCACCCCGACGAGTGCGACCGCCCGCGCCACACCCCACCCGAGGGTGACGACCGTGGTGAGCGTCAACCCCACCACGGCCACCACGATCAGCAGCCGCAGCCGCTCCAGCATCCACCGCACGGATGCAACTCTGCCGGACCGGCCGACAGCCGTTGCGCGGAGAGTGCCCCCTTGACCCAGCGGGCGAGTGCGCACAGCCCTGATCAGCCACGCTTTCCGACGACCAGCGCGCCGCGCTGGTGCTGGCGTTCTCCGTACGCAGCGCGCGGCTGTTGAGCGGCTGACCAAGGCGGGAGCGTTCGGGCGGCGTCGGCGCGGCGCCGGCTCGATGTGGCCTACGCCGCGGTTGGTCCAACGGTGTTGTGTGCGGCCGGGGTGGCCGCGCGGCGTCGGCTGGGTGGGTGATGCTCGGCAGGCTCGACGCGCTTCTCGACGCCGCCCAGGTCGACGACCCCGGTTGGTGACGCGCTCGATGTCGATGGCGTGCTGGATGTTGCGCCCCATGGAGAAGCTAACCGGGTGTGCGCCCATCGAGCAGGGGCCTGACGTACTCGAGTTCTGCCCCGGTCTCCGTGAACGAGAGCACCGACGACCGCGTGGTGTCGGCGCCCTCCAAGGCGGGTGTGCGCTCTGAGAAGGCGCGGAGCGGGCTCAGGAGGTGGACGTAGCGTCCTGTTCCTTGGGATGTGATGAGGCTGAATCCGTGGCGGCGGGCGAGGCGGCGGGCGGTGTCGGGGGGTAGCCAGTGGGTGCGCCGGTGGTCGGCGATGACCAGCCGCCCGGTGGGCTGCAGAACGCGATGCAGTTCGTCGAGGACCCGCCCGGGGTCGGGAAAGGTAGAGAGCGCGGCGATCACGTATGCGCTGGTGAAGGTGTGATCGGCGAAGGGCAGGGTGCGTGGGTCGGCCACGGTGGGCACGACCCACGCCCGGTCAGGTGTCGGTCGGGCCTCGAGGTAGTGGATCGCCTCGTCGAGCATGTGCTCGGGGATGTCGACCAGGTCTAGTCGGCCGGTTGGCCCGAGATGGCGTGCGACGCGGTGGGCGTGATGCCCGGCGCCGGGGCGGAGCTCCAGGATTCGTTCGCCCGGCGCGGGGCGTAGTGCCGCGATCAGCTGTCGGGGTGAGGGCCTGGGTAGGCCGGTGGCTCGCAATTGCTCGATCATGTCGAGGTGGCTCCTTGAACGAAGGGCGTGACAATGGCATCGGCGGGACCGGGGTCCGCCGCGGCGTGTCTCTGTTCTGCTGATCGGTACCGGGTCACGGGTGCAGGGTGAGCGCGACCCGGGTGCCGGCGGGCAGGGTGTCGTCGGTGAGCAGGGCGACCCAGCCGCCGCGGGCGAGTACCAGTTCGATGAGTTCGTCGACGGCGTCGTCGAGGACTTCGGGGTCGCCGACCTGGCCGATGTCGTCGACGGGCAGCAGGGTGTTGCCGCCGTCGGACAGGCGGGCGGGTTGGAAGTAGCCCTGTTCGACGGCGAGCATCTCGGGGCGTTCCCAGCGTGCGGCCAGCCAGGCGGGGGTGATGCCGTGCACCGCACGCCCCTGGTCGTCGCGCTGGACGAGAACGGTGAGCGCTTCGGCCTGGCGGGAGAGCAGGTACTCCTCGATGACCGGACGGAGGCGGGTCTGGAGTTCCTCGGTGGGGGTGTCGAGATGGTGCCCGGTCAGGGTGCCGGCCAGCCGTCGGGTGTTGCGGGAGATCTTCTGGAACGCCGACAGGGTGGGCTGGGCGGCCGCGATGACCAGTGGTGCGGGATGCAGCCGTAGGTAGGCGCCCAACGATTTGTCGACCTCGCGCAGGAACGACTCACGGGCCGGGGTGCCGCGCTGGTGACCGGGGTCGGTGCGGGGGAAGCCGTGGGTGACCGGGGCCAGGGCCCCGTAGGGGGCGTCGAGGAGTCGGGCCCGGTCCGCGGCCAGCAGCAGCACCACGTGGCGGGGGGTGCGGTGCAGCGCCCGGACCAGGTCGCGGGTGGCGAAGGTCGGGTCGATCACGCACCGGTCCAGCACCTGCACCGGCAGGTCGAACCGGGCCACCCGGGCGGGCGAGGCGAACACCGCGACCGCCCGGTCCACCGGGCCGGTCACCGACTCGACCACAGCGTCCAGTGCGCCGAGCAGGTCGGTGATCCGGTCCCCGGCGCCGTGCTCGGGATGGGCACTCAGCCGCTCACGGGCCTGGCGGGCGAGAGCGCGCAACCGCATCCGGTCGGCGGGGTCGAGCTCGGGACCGGGGCGGGTGGTGAGCAGCAGCGACACGCTGGGATCGGCGCGGTAGCCCTGCAGCCCGAGCACGGCCGCGGCGGTGAGCGGGACCGGGGTGGCAGAGGCAGCCGCCGCGTCGGCCCGGTCCGGTCGGGTCGACCGGGCGGTCGACGACACCCGGCTCATCGGGCACCGGCTTCGGCGCCGCCGACCAGGGAGTGTTCGGCTGATCGATTCGACGCGCGCGCCGTGCCGCGGGGAGCTGTGGCACGACGCGCGGTGTCGCGGGCAGTGTAGGGGAGGGGGTGTAGCTCCGCGCCGCGGCGGCGAGCGAGCGCGTCCAGCCGGGTGGAGATGGCCCGACGTCGGCCCTCGCGGGTCCATGCCCACCCGGGGCGCAGCACCAGCACCTCACCGATGTCGACGCCGACCCGCGCGCACAGCGTGCGGGCGGCGGTGGTCCAGGAGGCGAGCTCGCGGGCCCGCCGGCGGTCCTGCACGGCGATCACCGCGGCGTCGATGGTCCACGCCCGCGCGGGCTCGACGATCACCACCGTCAGCGGCCGCTGTTCGGCGCGGGCGCGCGTCGCGGCCGCCACCAGCGACCGGGTCAGATCGGCCGGGTCACACAAGGCGACCAGCAGCTCCTGCGGAGCGGTCTGCGGGCCGTGCGCCCGACCGTCGGGACGAGCAATGGGTTGCGTCGGGTGCTCGGCTGTCGGTGGCGCGTATGGGGCAATGGTGGGTGTGGTCATCTGTCAGGTCCTCTCCACGGGAACGTCGGTCCCGCCGGTAGCGGGCGCGACGGGGGAATCGCGGTGAGGTCTCCCTCCACCCTGGGCTACGTGACGCGCGGGGCGGGTTCCGCCGGGCACCTACCGAGGTGCCGTACTGACGACGGGAACCGATCTGAGGTACTCCCCTCACCAACCACATTACGCGAACCACACTTCATATGTCTAGCTTGACTTACGAAACTGAGTTCGCCATAGTGGTGCCGTCGGTACTGCCCACCCCGTCTCGCGACCACGTCGTTCGCTAGCGGGATCCGTCAGTGACGCACCTGCCTGCTACGGGTCGAGGGTCGTCTCGATCTGACAGCAGGACTCCCCGGGCGGGTCCCGCTGCCACCCCCTCCGCGGCGGGGCTCGCCCGCTGCCCGCTCTCCCGCGCGGCAAGACCAGGCGCGGCCGGGACCGCAACATCGCCGTTGGCAACGGTCGCGCAGGTGGACGCGTGCTTGCCCTATCGGCTGTGTTCGAACAGTTCCAGCAGTTCACCGATCCGGTGATCGGACTCGGCCGGGTGTCGGAACGTCCCGGCCCGGTTCACCGCGTACTGGTTGCGGCGCCCGACCCGGCTCCGGGTGAGGTATCCGTCGGTCACCAGATCGGCGACGATCATCTGCACCGCCCGCTCGGTGACCCCTACCCGGGCGGCGACATCACGCATCCGCACCAGCGGGTCCGCCGCGATCGCCAACAGCACGTGCGCGTGGTTGGTCAAGAACGTCCACCGCGGCACCAGCTCGCTGCTGCGGTCCTGGTTGGCGCGATCCGGGTCGTGCTGATCATCGTTGTGCTGGGCGAGCTTCTCGGTCCCACTCACGCACGTCCTCCTCCAGTAGACCCGATCGCACGGCGACGACCATCCGCCCGCGCATCCGCCGCCGACCACCGATCCGCACCATACAAGCATCCTCTTTCGCGTACTCGAACGCGTACATTGGGATGGGGCTCATCGCACCCTCGGACCTCTTCGAGGAGGACACATGGTCAACGACGATCCGCCGGGGAGCCCGGTCGCGGCGCTGGAGGCGTTGCTCGCGGGGAACCGGCGATTCGCCCTGAGCGCGCCTCGCCATCCCAACCAGGACGCGATGCATCGTGCGCGAACCGCGGACGGGCAGAACCCGTTCGCGGTCGTCGTGGGCTGCTCGGACTCCCGCGTGGCCGCCGAGATCGTGTTCGACTGCGGCCTGGGGGATCTGTTCGTGGTGCGCACCGCGGGTCACCTGCTCGGCGCCGAGGGGCTGGCCAGCGTCGAGTTCGCAGTCGCCGCCCTGCACACCCCCCTGATCGTGGTCCTGGGTCACGACCGGTGCGGCGCGATCAGCGCCGCACTCGACGCGCACGACCACGGCCGGACCCCGACCGGGCACCTGCGGGTCATCGCCGAGCGGATCGTGCCCGAGATCCGCGCCGCGCACGCCCACAACATCACCGACCGTGACGCCATTGGCGAGCAGCACGTCATCTCCACCGCCGCCCGACTCCTCGAGCAGTCCCCGCTGCTCGCCGACCGCGTCAGCACCGGCCGGCTCGCCATCGCCGGCATGACCTACGCCCTGGCCCAGGGCCGCGTCCGGATCGTCGCCAGCCACGACCAGTCCAAGCACACACCACAACGGTCCTAGCCGGCTCGGGTCGATCCCGGTGAGCGGGCGGACCGTGACGGCCCTCGAGTGCCGCCGCAGCCAGTGCGAGACGAGCGGCCCGCCCGCTCCCCGGGCGAGCCCTGCGATCACGGGTGGCCCTGCAGGTCAAGAGTCGCGACCTCATGACGGCCGTGACCGCTTGACCGGTTCCTCTTGAGCGTGTCCGGTGGTATATCCGGTCTGTGACTATCGCTGCGCTCTACCGCTACCCGGTGAAGTCGATGCTCGGGGAGTCTTTGACCCGCGCGGTGCTCGACGCGCGCGGCGTGCTGGGTGACCGCGCCTACGCGGTGCTCGACGTCGAGACCGGCATCGTCGCCAGCGCGAAGGTGCCCAAGCGGTGGGCGAAGCTGTTGGAGTTCTCGGCGGCGTTCGTCACCGAGCCGGTGCCCGGGCAGGAGGCTCCGCCGGTCATCCTCACGTTCCCGGACGGCTCGACGCGCCGCAGCGACGACCCTGCTATCGACCAGGCGCTCTGCGAGGTCCTCGACCGCGAGGTCCAGTTGATCACCACACCGCCCGATGGCGTGGCGTTCGAGGAGCTGTGGGTCGACATCGAAGGTGTTGAGCGCGCCGAACTGGGCCCCGAGCACATCATCGAGGCCACCACCAAGCGCCAGGAGGACACCGGCGAGGCCATCAGCCACTTCGACGTCGCCGCGTTTGCCCCGCCCGGCCGGTTCTACGACCTCGCCGCGCTGCACGTCATCACCCAGTCGACGCTGGACCGTCTGCGCGAGCTCGCCCCCGACAGCGACTTCGACGCGCGCCGCTACCGCCCCAACGTCGTGCTCGGCGACACCCATCCCGCCGGAAGCGGACCCGGGTTCGTCGAGAACGACTGGCCGGGTCGGGAGATGACCCTCGGCAGCGAGGTCCGGGTCGCGTTCACCTTCCAGACCATGCGCTGCGTGATGACCACCTTGGCCCAGGAGGGTCTCCCCGAGGACCGCAACACCCTACGCACCGTCGCCAAGAACAACCGAATCCACATCGACAAGCCCGAGGTCGCCGGCATGTGGGCCTGCGCCGGGGTGTACGCCGACGTCCCCGCCGGTGGCGAGATCGCCGTGGGCGACGCGCACGCCTGATCCGCCCGCCCGCGGCGGGGACGGTGCCATCGCCGGGTGAGAAGAACGTGAACTGCTCGCCCTGACCTGGGCCGACGCCCGGTGGCGTCCACCGTGAAGGAGGCCGCACCCAGCGATGGTCGGGCCGGGGCGCAGATCATCAGCTCGTGAAGCAGGCGTAGGCCGGGCGTCGAGCGAGGTAGGACACGGATGGGCCAGGCGCTGGTGAGGCGGACCGGCGAAAGACCCAGTTGCGCAAGATCAGCTCGGATGGCCACTGCACCGGCTGGCCGTCGCCCTGGTCCGGGCGCTGTACGCGATCACCCAGCCCGACAGCCGCTACACCGAGCGACACCACGTCATCGGACCCGCCGGAGTCCGGCTCCAGCAGCTCGGGCTCGCGCACCGCCGCCACCGCTCCCACAACCTCGAACTCACCGACGACGTCCGCTACGCGCTCCTACTCGACACCATGACCAGCCCCCGACGCACTCTCCACACCTATGCACAGTTTTTGTGATCTTGGTTGCGTGCGGTAAGATGGTGATCATGTTGCGGATCACGGCGATCCCCGCGGGTGCGGTGGAGTACCTGATCCGTGGCTGCGGCTGCCAACACGACGCCCCCCAGGCCGGGCTGGAGCGTGGTCGGGACCTGGCGGCCGGGCACACGGCCGAGCGGGCCACCGGGCGGGAGAAGGGCGCGGCGGCGTACTTCGCGGCCGCAGTCGACCAGGGCGACCCGCAGGGTTACTGGTTCGGCACCGGGATGGAGGCGATGGGCCTGCCGTTCGCCTCCGGCGAGGTCGCGGATCCCGATGATGTGCGGGCGGTGTTCGGTCAGCTGCGCCGCCCGGAGTCGACGGAGAAGGACCCGGATTTCCTGGGCCGGCGGCCGCCGAAATACAAGGACGAGGAGCAGCGGTTCGAGGCGTTGAAGGCGGCGGAGAAGGGCCCGGTCAGCCCCGAGCGGGAGCAGCAGCTGCGCCAGCAGGCCGCCGCGACGGACACCCGTAAGGGTGTCGCCTACTACGACTTCACCTTCTCCGCCCCGAAAAGCGTGTCCGTGTATTGGGCGGCGTTGTTGGCGGCCGGCGCGACCGAGCAGGCCGCGGCGGTGGCGGCCGCGCACGATCGGGCGGTGGAGATCGCGATCGCTTACGCCGACAAGCACATCGTGTCCACCCGCACCGGGTGGCACGGGGCGCGAGTCACCGGCAACGAGTCGGTGGGCCGGTACGAGGCGGGTCGGGGATCGGTGTGGACGTTGTGGCGGCACTCGACGTCGCGGGCGAACGAGCCGCAGCTGCACACCCACGGCGGCATGCTCAACCGGACCACGACCGCGGGCGGGCAGGTCCGGGCGCTGGACGGGGCCGCGTTCCGGGCGTACAAGGAGGCGATCGACATCGCCTATGTGCGCGCTTTGGAGCAGCTGGTGACCGAGGCGTCCGGGGCGCGGTTCGCGTTGCGCCCCGACGGGCTGGCCCGGGAGATCGTCGGGGTCGACCCGCAGCTGTGCGCGGAGGCATCGACGCGGCGCGGTCAGGTGCAGGAGCGAGTGGCCGAGCTGATCGCCGGCTACATCGAGCGGAACGGCCGCGAGCCGAGTGGGTTGGCGCGGAAGGCGATGGCCGACATGGCCACCCTGGAGACCCGCGCGGCGAAGACCGCGGAGTCGGGGCCGGCGGCGGTGACCGCGTGGGGCGCGGCGCGGCTGGAGCGGATGCTGGAGGTGGTCGACGAGGTGGCCGCCGCCGGTTATGACAGGGCCGAGCTGGCCGCCCTGGTGGATCAGGAGCCCGGACATGCGGTCACCGTGGACGGCCCGCGGATCGGCGCGTACATGGCCGCCGGGACAGGCGGTCAACCGCAGGCCGCGGGCGATGCCCAGGTGGTGGCCGGGGTGGACCGGGCGAAGGTGATGGCCGCGGCCATCGGCGACGTACAGACCCAGTACGCGGTGTGGACCCACGGCAACCTGGCCGCGGCGCTGGACGCCCGCCTGGGCGATGCGCATCAGCTCGGCGTGGGTGTGGCCGAGCGCCCGGCGGTGCTTGAGGCGCTGACCCGCGACGCCCTCGTCATGGCGGGTGTCGTGCGGGTGTCCGCGCCCGACCCGGTGGCCGTGCCCGAGGCGCTGCAGCGCGCGGATGGCGGGTCGGTGTACCGGCGGGCGAATCACGAGCGGTACGCCACCAGCGCGCACCTGGCGATGGAGGACGGGCTGATCGGGCTGGCCCGCACCCCGGTCGCGGCCAGGGTCAGCGCGGCGGAGCTGGCCATGTTGGAGGTCGAGCTGGCCGCGGCCGGCCTGTCGGGCGATCAGGTGGCCGCGGTGGCCGGGATCCTCGACTCCGGGCGGGTCGGGGACGTGCTGGTCGGCCCCGCCGGCGCCGGCAAGTCGCACACGGTGTCCGCGTTGGCCGCGGCGTGGAATGAGCGGACCGGCGGGCGGGTGCTGGGGTTGGCCACCAGCCAGATCGCCACGCAGAACCTGGCCGGGCTCGGCCTGGCCGCGGTCAACACCAGCCGCTTCCTCATGGCCTTCCAGCCGGACCCGGTGACCGGGCAGGTCCGGGAGCGCCTGTCCGCGGGGGATCTGCTGGTCGTCGACGAGGCCGGCATGTCGAGCACGCGGGAGCTGCACGCGATCGCCACCCTCGCCGCGGCGGCGGGGGCGAAGGTGGTGTTCACCGGCGACCACGCCCAGCTCGACGCGGTCGAGGCCGGCGGCATGTTCGCGCACCTGGCCGAGACGGTCGGGGCGCACGAGCTCACCGTGGTGCACCGCTTCACCGCGCCCTGGGAGCGCGAGGCGTCGCTGCAGCTGCGCGCGGGCGACCACGCCGCCATCGACGCCTACGCCGATCACGGCCGGCTACGCACCGGCACGTTGGAGGAAATGCAGGCCGCGGCCACCCGCGGGTGGCTGGCCGACACCCTCGCCGGCAAACAGTCGCTGCTGATCGTCGGGACGAACGTGCACGCCGCAGAGCTCTCCAGCGATATCCGGGACCGGCTCATCAAGCTGGGCCGGGTGAGCCCGGAGACCATGGCCGAGGCCGGGCCACAGCAGCAGGAGGTCAGCGTCGGGGATCGGGTGCAGGCCCGGGAGAACAACTACCGGCTGCGCGTGGACCCGGCGATCGGGCCCGATGGGCGGGCGGGTCCGGCGTGGCCGGTGACCAACCGCGAGGTCTACACCGTCGTCGGGCGCGACGAGGAGACCGGGGATCTGCTGGTCGTGGATCGGTTCGGGGCGACCGCGCACCTGCCCACGGACTACGTCGCCCAGCATGTCGCCCTGGCCTACGCCGTCACCGGGTACGCGGCGCAGGGCCTGACGGTGGACAGCGGGCATCCGATCGTGGACCGCGACGCCACCCGGGAGGCCCTGTATCCGGCCGCGACCCGCGGCCGGGAGTCCAACGTGCTGTATCTGGTCACCGAACGCGCCCCGGACGCCCACGACCCGGAGCGCATCCAGGAATCCGCGCGGGAACGCCTCGCCGCGGTGCTGCACCGCACAGCCGCCCAGCAGGCCGCGACCCGCGTGCTGGCAGAAGGTCGCGCGCAGGCCGGGTCCCTGCAGACCATCGGGGGGCTGTTCGACATCGCCGCGGCCGAGCAGGCCCGCGAGCGCTACCACGCGATGCTCGCCGCCCGCCTCGAGCCGGACGTGGTCGAGCGAGCGGAGGGTGAGGCCGGGTACGGGCGGTTGCTGCGCACCCTGCGGGAGACCGACCTGACCGGGCATCACCTCGACGCGGTGCTCGACGAGGCGCTGTCCGGGCGCGGCCTAGGCGATGCCGACTCGGTGTCGGACGTGCTGCGGTGGCGGGTGCGGTGGCACGCCGAGCACCGCGACCCCGAACGCCACGTCGACCCGGGCGACTGGACCACCCTGCTCCCCGCCCAGGACGGCCCGTGAGGAACAACGGAACAGGATCCATCGGTAGTGGGGCGCGCGCCGGGCTCGCGGTAGCGTCGCCCGCGGTCGGGGAACGGTGGGGGCTCGATGTTCGGGTCCGTGACGCGCTGGGGGTCCCGTGCCTGTCGAGTTCCTCACCGACGCGCAAGCCGCGACGTACTGCTGCTACGCGAGACCGCCGTCGGTGGCGGAGCTGGACCGCTGCTTCCTGCTCGATGACAAGGCCCGGGGTCTGATCGAGTCGAAGCGGCTGCCTCACACCCGGCTGGGCTACGCGGTGCAGCTCACGACGTTGTTGTTCATCGGCCGCTTCCTGGCCGATCCGACCGATGTCCCGACCGAGGTCGTGGACTACCTGGCCGAGCAGCTCGACATCGCCGATCCGTCGTGTGTGAAGGACTACCGGGTCCGGGAGATGACCCGCCTGGAGCACGCCGCGCAGATCCGCGACGCCTACGGGTTCGTCGAGTTCACCGCGGCGGCCGAGGAGCTGGCGCGGTGGGTGGATGACCGGGCGTGGACGACCGGGGACGGCCCGAAGGCGCTGTTCGACGGGGCGGTGGTCTGGCTGCGCGAGCACCGGGTGCTGCTGCCCGGGGTGTCCACCCTGGCCCGGCTGGTGGCCCGGGTCCGGGACGCGGCGATGGCGCGGCTGTGGGACACCCTCGCCGCCCCGCTCACCGCGGCACAAGCGTCGGCGCTGGAGCGGCTGCTGGACATCCCGGACGGGGCACGAACCTCGGACCTGGAACGGCTACGCCGCGGCCCGACCCGGGTGTCGGGCCGGGCAATGGCAGCGGCGCTGGACCGGGTCAGCGAGCTCACGGCAATCGGCGTCATGCAGGTCGAGATCGGGACGGTCCCGCGACGGCGGGTGATCGAGCTGGCCCGGTACGGCATGGCCAGCAAGGCGCCGGCGTTGCGCCGCCACCCCCGCTCCCGCCGGCTCGCGACGCTGCTGGCCACGGTTGTGGTGCTGCAGGCGCGAGCCACCGATGATGCGGTGGAGCTGTTCGACGTGCTGATGACCACCGAGCTGCTGGCCCGCGCCCAGCGTCAGACCCGCGACGAGCAGGCGCGGCGGTATCCGCGGGTGAGCAAGGACGCCGGGAAACTGGCCGCCGCGGTCGGGGTGCTGCTGGAGGCCACGACGTGGGGTCCGGAGATCACGCTGGAGCTGGTCTGGGACGCGATCGAGAACGTGGTCTCACGGACCGAGCTGCGCACCGCGGTCGCGAACATCACCGACGTCGTGCCGGCGCCGGGCACCGATCCCGACGCGGAATGGCGGACCACGCTGGTCGAGCGGTACGCGGTGGTGCGCCCGTTCCTGCCGATGCTGTGCACGACCATCCGGTTCGGCGCCACCGCCGAGGCGGCGCCGGTCCTCGACGCACTGCGTGCCCTCCCGGACCTGCTCGATGCCCGTCCGACGGCGCGGGTACCGGCGGGGTACCTCGACGCCCGCCAGGTCGCGGTGGACCTGGTCCCGCCCGGGTGGGCGCGGGTGGTGTTCACCCCCGGGCGACCCGAAGCCACCGTGAACCGGGCCGGCTACGTGTTCTGCGTGCTGGAGCTGTTCCACCAGCGGCTGCGCCGCCGCGACATCTTCGCCCTCGCCTCCGGTCGCTGGGCCGACCCGCGCGCCCAGCTGCTGCACGGTCCGGCATGGGAGGCCGCGAGTGGCTCCGTGCTCAACGCCCTGCAGCTACCGACCGATCCCGACCCGCTGCTGGCCGAGCATGCCCGCGACCTCGACGCCGCGCTGCGCCACGTCGCCGGCCGGCTGATCGCCAACACCGAGGTCTCCGTCGACGAGCAGGGCCGGCTGCACGCCGGGAAGATCGACGCCGTCCCGGACCCGCCGAGCCTGACCGACCTGCGGCGACGCTGCGAGGCGATGCTCCCGCGGGTCGACATCGGCGAGGTGGTGCTGGAGGTGATGTCGTGGCAGCCGGACTTCGTCGCGGCGTTCACCCCCGCCTCGGGCGGGCAGGCCCGCCTGGACGATCTGGGGGTGAGCGTGGCGGCCGCGCTCACCGCGCACGCACTCAACGTCGGGTTCACCCCGGTCCTCAGCCCCGGGGTGGCGGCGCTGACCCGGCACCGGATCAGCCACGTCGACCAGAACTACCTACGCGCCGAGACCTACGCCGCAGCGAACGCCCCGCTCATCACCGCCCAGGCCGACATCCCGCTGGCCCAGGCATGGGGTGGTGGGCTGCTCGCCGCGGTGGACGGTGTCCGGTTCGTGGTGCCGGTGCGCAGCATCGACGCCCGCCCCAACCCGCGCTACTTCGGGCGCCGCCGCGGGGTGACGCTGCTCAATCTGGTCAACGACCAGGCCGTCGGGCTGGCCGGGCTGGTCGTGTCGGGCACCCCGCGCGACTCGCTGCACGTGATCGACCTGATCTACCGGCAGGACGGCGGGCGCCGCCCGGAGGTCATCATCAGCGACACCGGCTCCTACAGCGACATGGTGTGCGGGCTGATGCGGCTGCTCGGGTTCGACTACCGCCCGCAGCTGGCCGATCTGCCCGACGCGAAGCTGTGGCGGATCAACTCGGGCGCGGACTACGGCCCGCTCGCCACCGCCGCCCGCGGGAAGATCGACCTCGGTCGGATCCGCGCGCACTGGCCCGATCTGCTGCGGCTGGCCGGGTCCATCCACACCGGGGCGGTCAGCGCGCATGACGTGCTGCGGATGCTCGCCCACGGCGGCAACCCGACCCAGCTCGGTGAGGCCCTGGCCCACTACGGGCGGATCTTCAAGACCCTCCACGTGCTGTCGTATGTCGATCAGGCCCCGTACCGGGCGGAGATCAAGGGCATGCGCAACCTGCAAGAAGGCCGCCACGACCTGGCCCGGCACGTCTTCCACGGCCGCCGCGGCGATCTGCGCCGCGCCTACCACGAAGGGATGGAGGACCAGCTCGGCGCGCTCGGGTTGGTGCTGAACTGCATCACGCTGTGGAACACCGTCTACCTCGACGCCGCCCTCGCCCGGCTGCGCGACGAGGGTTACCCGGTGCGCGAGGAGGACGTCGTGCGGCTCTCGCCCTACATGCGCCGTCACCTCAACGTGCACGGGCACTACTCGTTTCAGCTCCCCGACCTCGCCGGGACCCGCCGCACGCTGCGCGATCCCGACACCAGCGACGACGACGAAGACCGCTGACCGCCCGCTCTACCGGCGCCGAGTTGATGACTGCTCGCCGCGCTGTGCGTGGCGTTCCAGCAGCATGAGGTGGTGGACCAGCTGCTCCATGCTGGTGGAGGCCTCCGCGGCAAGCTGCTGGGTCGTGGGATCGCCGACCGCCGCGGCGGTGCCGTTGAGCTTGTCCGCGCGCCGCGACAACGAACGAGCCTCCCGCAGCAGCGCCGTGACGGCCTTCGCCGAAGGAGGATCCGGCTCGTCCGCATCGTCGTCGCCCACGCTGCCGATTGTGCTGGGCCACAAGCTGTTCCGTAAGGGGATCGTCTCGCGGGACAATCTCCGCGCGGCCCCCGACCGGTTCGTCGTCGAGGCTGCACACTTCGAGGTCATCGACGCCGTCCGCGACGCCCACGTGATCAGTAGCGCTTGACGTGGCTATGCCAGATAGTGCCGCTCGAACCGCGTCATCACGTACTGGCGATACGGTCTCCCCCCTCTGCGGGATCACTCAGACCTGGTCGCGCCGCGGCCGGGCGGGCGCCTGCCCATCCGATGGCGGCGGCGAGCAACAGCAGCGCGCCGCCGAGGGCGTAGACAGCCTGGATGCCGATGGCCGCGGCGAGCAGCCCGCCGACGAGCAGCGAGACCAACCGCCCGAGCTGCCAAAGCATGTCGAAGCCGGCGAAGATCCGCCCGCGCAGGGCGTCGGGGGTGTGGGATTGGAGTAGGGAGTTGAAGGTGACCGCGCCGGTCGAGGTGCCCAGCCCGTAGGCGGCGAGCGCGACCAGCGCCAGCGGCAGCGCGGTGAAGACGGCCAGGATGACGTCGACCACGCCGCGCAGGACGTAGGGCCCGAACACGAACACCGGCCGGCGGGGATCGTCGACCAGCCGGGTCAGCAGGAACGGGCCGAGCGCCGCACCGACACCGATCGCGCCGAGCAGCAGCCCGTACCCCGAGGGTGCGACGGCGAGGTGGTCGCGGGCCAGCACCACCAGCAGCGCGCTGGTCGCGCCGGCGGACAACGCCGCGAGCAGCTGCCCGGCCGCCAGCACCCGCAGCAGCCGGTCGCCGGTGAGGACCCGCAGCCCGGCGACGGCGTCGGCGAAGAACCCGCGCCGCTCGGTCGAGGGTGGTGGTGCGGGTAGGCGCAACCCGATGAGCAGGGCAGCGCTGACGGCGAAGCTGGCGGCGTTGATCCCGAACGCCGGTCCGGCACCGAACGCGGCGTAGAGGACCCCCGCGGCCGGGGCGAGCGCGATCTGCGACAGCACCGCGGCGGTCCAGATCCCACTGTTCGCGGCCACCAGCTCGTGGTCGCGGACCAGGGTCGGCAGGGCACTGTTCGCGGCCGGGTTGAACAACACCGCGCCGACCGAGAGCCCGAACGCGATCATGTACACGGCGACCACGTTGTCCCCGACGACGATCAGCGCCGCAGCCAGCACGGCGCGCCACAGGTCCGCGGCGACCATCACCAAGACCCGCGGGAGCCGGTCGACCAGCGTGCCGGCCAGCGGGGCGAGCAGCAGCACCGGCACGATCTCGGCGAACACGACCGCGCTGACCCCCAGCGCCGAGCCGGTCAGGTCGAACACCAGCAACACCAGCGCCACGGTGGCGAACACGTCCCCGGCCTGCGAGGCCGTGCGGGCCGACCAGAGTCGCCGGTAGCCGGGCTGGGCGAACACCGCGCGCAGCCCGACCCGGGCCGGCGAGCCACCGGTCATGTCGCCGCCACCGGCGACCAGCCGCGGAGCGGTCCGGGGCGCTCAGCGCTGGAGCGTGCCGTCGGGCCGTCGTACGGGGCCCGGTCTGCGGCTACGAGCAGCCGGCGCCGGGCTGGTGGCCTACCGGGAACACCCAGCGGAAGGTGCTCAGGACCGGCTGGTGACACCAGCACGTCGGTGCGCAGCCACAACGGACCGCGCCCATGGCCTCGACGAAGCGTCCGATCACGGCGAAGAGCAGGTACACCGACGCACCACCGACCAGGACCCGCCTCATGGGCGGAGGGTAGCGCGGCCGGTGGCAGCCGGGACCGCGTTCTGTGTCGCCGGGTCACGTCGCGCTCGGCTCCGTCCCGCCGCCGTCGGCGTGCAGGTTCGATCACAGGTCGGCGGGATGGACCGTGCCCAGCAGGCGCCCGTCCGGGTCGGCGACGATCGCGTAGGTCAGCCCCTTCTCGACGAGCCGGTCCTTGATCGCGGCGGCGGGTTCGTGCGGGCGCAACGTGGACGGCCCGGCCTCCATCACCTCGCCCGCCGGGCGCGTGGGATCGGCGTCGTCGAGGACGGCGGCCCGCAGCCGCCCGAGCAGGGTGCCATCGGAGGTGGTGACCAGCGCGAAGCGGTGTGCGGATCGGGCGACCCGGGCCCGGACCTGCGAGATGGGCTCGTCCGGCCGGGCGGTGGTCACCTCGTGGCGCAGGTGCCGGCCGATCTTCGCGGTGTCGGCATCGGTTCCTTCGACCGGCTGGTTGCGGGCGAGCCAGTCGACCTTGCCCGGCACGTAGTCGTAGACCTGGGTGAATCCGAGCGTGGCGAGCCGGCACGCGGCTCGTGGGCTCATATCTCAAAGGGCGTCCCAGCAGTACACGATCACCGGCCGCTCGCGGTCCAGGCATGCGGTGGTGGCGGCGTCGAGGGTCTTGAGCGGGATGTTGACCGCGCCTGGCAGGTGCATCTCGGTGTACTCGCCTGCGGGCAGGACCTCGACCAGCTGCGCGCCGTCGTCGAGCAGCCGGCGCAGCGCCGGGTAGAGAGCCGGTGTCATGGTGGGGCCTTCCTGGATGTGAGGCGGGATGTTCCCCGGGATCCGGGGCGGATGCCCGGGGCCGGGATGGTCAGGGGCGGCGGCCGCGCAGGCTCCAGGCGGTCTCGGTGACCGCGGCGACGGCCAGCCCGAACACCAGGTGTGCGGCGGCCCCGCGCAGGTGCGTGGCCAGCGGGTAGTCCAGGTTCGGGGCGGAGAACCCGAACGCGGGGGTCATCAACTCGTCGGCGAGCACGCTCATCGCCGCCCCGGTGGCCAGTCCGGCCGGGATCGGGCGCATCCGGGTGGTGCGGCGCAGCAGCCCATAGAGCGGGGCCCAGGAGATCGCCAGGCCGTAGTGCAAGCCCAGTGCCACCTGGTCGAGCTGCTGGTCGCTGAGGTCCAGCCCGGCCAGCGTGGTGAGTTTCTCCGCGGCGATCCGGTAGGGCACCCCGGGC
>NZ_CP053564.1:6907500-7177725 GCF_013155125.1 Pseudonocardia broussonetiae | reverse complement strand
TTTGCGTGCAGACAACCGCTCATCGTGGCACGGCCGGCCGACAGTTCCCGAGTCCGGCGACGCACTTGTCCACATCGTGCGCTCCCGATCCACAGAAACCGCGTGGGTCTGGTGCCGCCTCCGCCGCCGGCGGCAGTCTCGATCTCGTCAGCAGGACCACCGGACGAGGAGAGACCCATGAACCAGACCAGCGTCACCGCCGTCGGCACCGTCATCACGCCGATCCAGCTGCGGCACCTGCCCAACGGCACCCCCGTCCTGAACTTCCGCATCGCGTGCAACGAGCGGCGCTTCGACCGCGACGCCGGCACCTGGATCGACCGGGACTCCTTCTTCGTGGCGGTGAGCTGCTGGCGCCGCCTGGCCGAGAACACCGCGCAGTCCCTGCACAGCGGCGACCCGGTCGTCGTCCGCGGTCGGCTCGTGACGAGGAGCTACGACACCGCCGACGGGCGTCGCAACTCGGTCACCGACCTCGAGGCCGACGTCGTCGCCCCCGATCTGACGCGCTGCACGGCCGTCGTCACGCGGATCCGGCGCGCCGAGGCGGCCGCCCCGTTCGGCGTCGCGGTGGTGCCGGTCGACGGGGAGGGCTCGGGCGAGGGGACCGGTTCGTCGGAGCACCCGTCGGACGACCCGTGGAACGACCAGCAGGCCCCGGCCGCGGAGGGCGAGCGCGAGCTCGTCGACGCCGTACCGGCCGCAGGGCACTGACCGGCCGCGAACTACCATCGTGCGCGTGGCGGAGTTCATCTACAGCATGCAGAAGGTCCGGAAGGCTCACGGCGACAAGGTCATCCTCGATGACGTGTCGCTCAACTTCCTCCCGGGCGCCAAGATCGGCGTCGTCGGCCCGAACGGAGCCGGCAAGTCCACCGTGCTGAAGATCATGGCCGGGCTGGAGCACCCCAACAACGGTGAGGCGCTCCTGGCTCCGGGGGCCACGGTCGGCATCCTCCAGCAGGAGCCGCCCCTCAACGAGGAGAAGACCGTCCTCGGCAACGTCGAGGAGGGGCTCGGGGAGATCAAGCAGCAGCTCGACCGGTACAACGCGATCGCCGAGCAGATGGCGACCGACTACACCGACGAGCTGATGGAGGAGATGGGCCAGCTCCAGGAGGTCCTCGACCACGCCGACGCGTGGGAGCTCGACTCCCAGCTCGAGCAGGCGATGGACGCGCTGCGCTGCCCCCCGCCGGACTCGCCGGTCACCCTGCTGTCCGGCGGTGAGCGCCGTCGGGTCGCGCTGTGCAAGCTCCTGCTGAGCAAGCCCGACCTCCTGCTCCTCGACGAGCCCACCAACCACCTCGACGCGGAGAGCGTCCTGTGGCTGGAGCAGCACCTGGCGAGCTACGCCGGTGCCGTCCTCGCCGTCACGCACGACCGGTACTTCCTCGACAACGTCGCTGAGTGGATCATGGAGCTCGACCGGGGCCGCGCGATCGGCTACCAGGGCAACTACTCCACGTACCTGGAGAAGAAGGCGGAGCGCGTCGCCGTCCAGGGGCGCAAGGACGCCAAGCTCGCGAAGCGGCTCACCGACGAGCTCGCCTGGGTCCGCTCCGGTGCGAAGGCGCGGCAGGCGAAGAGCCGCGCCCGCCTCCAGCGGTACGAGGAGATGGCGGCCGAGGCCGACAAGCACCGCAAGCTCGACTTCGAGGAGATCCAGATCCCGCCGGGCCCGCGCCTGGGCAACGTCGTCGTCGAGGTCGACCACCTCGACAAGGGCTTCGACGGCCGGGTCCTCATCAAGGACCTGTCGTTCTCCCTGCCGCGCAACGGCATCGTCGGCGTGATCGGCCCCAACGGCGTCGGCAAGACGACGCTGTTCAAGACGATCGTCGGGCTCGAGCACGCCGACTCCGGCACCGTGCGCGTCGGCGACACCGTGAAGCTGTCGTACGTCGACCAGAACCGCGGCGGCATCGACCCCAAGAAGAACGTCTGGGAGGTCGTGTCCGACGGCCTCGACCACATCCAGGTCGGTCAGACCGAGATGCCCTCTCGCGCCTACGTCGCGGCGTTCGGCTTCAAGGGGCCCGACCAGCAGAAGCCGGCCGGAGTGCTCTCCGGTGGCGAGCGCAACCGCCTCAACCTGGCGCTCACGCTCAAGGAGGGGGGCAACCTCATCCTGCTCGACGAGCCGACCAACGACCTGGACGTCGAGACGCTCGGATCGCTGGAGAACGCGCTGGAGCAGTTTCCCGGCTGCGCGGTCGTGATCTCCCACGACCGGTGGTTCCTCGACCGCGTCTGCACCCACATCCTGTCGTGGGAGGGCACCGACGAGAACCCGGCGTCGTGGTTCTGGTTCGAGGGCAACTTCGAGGCCTACGAGGCCAACAAGCAGCAGCGGCTCGGAGCGGAGGCCGCGCGCCCGCACCGCGTGACCCACCGTAAGCTCACGCGCGACTGAGCGCGGGCGCTACCCCGGCCGGTGGAGTCCGGTGGCTCATCCGGGGGTGCCCGGCACTTCGGGAGGTCACGTGGAGTCGGCGAGCACCCAGGGATCGGCCTTGTCGCCGCCGTCGGTGTCGGCGGCGGTCGGGTCGCTGCGCTGGACCCGGCCCGATCTCGCGGGGGCGCTCGCGGAGCACCTGATGGAGTCGGCGTCGGCGGTCTCCGACCGCGACGCCTGGCTCCTGGCCACCGGATGGCGGGTGCACGCCGCGTCGGCGGTCGGTGACGGCCGGGAGATCGCGGCCGACGCCCTCGAAGCGCTGCCGCGGTGGGGGGCCGACGCCCTGTCGGCACCGGCCGCCGCACGGCTGCGGTTGGAGCTGGCGGTCCTCGCCCACGGCGTGGGGGAGAACCTGGCGTCACGGGCGCTGCTCGACACCCTGCCCGGCGACGGTGCCGACGCGGAGCTCGTGGCCGACACCGCCGTGGCGCGCCTGCGCTGCCGCGACGACGGTCCGCTCGACCCGGCCGACGCGCTGGCTGCCTGGGCCCTGGTCGGCGGGGCCCCGGCGGAGATCGGATCGGCCACGGCGCTGCTCGTGGCGGCGTCGGCCGACCGGCGGCTCGGGCGTTCCGGAAGTGCCGTCACGCGGTCGGTGGACGGGCTCGGTCGGCTGGACCGCGCGCGCACCTCGCCGCAGGCGCTGAGCCCGTCACCGCACCTGGCGGCGGCGCTGGCCGCGGAGTGGATCTCGTCGCTCATCGCGGCGGGTCGCTCGGACCAGGCGAGCGAGGGCAGCCGCCCCCTGCGGGCGCGGCTCGTCGAGCACGCGCGTCCGACGCGCCAGCTCGCACTGCTGCGCCTCACCCTGACCAGGGTCGTCGTGGAGGAGGGGCGGGGCTCCGGCGCCGATGTGGCCCGTGAGCTGGAGCGCGCGGCGCACGACGCCGCGGCGAGTGACGCTCCCGAGCTGGAGTTCATCTGCCGGACGGCGCTCGGGGAGGTGCACGAGAAGGCGGGACGGCCCGAGGCGTCGGCGGAGTCGGTGCGCCTCGCCGTCGTCGCCGAGCGCCGCCACCGGGCCCGGGTCGCGCGCTTCCGCACCGCGCTCGTGTCGCTGCCCGGGATCCTGTCGCTGGGCACGGGCACGGGCGCACCGGCCGGGCGCACCGCGCAGCCGGCACCGGGCGTGCCGACGGGTGATCCGCACGGTGTGGCGCCCGGGGCGGGTTCCTCCACGAGCCGCAGCGTCGAGCCCGAGCGCGGACGTGGTGAGGCCGTCGGGCGGCGTCGGGCGGCGGAGTCCGACGCGGCCGGTGATCCCGGGTGGCTGCCGGGCTCGGTGGAGCGCACGGCGAAGCTGCGCGCCGTGCAGGCGGCGTCGATGGCGGACGACGGATCGGCGCGGGACGGTGGCGATGCGGCCGGTGTGAGCGATGCGGCCGGTGCGGGCGGCGGGCCTGATGGCGCTGGTTCCGTTGCCGCCGCCGGTGAAGCGGGTGCCGGTGAAGCGGGTGCCGGTGATGTAGGTGCCGGTGGTGCGGCGGGTCCCGCCCGGACCGCCGGTGCGGGCGGGGTCGGGCGGCGCCGCCGTCGGGCGGAGGACGACGCCGCCGCGACGGCGAACGGATCCTCGGCCGCGTCGCGGTCGGACTCCGAGGGCGCGTCCCGGCACGACCCGGACGGCAGGTCCGGTGCTGCGGCGGGGTGGCCGGGCACCCTGTGGGCGGCCACTGACTTGTCGGCCGTGGGCGGAGGGGTCCCGGGGGCCCGTCGGAACGGAGCGGACCCCGGGGAGACCGAACGCACCGGCGAACCCCGGACCTCGACCGGCTCGGGCTCGCGCGGCGCGGACGGTTCGGGAGCCGGCGGCCCGGGTGCGAACGGTGCCCGCGACGGCGGATCGGCCGACGGCGGGCGGAACGGCTCGGCGGGGGCGCGTGCTCCGAGGTCCGGCGGAACGGGACGCAGCGACGTCTGGCCCGCCGACCCCTGGGCCACCGGTGTGTGGTCGGCGGGATCGACGCTGGACCCGACCCGCGACGGCGCGTCGGAAGCGCCCACGCAGGCGATCCGGGCGCACCGGCCCGCAGGTTCTCCCGCGGCGGGGAGCGGGGCTGCTCGCGGTGGGGGCGGTGAGGTGATCGCCGGGTCCGAGACCGAAGCGGTGTCCCAGGCCGCGGTGCCCTCCATCGCGGTACCCCCGGTGGCCGAGCCGGTGAGCGCCGCTCCGGATCCTGCCGTCGTCTCGGCGCTGGCCGACCCGGAGGCCTGGCTGGCGTCGGCGCTCGCGGACCTCGACCGGATCTGGGGCAAGGCGCCCGCGGGCGGCGGCGGTGACGCAGAGCCGTCGGGGGACGTCCCGGACACGGGGACGGGCGAGTGCGTCGTCGTGCTCGACCTGGCCCGCGAGGGGCAGCGGCTGCCGGCGGACGAGTCGGCCCCGACCGTGCGACGCGTGGCGCGACGGCTGGCGCAGCGGCTCCCCGAGTCGGGACGGTTGCGGCGGGACACCCCCGACGCGGTGTCGGTGGTGCTCGCCGACGGCGACCGTGCCGCGGCCGCCGAGTGGATGCGCCGGGTCGTGCCCGCGCTCGTCGACGGACTGGCGGTCGACGCCGCGGTGCAGGGCGCGCTGCTGCGTGCGGCCGTGCACGACGGGCACGGCGTGGTCGGGGCGCAGGTCCTGCAGCGCCTCGACGGCCGGGCGCGGTCGGCCGGACCGTCGGGGCGGTCGCGCCACGCCACGTCCCGGTCCGACGCCGACGTCGCGCCCGATCCGGATCCCCTGGGTCTGTCGGGACACCGCAGCGGTGGGGATGCCGGGAGCTCCGACCTGGATGAGGGTCCGGGTCGCCGGGCCCGGACGGACGCCGACGGACGGCGGGGCGCGAAGGCAGTGGGCGCCGAGGCGACGGGCGACCGGCACCGGGCGGGCGAGCAGTCCGGATCGGCTCGAGGGGATGTACGCCGCCCCGGCTCCGGGGAGGCGCGGCAGGAACAGGACCGCGGGACACCCGCGCGCGCCTCCGGGCCGCCGGCGGATGACGCCGGCCTGCCGGGCAGCCGGGGCTACGACCCCTCGCGCGACGACGAGCGCGACGTGCGGGACCGGCGTGCGGCAGACCCGGGTCCTGCTTCCGGCCGGAGCCGTGCCGGCGGGATGGATCGTGCCGACGCGTACGGGCGGACCGGGGGAGCAGACCAGGACGGCGGTGCGAACCGGATCGGCGACACGGACCGCCATAGCGGTGCAGTCCGCGACGGCGGTACCGATCGGAACCCGGACCTCGACCCGGGCGCAGACCGCGACGTAAGGGCGGCGCGGAGCGGCGCTGGGAACCGCACCAGCGGCACCAACCGCAACGCGGACGCGGACTCGCACCTGGACTCGCTCTCGCCCCCGCACCTGGGCGCGGACCCGAAGGCGAGGGCGGCGCGGAACGGTGGTGCGGACCGCACCGGCGGCACCAACCGGAACACGGACGCGGACTCGCACGTGAGTGCAGACCCGAAGGGGAGGGCGGCCCGGCACGATGGTGCGGGCCGCAACGGTGGTGCCGACCGGC
Organism: Pseudonocardia broussonetiae; assembly: GCF_013155125.1. Lineage (NCBI taxonomy): Bacteria > Bacillati > Actinomycetota > Actinomycetes > Pseudonocardiales > Pseudonocardiaceae > Pseudonocardia > Pseudonocardia broussonetiae. The sequence continues at coordinate 7,171,755 of NZ_CP053564.1, read as the reverse complement.
ACGTGGGTGCGGACCGGGACGGCGGTGCGGACCGGAACGGCGGTGGGGACAGGGACGAGGGTGCGGACCGCATCGGTGGTGTGAACCGGAACGGCGTTCCGGACCGGGACGGCGGTGCCGACCGGAACGCGGGTGCGGACCGGAACGCGGGTGCGGACCGGGACGTGAGAGTCGACCGCAGCGGTGGTGCTGATCGCAACCGAGGCGCGGACCGCAACGGCGGGGCGGGCAGGGCGGCGGAGAGGGCGGACGGGGTGGATCGTCCGACCGACGTCGCCGCCGATGAGGCCGACGGCCGGGGCCGCAGCGGCGCGGCCGGCGGCGCGGCACGACCGCACCCCGCCGCCGCGAGTGCGCACGACCCGGACGGGGCCGAGGGGTCCGGGGAGCGGCGGCCGTACCTGCCCGACGGGGTGGTCGTGCGGCCGGGCACCGGGGGGCGCCGGCACCGGCGCGGCGACGGGCCCGCGCCGGCCGAGCGGAACGAGCGCACCGAGCCGGACGCGACAGCGAGGTCGGCGGTGACGTCGGCAGCCGAGCCGGCGCCCGAGTCGGCGAGGTCGGCAGGGTCGGCAGGGTCGGCGGGGTCGGTCGAGTCGGCGGGGTCGGCCGAGACGGCCGAGGGTTCGCCGCCGGGGCGCGGGACGACGTCGACGGGCCCCACCTCGACCGACGGGCTGGGCCTGGCCGACCTCCTCGCGGGGGCGCTCGCGGCCTACCGGGGCATCTGACCGTTCACTCGACCGGGGGGCCCGCGTTCGCCCGGTGGGCATAGGGTGGGCGGTCCGATGACGAGACCCCGGAGCCGCATGTGACCACCGGCGAGAGGGCGACGAAGCCCGGCCCCGAACTGACGGCCCTGCGATCGCTGTACGCGCGGCACGCCCCTGACCTGGACGGACTCGCGGGCGAGCACCTCCCGCTGCTGCTCGCGGCGGCCCGCTCGCACGTCGAGCTGGCCGGTCGGCGCGCGGCGGGGCAGGAGCTGATCCGGGTGCGCGACGCGCAGCCCGAGGGATCGACGGACGGACCGGTCGTCGAGATCGTCACCGACGACATGCCGTTCCTGGTGCAGTCGCTGCTCGCGGCGGTCGCCCGGGCGGGTGGCGAGGTCACGCGCGTGATCCACCCGATCGTCGTGGTCCGGCGCGACGCCGAGGGGCGCCTCGAGGACGTGCTCACCGACGCCGACCCGGCCGGGCCGCCCGCCGACAGCATCGTCGAGTCGTGGATCCACCTGGACCTGGAGACGTCGCACCTCACCCACGACGAGCTGGCCGAGCGCCTCGGCGAGGTGCTGCGGGAGGTCCGCGAGATCGTCGGCGACGCCGAGCCCATGCTCGCGACCGCCCTGCGCATCGCCGACGGCCTGCCCTCGCGCGCCCCGGCCGGCGCCACCGCCGAGCCCCGCGACGTCGCCGAGCTGCTGCGCTGGCTCGCCGACGGCCACGTCACCTTCCTCGGCTACCGCCACTACACGGCCACCGCGGACGGCGAGCTCGTCGCCGAGCCCGGCACGGGTCTCGGGGTCCTGCGCCGCGACGACGCCGAGCGCGCGTTCGTGCCGCGCGTCGACAGCGTTGCCGGCCGTCCGGACCTGCTGGTGATCACCCGCGCCAACGACCCGGGCCCGCTGCGCCCGGAGCACCCCTATTACCTGGCCGTGGCCACCGTCGACGGCGAGGGCCGGCTCACCGGCGAGCACCGCTTCCTCGGGATGCTCACGGTGCCCGCGCTCTACGAGAGCGTCCTGGACATCCCGGTGGTGGCCCGCCGCGTCCGCGACGCCATCCACCGCGCCGGCTTCCCGCTGGAGTCCTACTCCGGCCAGCAGATGCTCGAGGTGCTCTCGGACCTGCCGCGCGAGGAGCTGTTCAGCGCGGGCGTGCAGCGGCTGCACGACACCGCCGTCGGCGTGCTCGCCGTGGCCGGGCGCCGCGCGGTGCGGGTGTTCCTGCGCCCCGACCCGTACCGCCGGTTCGTCTCGGCCCTGGTGTACCTCCCGCGTGACCGCTACACGACGTCGTCGCGCCTCGCGATGGCCCAGGTGCTGCAGCAGCGCCTGGGCGGCACGACCGTCGACCACACCGCGCGGGTGTCGGAGTCGGCGCTCGCGCTCGTGCAGTTCACCGTGCACGCCCCCACCGACGCCGCCGGCTTCGGCGACGTCGACGTGGCGGCGCTGCAGGACGAGCTGACGGAGGCCGTCCGCACCTGGGACGACCGGCTTCTCCAGACCCCGGAGGGGGCCGGGGTCGGCGTCCTGCTGGCCGGGGTGCCGGAGACGTACAAGGCCGCGGTCGACCCGCAGCACGCGGTGGCCGACCTGCGCCGCATCGCCGCGCTCGCCGGGCCCGGCGACTTCTCGGTGCGGCTGCACGACGCCGGGGAGAACGGCGTCCGCCGCTTCGCGCTCTACCTCGCGGGAGCCCCCGCCACCCTGACGGCCGTGCTGCCGCTGCTGCAGCAGCTCGGCGTCGAGGTCCTCGACGAGCGCCCCTCGGAGTTCCTGCGGCCCGACGGGTTGCGCTGCTACCTCTACGACTTCGGCCTGCAGGTCGACGAGGCCACGCGCACGGCGCTCGACGGGCGCACCGAGGCCGAGGTCGAGGCCGGGTTCTGCTCGGCGTTCAGCGCCGCCTGGCGCGGGGACGCCGAGACCGACCGGTTCTCCGCGCTGGTGCTGCGCGCCGGGCTGCCGTGGCGCGAGGTCGCGGTGCTGCGCGCCTACGCCCGCTACGCGCGCCAGCTCGGCAGCCCGTACGGCGTGCAGTACATGGCCGACACGCTGCTCACCCAGCCCGCCGTGGCGCGGGCGCTGCTCGGGGTGTTCCGGGCGCGGTTCGACCCGGCCGTCGGCTCCGTCGAGGACCGCGAGCGCGCGGAGACCGCCGCGCTGTCCGAGGCCCGTGCGCTGATCGACTCCGTCACCGGGCTCGACGCCGACCGCATCCTGCGCGGCTACCTGGCGATGATCACCGCGACCCTGCGCACCAACTGGTTCCGCGAGCGCGACTTCTTCTCCTTCAAGATCGACCCGGCGCTGGTGCCGGACATGCCGGCGCCGCGCCCGCGGTTCGAGATCTGGGTGTACTCGCCGCGCGTGGAGGGCGTCCACCTGCGTTTCGGCGCCGTGGCGCGCGGTGGTCTGCGCTGGTCGGACCGCCCGCAGGACTTCCGCACCGAGATCCTCGGGCTGGTCAAGGCGCAGGCCGTGAAGAACGCGGTCATCGTGCCGGTCGGGGCGAAGGGCGGGTTCTTCGTCCGCGCGGCGCAGCCCGACCCGGCCGAGGTCGAGGCCTGCTACCGCATGTTCATCTCCGGGCTGCTCGACGTCACCGACAACCTGGTCGACGGCCGGACGGTCCCGCCGCCGGACGTCGTCCGCCACGACGGCGACGACTCCTACCTCGTGGTCGCCGCCGACAAGGGCACCGCGCGCTTCTCCGACACGGCCAACGAGGTCGCGGCCTCCTACGGCTTCTGGCTGGGCGACGCGTTCGCGTCCGGCGGGTCGGTCGGCTACGACCACAAGGCCATGGGCATCACGGCGAAGGGCGCGTGGGAGAGCGTCAAGCGCCACTTCCGCGAGCTCGGCGTCGACACGCAGGCGCAGGAGTTCACGGTCGTGGGCGTGGGCGACATGTCCGGCGACGTGTTCGGCAACGGCATGCTGCTCTCCCCGCACATCCGGCTGCTCGCGGCGTTCGACCACCGGCACGTCTTCGTCGACCCGACGCCGGACGCGGCCGCGAGCTTCGCCGAGCGCGAGCGCATGTTCGCGCTGCCGCGCTCGTCGTGGGACGACTACGACCGGTCGTTGATCAGCGCGGGCGGCGGGGTGTGGCCGCGCACGGCGAAGTCGGTGCCGGTCGGGCCGGAGATGCGCGCCGCCCTGGGCCTGCCCGACGGCACCGAGCGGCTCAGCCCGCCCGAGCTCATCGCCGCGATCCTGCGCGCGCCGGCCGACCTGCTGTGGAACGGCGGCATCGGCACCTACGTCAAGGCCACCGACGAGACGCACGAGGCGGCGGGCGACAAGGCCAACGACGCCGTGCGCGCCAACGGGGCGGAGCTGCGGGTCAAGGTCGTCGGCGAGGGCGGCAACCTGGGGCTGACGCAGAAGGGGCGGATCGAGTTCGCCCGCGCCGGCGGGAAGATCAACACCGACGCCATCGACAACTCGGCGGGCGTCGACTGCTCCGACCACGAGGTCAACATCAAGATCCTGCTCGACCGGCTCGTCGTCGCCGGGGAGCTCGACCGCACCGCCCGCAACGCGGTGCTCGTCGAGATGACCGACGAGGTGTCGGCGCTGGTGCTGTCCGACAACCGCGACCAGAACGCCGTGCTGGGCATCGCGCGGGCGCACGCCGCCGACATGACCGGCGTGCACGGGCGGCTCACCGCCGACCTCGAGGAGCGGCACGGGCTCGTCCGGCGCCTCGAGGTGCTGCCCGACGAGGCCGGCTTCGCCGCGCTCGAGGCGGCGGGACTGGGCCTGAGCAGCCCGGAGCTGTCGACGCTGCTCGCGCACAGCAAGCTCGACCTCACCGCGCAGGTGCTTTCCACCGACCTGCCCGACGCGGCGGCGTTCGCGTCGCGGCTGCCGGAGTACTTCCCGCGCGCGATCCGCGAGCGCTTCCCGAAGGCGATCGCCGGGCACCCGCTGCGGCGCGAGATCGTGACGACGCAGCTGGTCAACGAGATGGTCGACGGCGCCGGCATGACCTACGCGTTCCGCCTCGGCGAGGAGCTCTCCGCGACCGCGACCGACGCGGTGCGGGCCTTCGCGGTCACGACGGCCGTGTTCGACCTGCCCGCGCTGTGGGCCGAGCTGCGCGATCCCGCGATCGCGACCGAGGTGTCGGACACGATCGTGCTCGACTCCCGGCGCCTGCTCGACCGCGCGTCGCGCTGGTTCCTCACCAACCGCCCGCAGCCGCTCGCCGTCGGCGCCGAGGTGTCCCGGTTCGCCGAGCCGGTGCGGGCGCTGCGCGGCGAGCTGTCCGGGCTGCTGCGCGGGCGCGAGCTCGAGGCGGTGCGGGAACGGGAGCGCCTGCTCACCGCAGCCGGCGTCGGCACGGAGTGCGCCGCGCGGGCGGCCGCGCTGATGTACGGCTACGGCCTGCTCGACGTCGTCGAGCTCGTCGAGCTGGCCGAGCGCGACCGGGAGCCGCGCGAGCCCCGTGAGGTGGCGGAGCTGTACTACGCGCTGTCCGAGCACCTGGGCGTCGACATGGCGCTGACGTCGGTGAGCGCGCTGGAACGCGGCGACCGCTGGCACGCGCTGGCCCGCCTCGCCCTGCGCGACGACCTCTACGGCTCCCTGCGCGCCATCACCCTCGACGCGCTGCGCGAGGCGGCGCCCGGGACGCCGGTGGAGGACGCCATCGCGCAGTGGGAGCAGGCGAACGCGTCGAGGCTGGTGCGGGCGCGGGCGGCGCTGCACGAGGTCGGGACGTCGGCGCGGCTGGACCTGGCCACGCTGTCGGTGGTGTCGCGGCAGCTGCGGGGCCTGGCGCGCTGACCCGCGGACCTCGGGTGAGAGGGTGGGGGCGTGGCGCACTTCGTCGCGCAGGTGCCCCTGCGCTGGACCGACCAGGACTCCTACCGGCACCTCAACCACGCGCGCGCGGTGACGCTGCTCGAGGAGGCGCGCATCGCGCTGTTCTTCGAGCGGGCCGAGGCCGACGGCGTCGGCGGGTTCTCCTCCGGGCTCCTCGTCGCCGAGCTCGGCGTGCGGTACGCGAAGCAGGTGGCGTACCGCTCGCACACGCTGCGCATCGTGATGACGGTGGAGGAGGTGCGGGCGGCGTCGTTCGTCATCCGCTACGTCCTGCACGACGGGCCCGGCGAGGACGCGCCGGTCGCGATCACCGCGCACACCCGCATGGCGACCTTCGACCTGGCGGCGCAGCGCCCGCGGCGGCTGACGGCGGAGGAGAAGGCGTGGCTGGGGGAGTGGACGTGAGCGAGCCTGCGAGCTCACCATCGGACACAGCAGTGCCGCGAACGCGGCCGACGAGCGTCAGCGAGGAGGGTGCGTGAGTGCGCTGGCGATCCCCGACGCCGACGAGCGCGGCGACCTCGGCGCGTTCATCGGCCGGGTCGTGCGCCTGGACGCCGTGGCGACCGTGCGGCTGCGCGCGGCGGGCGGGATCGTGACGGCATGGGCGTCGACGCCGTTCGACGTGCTCGCGACGCGCTCGGTGCACGGCACGCTCGACCCCGCCGACGTCACGACGCCGGCGTCGTCGCTGCTCACGGCGCTGTCGGTGGAGCGGGCGGGCGTCGTCGACCCGGGCGCGGGCGGGCTGTGGCAGGGCGAGCTGCCGCCCGTCGACGGGTGGGCGGCGGTCGACGTCGTGCCCGCCGCGGAGATCGAGCAGCTCACCGAGCGCGGGCTGACCGTGGCCCGGGAGAACGCCGGGCCGATGGGGCCGCCGGCGTCGCTGCTGGACCAGACGGTGCTGACCGTGAGCGCGGGGGACGCGCCGGCGGTGAAGGTGCCCATGCGCTGCCTGTTCGCGCTGTCGGGGATGGGGTTCGTCGCCGGGGGCCCCGACGACGCCGTGCGCGTGTCGTCGACGGGCAGCTGGCTGCGCCTGGACGCCCGCTACGGCGCCGTCGTCCGCCGCCGGCTCACCGCGCTGCCGCTGCTGCTGGCCTGAGGTCGTGAGTGGAAAGGAGTGCCCTGGCACTCTTTTCCACTCACGGGGCCGTCAGGCCAGCCACACCGCCGTGTCGGGGGGGAGCAGTCCGCCGCGCAGGGGGCCCGAGGACAGCAGGACGTCGCCCGGGGGCAGGGGCACCGCGACGGTCCCGGTGTTCAGCGCGCACACGAGCGTCGACCCGGAGCGGCGGAACGCGAGGCAGTCCTGCGGGGCGCCGAACCACTCGACGTCGGTGCCGGTGAAGCCGGGGTGGCAGCGGCGCAGCTCGAGCGCGCGCCGGTACACCGACAGCGTGGACGCGGTGTCCTCCAGCTGGTCGGCGACGAGCCGGTCGGCCCACTGCGCGGGGATCGGCAGCCACGGCTCGCCGGAGGTGAACCCGAACCCGGGCGCCGTGCCCTCCCACGGGATCGGGACGCGGCAGCCGTCGCGGCCGCGGTCGGTGCCGCCCGACTGCGTCCAGCGCGGGTCCTGCAGCGCCTCGTCGGGCAGCTCGACGTCGGGCAGCCCGAGCTCCTCGCCGTTGTAGAGGAACACCGTGCCCGGCAGCGCGAGCGTCACCAGCGCCATCGCGCGCGCCCGCGCCTCGCCGCCCCAGCGGGTGACCGGGCGCACGGTGTCGTGGTCGGCCAGCGCCCACGACGGGCGCGAGCGCGTCGGGGCGACGGCCTCGAACGAGTCCTCGATCGCGTCGCGCACGGCGTCGGCGGCGAAGGGGCACTCCAGCAGCCGGTAGGTGAGCCCGACGTGCAGCTCGTCGGGGCGGACGTAGCGGGCGAACGCGTCGTCGTCGCGGACGTCGACCTGCCCGACCAGCACGGTGCCCGGGAAGTGGTCGACGACGGCGCGGACCATCCGGTGCACGTCGTGGACGCCCTCGTGGTCGAAGCGGGGGTCGTCGCGGCACCCGCCGGCGTCGGGCAGGCCCTCGGGCTTGCTCATGCCGTGGGCGACGTCGACCCGGAAGCCGTCGACGCCGCGGTCGAGCCAGAACCGGACCGTCTTGTCGAGGTCGGCCCACACCTCCGGGTTGGTCCAGTCGAGGTCGGGCTGCGCGGGGGAGAACAGGTGCAGGTACCACTCCGGGTCGTCGGGCAGCCGCGTCCACGCGGGTCCGCCGAACACGCTCTGCCAGTCGTTGGGCGGCTCCTGGCCGCCCGGGCCGCGGCCGGGGCGGAAGTGGAAGCGCTCGCGCTCGGGACTGCCCGGCTTCGACGTGCGGGCGGCGCGGAACCACTCGTGCTCGACCGAGGTGTGGTTGGGCACCAGGTCGACGATGATCTTCAGACCGTGCTCGTGGGCGTCGGTGACGAGGGCGTCGAAGACGGCGAGGTCGCCGTACACGGGGTCGACGTCACGGGGGTCGGCGACGTCGTAGCCGTGGTCGGCCATCGGCGACGGGTAGAACGGCGCCAGCGACAGCGCGTCGACGCCCAGCAGCTCCAGGTAGCCGAGGCGGGCGCGGATCCCCTCCAGGTCGCCGATGCCGTCACCGTCGCTGTCGGTGAAGCTGCGCACGTAGACCCGGTAGACCACCGCCTCGCGCCACCACTGCACGGGCAGATCCTGCCAGGCTTCGTTCCCGGATGGCGGGGGGAGTTGGTCACCGCGCGTAGTACGCGTCCCCCGATGGGCCGCACCGGGCGTCGCACATCGAGACCCACCTCGACGGAGCGTGTGAGGCGTGACACGCTCTGCCGATGGACCGGTCGACGGACCCCGCACTCGGCCCCGTCCGGGTCCTGGTCGAGGAGCACCTCGCGCTTGAGACGTCGTCGTGGTCGGCGGGGGCGCCCGGCGCGCTGGCCCGGCTGGCGCGGCTGCCCGGGGAGGCCGCGCAGCGCGGCCCCAACAGCGTGGTCACCCCGCGCGGCGGGCTGCGGATCGTGCTGCCCGACGACGCCGTGGCGATCGCCTACGAGACGCCCTCGGCGCGCGACCCCCTGCGCTGGCACCACGCCGTCGCGTTCTGCGTGCCGGAGGAGACCGCCCGGCGCGAGGCCCGCCGCGTCGTCACCGAGCTCGGGCCCGACGACGGCGCCCTGCGCCCGGCCGACCTCTCCGGCGTCCTGTTCGACCTCGGCCTCGGCGCGCCCGCCGCGGACGTGCTGGTGCGCACCGCCGACCCGGACGCCCTCGCGGTGCTCCGCGGTGCCGTCGGGCGCGACGCCGTCACCGGCGGCCTGCTCGGGCAGTTGACCGGCGTGGCACCCGACGTCCTGGTCGTGACGGCGGCGGGACGCATGGAGATCACCGCGCCCGGCGGCGGCACCGGGCTGCGGCTGCGCCCGTCGCAGGTGCGGCAGGAGCGGGGGCCGGCCACGCACGTGCCGGTGCCCGACGGCTGGGTCCCGGTGCTGCGGCTGCACCCGGCCCACCCGGCGGCGGAGCCCGACGGCGCGCCCCTGCCCTTCGACGCCGAGCGCGACGCCGCGTTCCGCCGGCTCCTCGACGAGCACGGCGACCCGGTGCTGGGCGTGGTCGTGGCCGACGTCGTCGACGCGGTGCGGGAGATGCGCGGGCCCGAGACGATCGACCTGCCCGGTGACCCGGCCAGCCGCGCCGCCGTGGCCGTGACGCTGCGCCGGCTCGCCTTCACCGACGGCACGTCCGGCACGCTGGCCGCGTGGCGCGGGCACTACGGGCCGACGGTGGAGCTCGCCGACCCCGACGAGTAGGGCGTCAGAAGTCGGAGTTCTGCATGCTCGCCGCGGCGTAGGTCATGTACTGCCAGATCTGCTCGCGGTGGGCGTCGTCGAACCCGGCCTCGTCGACGGCGATGCGCATGCAGCGCAGCCACGCGTCGCGCTCGATCGGGCCGACCTTGAACGGGTTGTGCCGCATGCGCAGGCGGGGGTGCCCGCGCTGGTCGGAGTAGGTGCGCGGACCGCCCCAGTACTGCTCCAGGAACATCCGCAGCCGCACCTCGGCCGGGCCGAGGTCCTCCTCCGGGTACAGCGGCCGCAGCACCTCGTCGGCGGCCACCTCCTCGTAGAACCGGGAGACGAGCTTGTCGAAGACGGGCGCGCCGCCCACCTCGGCGTAGAAGTTCTGCGGATCGCTCACGGCTCCATCATCCCCTGCGGCGTCACTTGGCGAGGGGCGGGCCCGCGGGCGGGAGGGCGGGGAGCAGGCCCGGGCGCGGGACGTGGGCGTCGTCGAAGGCGTCGGTGAGGGCGGCGTTGAGCGCGCGCTGCACCAGCCACTGCTTGCCGGGGGCGACCTTGACGGTGAGCCGCAGCGTGACGCCCTCCGGGCCGACGCGCTCCACGCCCAGCACCTCGACGGGCTCCAGGACGTGCGGGGCGACGTCCTCCTGCGCGACGCGCTCGGAGGCGACGGTGCCGATCAGCGCGGTCGCGTCGACGATGTCGGCGCTGTGCGCCACCGGGATGTCGACGACGGCGACGGCGAAGCCCTGGCTCTTGTTGCCCACGCGCAGGATCTCGCCGTTGCGGACGTACCAGACGGTGCCGTTGACGTCGCGCAGCGTCGTGATCCGCAGGCCGACCGCCTCGACGGTGCCGCTGGCCTCGCCGAGGTCGACGATGTCGCCCACGCCGTACTGGTCCTCCATGAGCATGAACATGCCGGACAGGAAGTCCCGGACGAGGTTCTGCGCACCGAAGCCGACCGCCACGCCGACGATGCCGGCCGAGGCGAGGATCGGGCCGAGGTTCACGCCGAACTCGGACAGCACCATGATCGCGGCGATCGTCAGGACGATCACCGAGATGATCGAGCGCAGCACCGAGCCGATGGTGCGGGCGCGCTGGGCGCGCCGCACCGGCGCGGCCGCGGCGGCCGCCGCGGAGGCGCGGCGGGGGAGCCGGGCGTTGGCCGCGCCGTCGACGACGCGCGAGACCAGCCGGTGCAGCAGGTACCGGGCGAGGATCGCCAGCACGAGGATCAGGGCGATCTTCATGGTGGTGCCGACGATCGCGTCGGCCGAGCGCGCCAGGAAGTCGTTGTTGGTCCACTGGTAGAAGCGGGCGCACCAGGTGCCGGCCTCCGAGGCGCAGGCGGGCTGTTCGGGGAGCAGGTCGTTCACGATGAGATCTCCAAACCGGTGTGCGCGGCCAGGAACGCGAGCTGGTCGGCGGCGAGGCCGACGGTGCGGGAGACCGAGCGGGCGCCGTGGCCCACGTCGGTCTCGCGGCGCAGCAGGATCGGGGCCCCGCCGACCGTGGCGTGCTGCAGGGCCGCGCACATCTTGCGGGCGTGCAGGGGGTCGACACGCGTGTCGGACTCGAACACGGTGAACAGCGTCGCCGGGTAGTCGACGCCGTCGGTGACGTGGTGGTAGGGCGAGTAGGACAGCAGCCAGCCCAGCTCCGTCGGGTCGTCGGCCGTGCCGTACTCCTCGTTCCAGGTGCGCCCGAGCGAGAACTCCTCGTAGCGCACCATGTCCAGCAGCGGGGCGGAGCAGACGACCGCGGCGTAGAGGTCGGGGCGCTGGACGAGCGCGGCGCCCACGAGCAGGCCGCCGTTGGACCCGCCCATGATCGACAGCTGGGCGGGCGTGGTGTCGCCGGCGGCGACCAGCGCCCCGGCGGCGGCGTGCAGGTCGTCGAAGACGTTCTGCTTGTGGCCGCGGTTGCCGGCGCGGTGCCAGTCCTCGCCCTCCTCGCCGCCGCCGCGCAGCGACACCAGCGCGTACCCGCCGCCCGCCGCGACCCAGGCCAGCGCCGACGCGGTGTAGGCGGGCTCGCGGCTGATGCCGAAGCCGCCGTAGCCGGTGACGAGGGTGGGGCGCGGGCCGTCGCCGGTGGCCGGGGTGACGACGAACATCCGGACGGTCGTGCCGTCGGCGGAGGTGAACTCCCGCTGCTCGGTGCGGACATCCGGCACCTCGACCGCACCGGGCGCGGTGGCCTCGAGCACGAGCGCGCCGGCCTCGTAGCGGTGCACCTGCGGGGGCGTCACGAGGTCGGTCCAGCCGATCCACAGCTTCCCGTGCTCGGCCGGGGTGTCGCGGTCGGCGACGGTGAGGCCGTGGACCGATCCCGTGCCCGGCAGCGCCACGGTCTCCGCGGGCGTGCCGTCGGGGTGGTGCAGCGCGAGCTCGGCGACGGCGTGGCGGGAGCGCAGGACGGCCAGGCGCGGGGCGTCGCCGTCGAGCAGGACGACGGCGTCGAGCACCGACCCCGGGTCCTCGTCGACGAGCGGGCGCCAGTGCTCGCGCCCGGGCGTCGACGGGTCGGTGACGGCGAGGCGCCAGCGCGGGGCGCCGTCGGTCGTCAGCAGGTAGAGGCGGCCGTCGCGGTCGACCCAGGCGCTGCACTGGACGTCGTCGTCCTGGGCCAGCACGCGGACGAGGTCGCCGCCGACCGGCCCGACCCACAGGCTGTCGCGCCGGGCCGTGCCGACGTTGGCGGTGACGACCGTCCAGGCGCCGTCGCGGGAGGTGCGGACGCCGTAGTAGTTGTGGCCGTCGTAGAGGCCGGGGGCCTCGACCAGCACGTCGTCGCTGGTGGGGGTGCCGAGGCGGTGGCGCCAGATGCGGCGGTGGAACGCCTGCTGCCCCTCGGGCACCTCGGCGGCGTCGACCATCCGCACGAACAGGAACTCCTCGCCGCCGGGCAGCCACGCGACGGCGGAGTAGCGGCAGCGGTCGATCGGCGGCTCGACGTCCTCGCCGGTGGCGACGTCGAGCACGTGCAGCACCGACTGCTCGTCGCCGCCCGCGGAGAGCTGGTAGGCCAGGCGGCGCCCCTCGAGGTCGGGGACCCAGCCGTCGACGGTGGTGAGGCCGGTCGGGTCGATCGCGATCGGGTCGAGCAGCACGCGCTCGGTGCCGTCGGGCTCGCGCACCAGAACGACGGCGTGCTCCTGGCCGGGCTCACGGCGCACCGAGAACCGGCGCCCGGCCCGCCACAGCGGCACCGACACCGAGCCGGACGACAGCAGCGTGCGCAGGTGCCCGGCCAGCGCCTCGCGGCCGGGGAGGGCGTCGAGGTGGGCGGAGGCCAGCTCGTCCTGGGCGTCCGACCAGGCCTTCGTCCGCGGGTCGGCCGCGTCCTCGAGCCAGCGGTAGGGGTCGGCGACGCGGTGCCCGTGCAGGGTCTCGACGAGGTCGAGCCGCTCGGCGGCGGGGTAGGACGTGCTCTGGTCGCTCACGCGGCCCGAGGTTAGTTCACCCGGCCGGGTGTCCCGCCGCCCGTGCTGACCAGCGGTTCAGTCCCGGCGGTCGCCCACGTGCCCGGCCACCGGGGTGCTGGCGGGGAGCAGCGGGCACGGCACGGGCTCGCCGAACACCGTGCGCACCGGCAGCACGCCCGACCAGCGGCCGGTGGGGACGTCGTCGGCGACGTCCTCGTCGTCGTCCAGCGGCGGGCCGGTGCGCACCTTGAGGCTGGCCTCGGTGAGGTCGAGGGCGAGCACGGCGGTGGCGGCGAGCTCCTTGCGGTTCGGCCCGCGGGCGTGCTCCCAGGAGCCGGGCGACATGTTCTCGACGATCGCGCGCAGCCCGGCCAGGCGCTCCGCGTCGTCGGTGACGAGGCGGGGCACGCCGTGCACGACCGCGCTGCGGTAGTTCATCGAGTGGTGGAACACCGAGCGCGCGTAGACGACGCCGTCGACGTGGGTGACCGTGACGCACACCGGCTCGTTCCGCGCGGCGGCGCGCAGGGAGGCCGCCCCGGTGGAGCCGTGCAGGTAGAGGACGTCATCGATGCGGCCGTAGCCGGTGGGCAGCACGACGGGGGCGCCGTCCATCACCAGCCCGAGGTGGCACACCATCCCGGCGTCGAGGACGGCGTGGAGCTCGGACCGGTCGGTGCGGGCGCGGTGCGGGAGGCGCCGGACGGTGCTGCGCGGGGTGGGGGAGAGCGTCGTCATGCGACCATCCTGACCGTCCTGGTGGCATTCTCGAAGGGCCACTGCGTCGCTACTACGGAAGGCCACTCGTGCCGCTGCCCCCGATCGTGCTGGACCGCGCCGGTGAGCACCCGCTGTCGGTGCAGCTCGCCGACGCGCTGCGGGCGGCGACCGCCGACGGGGTGCTGCGCACGGGCGACCGGCTGCCCTCGACGCGGGAGCTGGCCGCCACGCTGGGGGTGAGCCGGACGGTGACGGCGGCGGCGTACGACCAGCTGCTGGCCGAGGGGTGGGTGGGGGCGCGGCGGGGGAGCGGGACGTACGTGGAGCAGGTGCCGCCGGGGGGTGCTCGTGCCGGTGCGGGGGGCGCGCCGAGTTGCAGGAAAGCCACGTTCCCGCCACCAGAGGGCAGGAACGTGGCTTTCCTGCAACAAGGGGACGGGGCGGGCGCGCTCGTCGACCTCTCCGCCGGCACCCCCTGCCTCGACGCCCTCGACCCCGCCGCCTGGCGCCGGGCCTGGCGGGCCGCCGCCGACGGCCCCGCCGACGCCGGGCCCGACCCCGTCGGCATGCCCGCGTTCCGGGCCGCGGTCGTCGAGCACCTGCTGCGCCACCGCGGCCTGCCCGCCGACCCCGCCACGGTGCTCGTCACGCCGGGCAGCTCGGCGGCGGTGGCGGAGCTCGCGCGCACGTTCCCGCCGGGGTCGCGGGTGGCCGTCGAGGAGCCGGGCTACCGGCGGGCGGTGTCGGCGCTGCGGGCGGCCGGGCTCGTCGTCGTGCCGGTGCCGGTGGACGCCGCCGGGCTCGTCGTCGACGCCGTGCCGGCCGGCGTCGCCGCGGTCTACTGCACGCCCGCCCACCAGTACCCGCTCGGCGTGCGGCTGTCCGCGGCGCGGCGGGTCGCGCTGGTGGAGCGGGCCCGCGCCGAGGGGTTCCTCGTCGTCGAGGACGACTACGACGGCGAGCTCCGCTACGACGTCGCCCCGCTCCCGCTGCTGGCCGCGCTCGGCCCGGACGTCGTCGCGCACCTGGGCACGGTGAGCAAGCTGCTCACCCCGACCCTGGGCGTCGGGTGGCTGGTGGCGCCGCCCGCCGTCGTCGACGCCGTGCTGACCGCTCGCGAGGCCACCGGGATGCGGCCCGCCCGCGCCGGGCAGCGCGTGTTCGTCTCGCTCGCCGCGCACGGCGACCTCGCCCGGCACCTGCGACGGCTGCGGCGCGAGCTGGCCGGGCGGCGCGCGGACGTCGTGGCGGCGCTGGCGGGTGCGGGCGTCGCGGTCACCGGGGACGAGGCCGGTGCGCACGTCGTCGCCCTGCTCCCCGGCCCGGACGCCGAGCGCCGGGCGATCACCGACGCCGCCGCCGGGGGCGTGCACCTCGACGGGCTGGGCCGCCACCACGTCGGCGAGCCCGCGACCGCCGGGATCGTGCTCGGCTACGCCGGGCCGCCGGGTGCCGAGCTGCGCCGCGCGCTCCCGGTCGCGGCATCGGCCTTGCGGGCGGCGCTAGGTTGCGGGGATGGCCGAGGATGAGCGCTTCGAGCCGCGGTCGCTCGACGAGTGGCGCGCCTGGCTGTCCGAGCACCACACCCGCCCGCGCGGGGTCTGGCTCGTCACCTGGCGCACCGGCACGAGCGGGCCGCAGATCGGCTACGAGCTGACCGTCGAGCAGGCGCTGTGCTTCGGCTGGATCGACAGCACCGCCCGCAGGCTCGACGACGAGCGCCGCATGCTGTGGTTCGCCCCCCGCAAGAAGGGCAGCGGCTGGGCGCGCACGAACAAGGCGCGCATCGAGCGGCTCACCGCCGCCGGCCTGATGACGCCCGCGGGCACGGCGCTGATCGACGCGGCCAAGGCCGACGGCTCGTGGACGCTGCTCGACGACGTCGAGGACCTCGTGGTGCCCGACGACCTCACGGCCGCCCTCGCCGCGCACCCGCCCGCCGCGGAGCACTGGGCCGCGTTCCCGCCCTCGGCGCGCCGCGCCCTGCTCGGCTGGATCGTGCAGGCCAAGCGTCCGGAGACCCGCGCGAAGCGGATCGCCGAGACCGCGGCGCAGGCCGCGCAGAACCGGCGCGCCAACGAGTGGACCCCGAAGGAGAAGGCGTGACCCTCACCCTGCACCGCGGCGACATCACCACCGACACCGAGGTCGACGCGCTCGTCACCGCGGCCAACAGCGGCCTGCGCGGGGGAGGGGGCGTCGACGGCGCGATCCACCGGGCCGCCGGGCCCGCGCTGCTGGCCGAGTGCCGCCGGATCGGCGGCTGCGCCGTCGGCGACGCCGTGATCACCGGGGCGGGGGACCTGCCCGTGCGCCACGTCATCCACACCGTCGGGCCGGTGTGGTCGGGCGGCGGGCACGGCGAGCCCGCGCTGCTCGCGTCGGCCCACCGGCGGACCGTGGAGGTCGCCGCCGCGCACGGCTGCGCCCGGATCGCGCTGCCCGCGATCAGCTGCGGCGTCTACGGCTACCCCGTCGAGCAGGCCGCCGCGATCGCCGTCGCGAGCACGCGGGAGGCGATGGTCGCGCACCCGGAGGTCGTCGAGGCCCGGTTCTGGCTGTTCGACGAGCGCACGTACGCGGCCTTCTCCGCGGTCCTGTAGCTCAGCCCTGGTGCGGGTACCGGACGGCCGTCGGGGCCACCGAGGTCTCCTTGACCGTCCGCGGGCTGGTCCAGCGCAGCAGGTTGTAGACCGAGCCCGCCTTGTCGTTGGTGCCGCTCGCGCGCCCGCCGCCGAAGGGCTGCTGGCCGACGACGGCGCCGGTGGGCTTGTCGTTGACGTAGAAGTTGCCGGCGGCGAACCGCAGCGACTCCGACGCCCGCGCGACGGCGGCGCGGTCGCGCGCGATCACGGCACCCGTGAGGCCGTAGGGAGCGCCCACGTCGACCTGCTTCAGCACGGTCTCGAAGTCGCCGTCGTCGTAGACGTGGACGGCGAGCAGCGGCCCGAAGTACTCGGTGCGGAACACCTCGTGCGTGGGGTCGGAGCCGACGACGACCGTCGGGCGGACGAAGTACCCGACGCGGTCGTCGGAGGTACCGCCGGCGAGCACGTGCAGCTCGGTCTGCGCCCGCTGCTGCGCGGCGGAGATCTTCTCGAAGCTGCGACGGTCGATCACCGCGCCCATGAAGTGCGAGAAGTCGGTGACGTCGCCCATCGTCAGGGCGTTCACCTCGTCGGCCAGGTCGTCGCGCAGCCGGGACCAGACGCTGCTGGGCACGAACGCCCGCGAGGCCGCGGAGCACTTCTGGCCCTGGTACTCGAAGGCGCCGCGGACCAGCGCGGTGCGCAGGACGTCGACGTCGGCGCTCGCGTGGGCCAGCACGAAATCCTTGCCGCCGGTCTCGCCGACCAGGCGCGGGTAGCTGCGGTAGCCCGCGATGTTGGCCCCGACCTGCCCCCACAGGTGCTGGAACGTGGCCGAGCTGCCGGTGAAGTGGATGCCGGCCAGGTGCGGGTCGGCGAGCAGCACCTCGGAGACGTCCCGGCCGTCGCCGGTGAGCAGGTTGACGACGCCGGGCGGCATCCCGGCCTCCTCCAGCAGCCGCATCGTCAGGTGCGCGGCGAGGCCCTGCGTCGGCGAGGGCTTCCAGATCACCGTGTTGCCCATCAGCGCGGGCGCGGTGGGGAGGTTGCCGGCGATCGCGGTGAAGTTGAACGGCGTGATCGCGTAGACGAAGCCCTCGAGCGGGCGGTAGTCCATGCGGTTCCAGACGCCCGGCGAGCTCTGCGGCTGGTTGTCGTGGATCTCGCGGGCGAAGGCGACGTTGAAGCGCCAGAAGTCGGCCAGCTCGCACGCGGCGTCGATCTCGGCCTGGTAGCAGGTCTTGGACTGGCCGAGCATCGTCGCGGCGTTGAGGCGGTCGCGCCACGGCCCGGACAGCAGGTCGGCGGCGCGGAGCAGGACGGCGGCCCGGTCGTCGAAGGGGAGGTCCCGCCACGCCGGGGCCGCGCGCAGGGCCGCCTCGACGGCCCCCTTCGCGTCCTCGCGGGTGGCGTTCCCGCCCGTGCCGAGCACGTGGGCGTGGTCGTGCGGCGCGACCACGTCGAACGGCGCACCGCCGGCCAGGTGCTGCTCGCCGCCGATGGTGACGGTCAGCTCGTGGTGGCGGCCGCCGACGTCGGCCAGCGCGGCCTGCAGCGACGCCCGCTCCGGGCTGCCGGGGGCGTAGTCGCGGACCGGCTCGTTGCGCGGCGCCGGGGTGCGGGTCAGGGCGTCCATGGACCGAGCGTAGGAAGCCGGGCCGATCGGAGTCTCATCCGATCGGACAGGGTCGACCGCCTACTGTCGTCGGATCGCACCAGGGTGTGGCGGGTTTGCCCGCGGGCACTCCTACGCGTCACCACCCACTCGTGAACGGACTCGCCGTGGACCTGCTCGACCTGTCGTTCGCGCTCGTGGGCGTCGGCGCCCTCTCGGCCGGGCTCCTGCCCCGGCTGCTGGCCGGCCGGCCGCTGTCGCTGCCGATCGTGTTCCTCGGGCTCGGGGCGCTGGTCTTCGCCGCCGTGCCCGCCCTGCCCGATCCCGACCCGCTCGCGCACCCGGAGATCGCCGAGCACCTGACCGAGGTCGGCGTGATCGTGGCGCTGATGGGGGCGGGGCTGAAGCTGGACCGCAAGATCGGCTGGCGCTCGTGGTCCTCGACGTGGCGCCTGCTCGGCATCGGGATGCCGCTGATGATCGTCGCCACCTCGCTGCTGGGGTGGTGGGCGCTGGGACTGGCCCCGGCCGCGGCGCTGCTGTTCGGCTCCGCGCTCGCGCCCACCGACCCGGTGCTGGCCTCGGACGTGCAGGTGGGGGAGCCGAACACCGAGACCGAGGACGGCGAGGACGAGGTCCGCTTCGCGCTCACCTCGGAAGCCGGTCTCAACGACGCGCTCGCGTTCCCCTTCGTCTACGCCGCGATCGCGATCGCGCTGGCCGGGGCGGGCACGGTCGGCTGGGTCGGCGGCTGGGTGCTGCACGACGTCGTCATCAAGATCACCGTCGGGGTCGTGGGCGGGGTGCTGGTCGGGCGCGGGCTGGGGGCGCTGTTCTTCCGGCCGCAGTCCGAGCGGCTGCACCTGGCGTCGCACGCCGAGGGGTTCGTCGCGCTCGCCGCGACGTTCCTCGCCTACGGGCTCACCGAGGTCGCGGGCGGCTACGGGTTCCTCGCGGTGTTCGTCTGCGCCCGTTCCATCCGCGCCACCGAGCGCTCGCACGAGTACCACCAGGTGCTGCACGACTTCGTCGAGCAGATCGAGCGCCTGCTCACCGTCCTGTTGCTCGTGCTGTTCGGCGGGGCGATCGTGCGGGGGCTGCTCGGGCCGCTCACCTGGCAGATGGTCGCCGTCGGGCTGGTGCTCGTGCTGCTGGTCCGGCCGGTGACGTCCTGGATCGCGCTGCGCGGAGGGCCGGGGACGCCCCAGGAGCGCACGGCGATCGCGGTGTTCGGCATCCGCGGGATCGGGTCGTTCTACTACCTCGCCTACGCGACGGCGAAGGCGCCGTTCGAGGGGGCGGAGCAGGTCTGGGCGGCGGTCGGCTTCGTGGTGGTGGTGTCGGTGGTCGTGCACGGGATCGTCGCGACGCCGGTGATGGCGCGCCTGGACCGCAGGCGGGAGGCCGCGTGATCGGGCGCAGCGGCGGCTGCCGGGATACGGTCCGCGCGTCGGACGGGGGACGGGGAGCGCGATGAACCTCGAGAAGGTGGTCTTCGGCTTCTTCGTGCTGCTCGCGGCCACCCTGAACTTCGGCTTCGTCCTCGGCGACATCGACGACCCGGCCCAGCACAACGTCTACGAGCTGTTCGCCGCGATCGTCGTCAGCCTCGTCGCCACCGTGCTGAAGTTCGGCGACCGGACCCAGATGGGCGCGGTGCACCTGGCCACGAGCCTCGTCGCCGACCTGCAGCTCGTCGCGGCGGCCGTGCTGTGGGGCGTCACGGTGAACGTCACCGGCGGTGTGCTCGACGCGTCCAGCACGACCGGCGTCGTCTCGCTGGCGGCGGGCGCGCTCCTGGCCAACGCGGTGTCGGTGGTCCTGCTCGTGGCCGAGACGGTCTCCTTCCGCGGGCCCTGAGCCGTGAGCGCGCCGCCGTCCGCCACGTTCTTCCTGGCCATGCGCCGGATGCGGGTCCCGCTGATCACGCTCGTCGTGATCTTCGCGATCGCGGTGCTGGGGCTGACGCTGATCCCCGGGCAGGACGACCAGGGACGGCCCTACCAGCTCGGCTTCCTCGACGCGTTCTACTTCATGAGCTACACCGCCTCGACGATCGGCTTCGGCGAGCTGCCCTACCCGTTCACCTACGGCCAGCGGCTGTGGGTCACGGCGATGATCTTCCTGACCGTCATCGGGTGGGCGTACGCGATCGGCTCGCTGCTCGCGCTGCTGCGCGACCGCACCTTCCGCGCGGCGATCGCGCGGGCGCACGTCAGCCGCAAGGTCGCCCGGCTGCGCGAGCCGTTCCTGCTGATCGCGGGCTACGGGCGGACGGGGGAGCTGCTCGGCCGCTCGTTCGACGCCCTGGGCAGGCGGTTCGTCGTGCTCGACATCGACCGCGACCGGATCGAAGGGCTCGACCTGGCCCCGTTCCGCGCCGACGTGCCCGGGTTCGTCGCCGACGCCCGCGACGCGGTCGCCCTCACCCTCGCCGGCATCGACAACCCGCGCTGCACGGGCGTCCTCGCGCTCACCAACGACGACGAGGCCAACCTGACCGTCGTCATGGCCGCGGCGCTGCTGCGGCCCGGGCTGCCGGTCGTCGCGCGGACGGCGGCGCCGCTGATCGCGGAGCGGATGCGGGCGTTCGGCGAGCCGACCGTCGTCAACGCCTTCGCGGCGTTCGGCCGGCACCTGTGCATCGCGCTGCGCGCCCCCGCGACCTACCAGCTGATGACGTGGCTGGAGAGCGGCCCGGGCGCGGAACTCCCGCCGCGGGGCGCGCCGCCGCGCCAGGGCCGCTGGGTCGTCTGCGGGTACGGCCGGTTCGGCCGGCGCCTGACCGAGGACCTGTCCGCCGAGGGGCTGGAGGTGACGACCGTCGAGCCGTCGCCCGACCCCGACGAGGACGCGCCGGCGATCGTCGGCGACGGCTCGGACCCGCGGGTGCTGGCCCGCGCCGACCTGCCCGGCGCCGTCGGCCTGGTGGCCGCCACCGACAACGACGCCGCCAACCTCTCGCTCGTGGCCGCGGCGCGCAGGGCCAACCCGGACCTGTTCGTCGCGGCCCGGCAGAACCGGGCCGACGGGGCGCCGCTGTTCGCCGCGATGGGCGTGGACGCGCTGCTGGTGCCGACGGAGATGGTGGCCCACGAGGTGTACGCGCAGCTCAGCACGCCGCTGCTGTACCGGTTCCTGGGCGTCGCTGCGGAGCACGACGACGCCTGGGCCGCCGAGCTCGTCGACCGGCTCACCGACCTGTGCGGGCGGCGGCTGCAGTCGATCTGGAAGTTCCGGCTCGACGGCGAGCGCGCCCCGGGCCTGCGGGCGCCGCTGGCCGCCGGCGGGGTCCTGCTCGGTGACCTGCTGCGCGACCCCGACGCCCGCGAGCGCCCGCTGCGCGCCGTCGTGCTGCTGGTGCTGCGGGACGGCGAGGCGATCCCGGCGCCCGGCGCGGACCTGGTCCTGCGCCCCGACGACGAGCTGCTCGTCGTCGGGCGGGCGGCGGCCCGGCGGTCGCTGGACGCCACGCTCCTCGACGAGGCCGCGGCGACCTACGCGCTGACCGGGAACCGGGTGCCCTCGGGCTGGTTGTGGCGGCGCCTGAGCCGGACCGGCTAGATCATCAGGCCCGGCGTACCGAAGTCGGGCGGTCCGGACCGCCACCTCGCACACGGAGTGGTGACCTCGCACGGCGTCGGCGGTGTGCGAGGTGCTCAGCGGGTGTGCGAGGTCGGCTGGGAGCGGAACGCGCGCAGCAGGTGCAGGTGGTGCACGACCCGGGCGGCCGGGTCGTCCAGGCGCAGCCCCGCCACCTCCGACGCCCGCCGCAGCCGGTAGCGCAGCGTGTTGGGGTGCACCGTGAGGCGGGCGGCGGCCGCGCGGACGTCGCCGAGGGCGTCGAGCAGGGCCAGCACCGAGGCGGCGAGGTCGCTGCCGTGCGCGGCGTCGTGGGCGAGCAGGGCGGCCGCGGCGGGGTCGTGCAGGTCGCCGAGGCGGGCGAGGGTCTCGTCGAGCAGGATCTCCGCGCGCAGGTCGCCGATGGCGGCGACGTCGGCCTCGGGGGGCATGGCGTCGAGCACCCGGTCGGCGTCGGCGCGGGAGGCGGGCACCCCGGCGAGCCCGGCGACGCCCGACCCGATCCCGGCCCGGACCCGGCCGCCCGCGCGCCGGCCGGTGATCGCGACGACCTCCGCGCACATCGCGTGCAGCGCGGGCGGCACGCGGTCGGCGTCGACGGCGGGCAGCACGGCGTACACGCGCGCCCCCACCGGCGCGGTCAGCGCGCCCCGGCGGAACGTCGCGGCGTGCACCGACACGACCTCGGCCAGCTCCGCCGCGCCGAGCTCGGCGACGCCGGGCTCCGCCGCCCCGGTGCCCGCCGCGAACCCGACCACCACCGCGGGCTCGGCGGCGTCGAGCCCGAAGGTCGCGGCCACCAGGTCGGCGCCGACCCGCCCCTCCAGCAGCCCGGCGACGACGTCGCGGCTCCAGCGCGCGCCGGGGGACTGCTGCGACCGCCGCCGGATCAGGTGCCCCGCCGCCACCCGCGCCGCGCCGACCAGCACCGACTCGGCGCGGTCCGCGAACGGCGTCGCCCCCTCCTGCACCCAGATCGTGCCGAGCTGGCGCTGCCCCGCGTGGACGCCGACGGCGAGGCGGCGGCGGATGCCCAGCTCGGCGTGCTCGTCGATGCGGACGACCTCCTCGCCCGCGCGCAGGCGGTCGAACACGCCCCAGCCGCGCAGCGTGGCGAGGTAGTCGGCGGGACCCTGCCAGCCCAGGATCGAGCGGCGGCGCAGCTCGTCGGGCGAGGTCGAGTCCGACCGGGAGTAGGCCAGCACGCGGCTCGCGGTGTCCTCGATGCTGACCAGGCCGCCGGTGAGCCGCCCGACGGTCTGCGCGAGGGAGTAGAGGTCGCCCGCGTCGTCCCCGTCGGCGGGGGTGCCGTCGTCGAGGA
This sequence comes from Pseudonocardia broussonetiae, assembly GCF_013155125.1. Lineage (NCBI taxonomy): Bacteria > Bacillati > Actinomycetota > Actinomycetes > Pseudonocardiales > Pseudonocardiaceae > Pseudonocardia > Pseudonocardia broussonetiae. The sequence goes on along the minus strand of NZ_CP053564.1, from coordinate 7,149,150 downwards.
CGCCGTGGACGAGCGCCTCGAGGTGGTCCCAGCGGACGTCGGCGCGCACGGCGAGGAGCGCGACGCCGGCGTCGGCGGCGGCCGCGCGCAGCTCCTCGTCGGTCCCCGTGCCGGCGGGCTTCACGGCCACCGCGACGGCCCCGCGCCGGGCCGCGGCGCGCAGCGGACGGATCGCGTCGCGGCCGCGGGCGCCGATGACCAGCACCAGGCGGCCGGGGTGGTCGGCCGGATCGTCGTCGGGGTCGAGGATGGCGGTGCCGGAGACGGGAACGCCGAGCCCGGCCGGTGCGACCCGGACCTCCGCCAGCGGCTCCCCGATCGCGGCGAGCACCTGGGCCAGCGTCGTCTCCATCGTCGGATCGTACGGGCGGAGTCCGGTTTCGTTGTCCGTCCGGACGAACCGGGCGTGGTGCGACCCGCTTAACGTTCCGGCCCATGCTGAGGTCCGCCCAGAGAACGGCACTGCTGGCGGCGTCCCGGTCCGGGGCGCTGCGCACGCTCGCCGAGAACACCGCACTGCTGCGCCCGGTCGTCGACCGGTTCGTCGCGGGGACGACCGTCGACGAGGTGGTGGCGGTGGCCCGCGACCTCACCGCCGACCGGTGCGTCACCGTCGACCACCTCGGCGAGGACACCACCGACCGCGCCCGCGCGGCGGCGAACGTCGACGCCTACCGGACGCTGCTGCGCCGCCTGGGCGATGACGGGCTCGCCCCCCGCGTCGAGGTGTCGGTGAAGCTCTCGGCGCTCGGGCAGGCCCTGCCGGGCGTCGATGCGGAGAAGATCGCGCTCGACCACGCGCGGCAGGTCTGCGAGGCCGCGCACGCCGTCGGCACGACCGTCACCGTCGACATGGAGGACCACACGACGACCGACTCCACCCTGGGGATCGTGCGCGACCTGCGCGTCGACCACCCGTGGGTCGGCGCCGTCGTGCAGGCCGGGCTGCGCCGCACCGAGGGCGACTGCCGCGACCTCGCGGGGCCGGGGTCGCGGGTGCGCCTGTGCAAGGGCGCCTACGACGAGCCGGCGTCGGTGGCCTTCCGCCACCGGCACGAGGTCGACCTCTCCTACGTCCGCTGCCTGAGGATCCTCATGGACGGCGACGGGCTGCCGATGGTGGCCACGCACGACCCGGTGTTGATCGACATCGCCCGGCACCTCGGGCGCGACCGGCCCCACGAGATCCAGATGCTGCACGGCGTCCGCCCCCGCGAGCAGCAGGCGCTCGCGGCGGCGGGGGAGACCGTCCGGGTCTACCTCCCGTACGGCACCGAGTGGTACGGCTACTTCGTCCGGCGCCTGGCCGAGCGCCCCGCCAACCTGGCGTTCTTCGCCCGGTCCCTGCTCACGAGAGGCTGATGGCCTGAGACCGTCCGCCCCTCACGGGCGGGGGCGGATCTCGAGCACCCCGACGCGGTCGGCGATCGCCTCGAACTCGTCGGCGTCACCCCGCTCGACGAGGCCGAGCCGCACGAAGAACGGGACGCCGCCGCCCGCCTGGCCGGGAAAGGCGCGCAGGACACGCCGCCGCAGGGCGGGGTCGGCGACCTCCTCCAGCGCGACGGGCGTGCGGCGGCGGCCCCGCGCGAGCTCGCCGTGCCCGGCCGCGCGGGCGTTCTGCGCCCAGTCGGCCCGGGGCAGCGCGGCCACGGCGAAGCGCCGACCGTCGACCTCGATCGGGGTGACGGGGGTGGTGCGCGGCTCGCCGGTCGTGCGGCCGGGCACCGTCAGCACCTGCACCGGGCCGGTGCTCAGGCCGAGCCTGCCCAGCGCCACCACCACGCGGTTCATCGGACGCAGCCACCCGGGCAGCGAACGCTTCGGTTGCCGAATCATTCGGCTACGGTAGCTTCCTTCGGGTGTCGAAGCAATCGTCGGTGGTGCAGGTGGCGCGGGCCGCGGCCGACTTCGGGGACGCCGCCGACGCCGTCGACCGCGCCGCGGCCGAGCACCTGGGCGTCAACCGCACCGACCTGCGGATCCTCGCGGCCGTGCGGCTCGGCGGGCCGGTCTCGGCGGGCGCGCTGGCCGGCGCCGTCGACCTCTCGCCGCCCGCCACCACCGAGGCCGTGCAGCGCCTCGTCGCGCGCGGGCTGCTCACGCGCGACGTCGACCCCGACGACCGCCGCCGCGCCCTCATCGCGCTCGTGCCCGCCACCCGCAACGCGCTCGATCGGCTCTACGGCCCGGTGCGGGCCGAGGGGCACGCGCTGCTGGGCCGCTACAGCGAGGACGAGCTCGCGCTGCTGGCCGACTTCCTCGACCGCGGGCGGCGCCTGCAGCTCGACGCGGCGGAGCGGATCCGGCGGGAGGGTCAGGCGTTGCCGTAGACCCGGGTCGGTGTCACGAGGACCGCGACCCGGCCCTCCTCGCGCATCGTCCGGTCGTAGGCGTCCCAGTCGTCGTGGGTGCCGCCGGCGGCGGTGAAGACCGCGCGCAGCAGCAGGCGCAGCTCCTCGGCGTCGATGTCGCCGTCCTCGGGGCCGAGCAGCTCGCAGTCGCCGTCGACGGCGGCCCAGCGCCAGCCCGCCCGCCAGCACAGCGACGTGGCCGGGCGGGCGCGCAGGGCGCGCAGCTTCACCGGCCCGTAGGTCACGTACGCGACGACCGGCTCCCCGGTGCGCGGGTGGTCGAGCACCCCGGCGTTGACGAGCGAGCTGTGCGGGGTGCCGTCGGCGCGGACCACGGCGACGGTGGCCAGCCCGCTCTCCTGCGCGACGATGCGGCGGACGGCGGCGAGGTCGGTGGGCACGGGCGCGAGGCTACAACAGCCGCGGCTGTCCGGACCCGGCTCGCGGGAGGCTGTCGAGCCGGGCGGGATGCGCCATCAAGGGGTGTCGTCGTGGGCGTTCGGAGCAGCCCGGGGGCGGGTCCTGGGCCGAACGGTGCACGCCGCGTCACGGTTCGGCCGCGACGCCAGCGGGGCGGGCGCGCTGCCCCGATCCTGGCGCGCACCAGCCCCTCACCCCCGGAGGTTCCCCGTGGTCGCCATCGCCGCCGCGGTCCTGTTCGGACTCGCGCTCCTGTTCCAGCTCGCCGGCATCTCCGTGCCGGTGCTCACCGCCGACGTCCTCATCACGGCGGGTCTGCTCTGCGTGGCCCTGCACCTCGCGGGCATCGGCACGAGCCGCCGCGCCCGCTCGCGTCGCTGACCCCCACCGCTCCCCTACCGGAAGGACCACCATGGTCGCCGTCGTCGCCGCCGTGCTCTTCGGGCTCGCCCTGCTCTTCCAGCTCATCGGCTTCGCCCTGTCCGTGATCACCGCGGAGGTGCTCGTCACCGCCGGGCTGCTGTGCGTCGCGCTGCACCTGGCCGGCGTGGGCAACACGGTGCAGGTGCGCAGCTACCGGCGGCGCCGCTGAGCACAGATCCCGACGAGCGCGGCTAGGACGCGGCGTCGAGCAGCGCGCGGCACGCCCGCTCGCAGCGGCGGCACGCCTCGGCGCACACCCGGCAGTGCTCCATCCCGGCGTCGCCGTGGGTGGAGCACTCGTCGCCGCAGCGGCGGCAGGCCGTGGCGCAGGCCTCCAGCACGGCCCGCGTCACCTGCGCGTCGTAGGCGGTCTGGCGGCTGAGCACGCGCGAGGTGGCCGTGCAGACGTCGGCGCAGTCGAGGTCCAGGCGGATGCAGGCCACCATCGCGGCGACGTCGGACTCGGACAGGCAGGCGTCGGCGCAGGCCGTGCAGGTCTGGGCGCACTCGACGCAGGCCGCGATGGCTTCGGCGAGGGCGTCGCGGTCGAGGTCGAAGTGGGCGGGGGTCGTGTCGAGCATCTCGGCGGCACGTGTCATGCCCCCGGGCTACCCGCTCCCAGCCGGTCCAGTGCGGCGTCGAGGTCCTCGACGTCGGCGTACTTGGCGTCGAGGTCGGCGAGGTTGTGCGCGTGCAGGTCCGGCGTCCGGTCGGCGCAGGCCTGGCGCACGACGTGCGGGCGGAAGCCGTGGTGCAGCGCGTCGGTCGCCGTGGCGCGCACGCACCCCGACGTCGACACCCCGGTGATCACCAGGGTGTCGACGCCGAGCGCGTGCAGCGTCGGCGCGAGCGACGTGCCGGCGAACCCGCTCGCGTACTGCTTGACGACGACCGGCTCGCCCGGGGCGGGGTCGAGCACGAGCGCACCCCAGTCGCCGTCGGCGCCCTCGGCGAACGCGGCCAGCGCCGGGACCTTGCGCACGAACAGCCCGCCGTCGGCCAGGTCGCGGTCGTAGCGCACGACCGTCCAGACGACCGGGAGCCCCGCGGCCCGGGCGGCGTCGACCAGGGCGGCGGTGGCCGCGACGGCCGGGCCTGCGTCGGGCAGCAGGAACGGCCCACCCGGCTCGGTGTAGGCGCGGACCAGGTCGATGACCAGGACGGCGGGGCGCACGCCCCACCCGACGCGCCCGGAGAACGCCGTCCCGTGCGGCCCGGTCATGCGGCTGCGCCGCTCGTGAGTGGCAACCAGGGCTCTGGCCCTGGTCGCCACTCACGGGCTTTCACGACCACACCGGCTGCTTCGGCGCGGGGAGGCCCGTCTCGGCCTCGCAGTTCGCCAGGATCTCCGCCATCGGCGGCCCCATGTCGAACACCGGCAGGTCCGCGGGCCGCGACCCCCGCATCTCCGCCCGCAGCGACGCGGTCGCGTCCGCGTCGCCGACGACCACGCCGTAGCGCCGCGCCCCCTCCTCGGTGACCAGCCCGCGCCGCACCTCGAGCTCGACGAGTGCGGGGTCGCGCTCCAGGGGGTCGCCCCAGCCGCCCCCGCCCCACGTCACGAAGTGCAGGACGTCGCCGGGGGAGACCGGCACGTCGTGGCACTTGCTCGGCAGCACCTCGCGCGACCCGTCGGGCCGCTCCAGCCACTTCGTCCCGCGCGCGCCCGGCGCCCCGCCGTTGACGCCCCACGGGTAGGTCAGCCAGCGGTCGTCGTGGATCGCGATGGTGCCCGGCTCCTCGAACACGTACGCCACGTCGACGCCGTTGCCGCCGCGGTGCAGGCCCGCGCCGCCGGTGTCGGAGACCGTCTCCCACTTCTCGATCCGCAGCGGGTAGTAGGACTCCAGGTACTCGCACGGGATGTTGACGAAGCTCGGCCACAGCGAGTGCCCGTCCGGCCCGTCGCCCAGCGGACGCCCGGGGATCCCGCCGAAGCCGATCGAGTACAGCTGGAACCACTCGCCCTTGCGCTCGCCGGTGGAGTAGTTGCCCGAGTACATGAAGTGCGGCGACGACGAGAAGCCGGCCGCGTTGAGCAGCGCCGGGTTGGTCTGCCCGAGCAGGCCGCCGAACAGGTCGAACACGCGCCCGATGCCGTGGTTGCGCCCGTTGAGCGACGCCGGGTGCTTGGGCTTCCAGTACGAGCCGTCGGGGATCGTGACGTCGACGAGCGGGTAGAAGCCGTCGTTCCAGAGGATCTGCGGGTCGGCCACGGTGATCATGTAGATCCCGAAGAACATCCGCGTCAGGTTCTCGTTGATGTAGTAGTTGATCGGCCCCGCCGCCTGGGGCGAGCTCCCCGTGAAGTCCAGGTGCACCTTCTCGCCGGTGCGGGTGAGCGAGAGCTTCAGCTCGTAGGGGCCGTTGCCGACGCCGTCGTCGCAGATGTAGTCGGTGAAGGACAGCGTGCGGCCCTCCTCGAACACCATCGACAGCAGCGCCTTCATGGCGTCGTAGTTGCGCTGCAGCAGGGCGTCGAGCGCGGAGAGGTAGACGTCGGTGCCGAAGCGGTCGCACATCTCCACGACCCGGCGCGACGCCGTGCGGCAGGCCGCGACCAGCCCGTTGAGGTCGGCGCGGTTCCAGTCGGGCATCCGCACCTGGTTGAGGATGATCCGCAGCGCGTCCTCGTTGAGCACGCCCTTCGAGTACAGCTTGAAGGGCGGGATGACCACGCCCTCCTCGTAGATCGTGCGGGCGTCGGTCGGCATCGAGCACGGCGTCTTGCCGCCGACGTCGGACATGTGCCCGAACATCGACGCCCACCCGACGACCCGCCCGTCCTGGAAGATCGGCACGACGATCAGCCAGTCGTTGGCGTGGCTGATCGCGGCGCCGCAGGCGTACGGGTCGGACGTGAGCAGGACGTCGCCCTCCTCGACGGTGTCGTCGAAGCCCTCGAGGAAGTCGGGGATCGACAGGCCGAACTGCCCGACGACCATCTTCCCGGACGGGTCGCCGATCAGCGGGAACTCGTCGTGCTGCTCGCGGATGCCGGGGGACAGGGCGGTGCGGAAGAGCACCTCGTCCATCTCGTAGCGGGCGTTGCGCAGGCCGTTCTCGATGAGGTCGAGGACGACGGGGTCGACCTCGGTCCTCTCGACGGTGCCGGTCGCGGTCTCGACGATGCGCGCCATCTCAGGCTCCAACCGGGTTGATGAGAAGACTTCCGGACGGGTGCACGGTCGCGGCGTGCGCCGGCAGGACGAGCGTCGTGGAGTCCATCTCCACGACGATCGCCGGACCGGTGACCACGTCGCCCGCGCGGAGCGTCGTGCGGTCGTACACGGCGGCGTCGACGGATCTGCCCAGCACGTGCACGGGATGGGTGTCGATCGGTGTCGGTGGCCCCTCCGACGCCGGCAGGGTCACCGCGGCCACCGACGGGCGCGGGCCCGAGACGGTCGCGCGGGCGTTGACGAGCTCGTGGTCGGTGCCGAGCAGGAAGGAGAACAGCCGCTCGTGCTCGCGGTCGAAGTCGGCGGCCAGCGCGGCGAGCGGGTCGCCGTCGAGCGAGGGCACCTCGATCGGGATCTCGAAGCCCTGGCCGTGGTAGCGGACGTCGACCTGGTAGGTGACGCTCGGGTCGTCGACGCCCTGCTGCGCGAGCCGGGCCCCGGCCTCCTCCGCCAGCTCGGTGAGCACCGTCGCGAGCTCGCCGCCGGTGAGGTCGGCGAACCGGCGCAGGACGGTCCGCGCCGACTCCGCCCGCTTCGACGTCGTCGCGTCGCCCAGCGCGCACAGCACGCCCGGCGAGGGCGGCACGATCACCGGCCAGGCGCCGGTGAGGACGCCGAGTGCGTTGGCGTGCAGCGGGCCGGCGCCGCCGAAGGCGACGAGGGCGAAGTCGCGCGGGTCGAAGCCCTGCTGCACGGAGACGAGCCGCAGGCCGCCGAGCATGTTCTCGTTGACGATGTCGACGATCCCGGCCGCCGCGGCCTCGGGGGACTTGAGCCCCATCGCGTCGGCGACGCTCGCCACCGCGGTGCGGGCGGCGTCGACGTCGAGGGTGATCTCGCCCCCGGCCAGCGACGACGGCAGGTAGCCGAGCACGACGTTGGCGTCGGTGACCGTCGGCTCGGTGCCGCCCTTGCCGTACGCGGCCGGGCCCGGGTCGGCGCCCGCGGACTGCGGGCCGACGCGCAGGGCCTTCGTCAGCTCGGGGACGTGCGCGATCGAGCCGCCGCCCGCGCCCACCGTGCGGACGTCGACGCTCGACGCCCGGACCGTCAGGTCGCCGACCTTCGTCTCGCGGCCGATCCGCGGGGTCAGGCCCTGGACCAGCGCGACGTCGGTGGACGTGCCGCCCATGTCGAAGGTGATGAGGTCGGTGAAGCCGCACTGCTCGGCCACCCACACCGCGCCGGTGACGCCGCCCGCCGGGCCCGAGAGCAGCATCGTGACCGGCGCGTCGATCGCCGCGTCGGCCGAGGAGAGCCCGCCGTCGCTGCGCAGGATGGCCAGCTCACCGGCGACGCCGCCCTCGGCGAGCTGCGTGGCCAGCGTGCGGACGTAGCGCTCGACCTGGGGCTGCACGTACCCGTTCGCGACGGTCGTGACGGTGCGCTCGTACTCGCGCAGCTCGGGCAGCACGTCGCTGGACAGGCTCACCGGCACCCCGGGCAGCACCTCGGCCGCGATCTCGGCGATCCGCCGCTCGTGCGCGGGGTCGGCGAAGGAGTTGATGAGCGAGACGGCCAGCGCCTCGATCCCCGTGAGCTTGGCCAGCTGGGCGCGCACGTCGTCGTCGTCGAGCGGGCGGATCACGGCGCCGTCGCTGGCCAGGCGCTCGGACACCTCCACGGTGTTCTCCAGCGCCGCGAGCGGCTCCGGCTTGGGCCAGATGATCCAGCCCGCGAGCCCGCCCGGGACGTAGGAGCGCGCGATCTGCAGCACCTGCCGGAACCCCTGCGTCGTCACCAGCCCGACGGTGGCGCCCTTGCCCTCCAGGATCGCGTTGGTCGCGACCGTCGTGCCGTGCAGCACCTGGGAGACGTCCGAGAGCGAGATCCCGGCCTCGGCGCACACCTTGCCGATGCCGTTCAGCACGCCCACGGACTGGTCGGACGGCGTGGACGCGGTCTTCGCCCGCCACGTCGCCCCGCTGGTCTCCTCGACCAGCAGCACGTCGGTGAACGTGCCCCCGACATCGACACCGAGCCGATACGTCATGCGTCCTCCTGGGCCTTCGCCGAGCGGACCATCACGGCCCGGGCGTTGTGGATGTGTGCGGTCATGACGGCGCCCGCCCACGCCGGGTCGCCCGCCCGCACCGCGGCGACGATCTCGACGTGGTGGGCGAGGCTCCGGCGCAGCGACGCGTCGTCGTAGGCGTGGAAGTTGCGGAGCACGATCGGGGCCTTGACCGCGCCGGCCAGCGCCGCGGCCAGTGCGGGGTGCTCGGCCAGCGCGACGAGCCGGTCGTGGAAGGCGCGGTTGAGCGGGACGAGCGCGTCGAGGTCGTGGGCGGCGACGTCGACCATCTGCTGCGCCAGGTCGTCGAGCGCCTCGACGTCGGCGGGGCCCGCGTTCGGCACGGCGAGCGCGGTGAGCTGCGGCTCCAGCAGGGCGCGCAGCTCGAACACGCCCTCGAGCTCGGCGACCGACCAGCTCGCGACGCGGGCGCCGCGGTTGGGCACCAGCTCGACCAGTCCCTCCGCGGCGAGCCGGCCCAGCGCCTCGCGGACGGGCGTGCGGCTCACGCCGAGCCGGTCGGCTAGCTCCGCCTCGCCCAGCCGGGTGCCCGCGGAGAGCTCGCCGCCCAGGATCAGCTCGCGCACGGCCGCATGGGCCCGCACCGCCGACGTGCCCGGCGTCGATGTCGCCGTCATGTGACCTCCCGCACCGAGATTGTGTGCAATCTAGGGACAAGTGGTGTCCAGGACAAGACGATGCGGTTACTTTGCATGCATGGGGAACCTGTTGTCGGGGCCGAGCGCCCCCCGTGCCCGTCTCCGCGAGCTGCTGGCCGGCCCCGGCCCGCTCGTCGCCCCGGGTGCCTACGACGCGCTGTCGGCCCGGCTCGTCGAGCAGGCGGGGTTCGACGTCGTCTACATGACGGGGTTCGGCACCACGGCCTCGCTGGTCGGGCGGCCGGACGTCGGGCTGCTCAGCGGCACCGAGATGGTCGACAACGCGCGACGCATCGCCGCCGCCGTCGACGTCCCGGTGATCGCCGACGCCGACACCGGCTACGGCAACGCGATCAACGTCGTGCGCACGGTGCAGCTCTACGAGCAGGCGGGCGTCGCGGGGATCCACCTGGAGGACCAGGTGATGCCCAAGAAGTGCGGGCACATGAGCGGCAAGGCCGTGATCGGCGCCGAGGAGATGGCGGGCAAGATCCGCGCCGCCGTCGCCGCCCGCCGCGACCCCGACTTCCTGCTCATCGCGCGCACGGACTCCGCGGCCGTCGAGGGGCTGGACGCCGCGATCGCCCGCGCCCGCTCGTACGCCGAGGCGGGCGCCGACGTGCTGTTCGTCGAGGCCCCGACCAGCGAGGACGACATCGCCCGCGTGGCCGACGAGCTGAAGGGCGTCGCCCCGCTGGTGTTCAACTGGGCCGAGGGCGGGCGGACGCCGCCGATCACGCTCGACCGCATCGGCGAGCTGGGCTTCTCGCTCGTGCTCTACCCGATCGGCACGCTGCTCGCGGCCACGGCCGGCATCCGGTCGTTCCTGGAGACGCTGCGCGCCGAGGGCACGCCGGCGTCGACCCTGCCGGACCTGCCGACGTTCGAGGGCTTCACCGACCTCATCGGCCTGCCCGAGATCCACGACCTGGAGTCGCGCTTCCGGCCGTAGCGGCGTCGCCGCGCAGACGGCGCAGCGCCAGCGCCCCGCCGACGCCCGGGACGAGCGCGAGCAGCCGGGCGGTGCGGGAGGCTCCGGGCACGAGCAGCACCGCGCCGATCACCACGAGGTAGGCCGTGCCGTGCACCGGCCCGGTGACCGAGGTGACCGGGTCGAGGTGGACGGTCAGCCGGTTCGCCAGCAGCACGACCAGCGACACCGCCTCCACGACGGCCGCGACGGCCAGCAGGCGCACCTCAGACGCCCGTCGTGGAGCCGGGGCGCACGATCATCAGCACCACGACGACGGCCCACGTGAGCGCGAAGACGCCGGACGCCGTCGCCAGGCGCGGGGACGCCGCCGTCGTGCCGTCCGCGTGCAGCGCGGCGACGGCGCGGCTCTGGCCGGGGAGCACGACGAGCGCGAGCAGCGCCGCGGCGCCCGCCGTCAGCAGGATCGACACGATCAGCCAGGCGTCGCCGAGTACCCCCATCGCCGCGCCGGTGGCCAGCCCGAACGCGGGCACCGACACGCCCAGCACGGCGTACACCCGGCTGATCCGGTGCAGCGCGTCGACGACGGCGGTGTTCCCCTCCCGCGCGTAGCGGGGGAACAGGCTGGTGGCGACGGTGACGGGGCCGATGAGCACGATCGCGGCGATCACGTGGACGGAGAGCAGGAAAGCGGTCACAGGCCGACTTTAAGCCAGGCTGATGGCGCGCGGAAGCGCGGCCCGGGGGAGGATCGTGCGATGGAGTCCGAGCGGGTGCCGCTGATGGCGTCGTCGTCGGTGCTGATGCTCGTCGGCGCGGGGCGGATCCTGGGGCGGCGGGTGGAGTCGGAGCTGGCCGGGCTGGGGCTCACGCTGCGGCACCTGGGCGCGCTCGGGCACCTCGTGCACCGGCCCGAGCTGTCCTACAGCGACCTGGCCCGGCGCGCCGGCGTCACGGCGCAGAGCATGCACGCCACCGTCCGCGGGCTGGAGGAGCTCGGCGCCGTGCGGCGCGCGCTGCCCGGCCAGGGGCACCGGGCGCGCCTGGAGGTGACCGACCGCGGCCACGAGCTGCTCGACCGGGTCCGCGCCTCCGCGCAGCGGCTGGACGACGAACTCCTCGCCGACCTCACCGACGAGCAGCGCGCCGCACTGCGGGCCGCGCTGCGGTCCCTGGTCGTCCCGCCGGGCCCGGGGCCTAGTCTCGCGCCATGACGGGACGCACCAGGGTGGCCGTGGTCTTCGGCGGGCGCAGCAGCGAGCACGCGATCTCCTGCGTGTCGGCGGGCAGCGTGCTGGGCCACGTCGACCGCGAGCGGTTCGAGATCGTCCCGGTCGGGATCACCCCGGCCGGGGCCTGGGTCCTGGGCAGCGACGACCCCCGCGAGCTGGCGATCTCCGGCCGCGAGCTCCCCTCGGTCGACGGCTCCCGCACCGCCCTCGCCCTGCCCGGCGACCCCACCCGCGGCGGCATCGTCGTCCTCGACGCCGACCGCGCCGGTGAGGTGTTCTCCGGCGTCGACGTCGTGTTCCCGGTGCTGCACGGCCCCTACGGCGAGGACGGCACGATCCAGGGGCTGCTGGAGATGGCGGGCGTGCCCTACGTCGGCGCGGGCGTGCTGGCCAGCGCCGCGGGCATGGACAAGGAGTTCACCAAGAAGCTGCTCGCCGCCGAGGGGCTGCCGGTCGGCACCGTCGTCGTGCTCCGTCCGCACGTCCCGACGCTCACGGCCGACGAGCGCGAGCGCGTCGGGCTGCCGGCGTTCGTCAAGCCCGCCCGGGCCGGATCGTCGGTCGGGATCACCCGCGTCACCGACTGGGCCGACCTCGACGCCGCGATCGCCACCGCCCGCGAGCACGACCCGAAGGTGCTGGTCGAGGCCGCGGTCGTCGGGCGGGAGATCGAGGTCGGGGTGCTGGAGTTCCCCGACGGCTCGGTCCGCGCGAGCGTGGCGGCCGAGATCCGCCTCGTCGGTGACGTCGAGTGGTACGACTTCGACGCCAAGTACCTCGACGACGTCTGCGAGTTCGACATCCCCGCCAAGCTCGACGACGAGGTGTCCGACCGCGTCCGCGAGATGGCCGTGGCCGCGTTCCGCGCGCTCGACGGCCAGGGCCTCGCCCGCGTCGACTTCTTCGTGGGCGCCGACGGCGAGCTCACCGTGAACGAGGTCAACACGATGCCCGGCTTCACGCCGATCTCGATGTTCCCGCGGGTCTGGGCCGTGACCGGCCTCGACTACCCGACGCTGCTCACGACCCTGATCGACACGGCCCTCGCGCGCGGGACGGGCCTCCGCTAGACGACCACGTGCCCGTGCACGAGCCCGGTCAGGGCGGCGCCCAGCGCGTGCCGGTCGTCGCCCACGCGCACCCAGCGCGGCCCGCCGAACGGGGCCTGCTCCTCCACCGACAGCTCCGCGCCCGGCACGACGCCCAGGTCGCCGAGGTAGCGCAGGGCGGCGCTGTCGCGGTCGGACACGCGGTCGACGCAGAAGCGCGCGCCGGCCGGCACGTCGTCGAGCGGGGTGCCCCGGACCTCGACGTGCGGGCCGTCGCGGGGCGGGATCGGGTCGCCGTGGGGGTCGTGCGTGGGGTGGCCGAGCGCGGCGTCGATGCGCTCCTCGAGCCGGTCGGACAGCGCGTGCTCCAGGAGCTCGGCCTCCTCGTGCACCTCGTCCCAGGGCACGTCGAGAACGCGGGCGAGGAAGGTCTCCAGCAGCCGGTGGCGGCGCACGACCCGCAGCGCGGCGCGCTCGCCCTCGGGGGTGAGGGCGACGGTGCGGTGGTCGGGCCGGTCGAGCAGCGCGCCGTCCTCGAGCCGCTTGAGCATCGCCGACACCGACGGCGAGGACACCCCCAGCTCGGTGGCCAGGGTGCTGGTGGTGACGGGTCCCCCGAGATGGGCGAGGTTGTAGATCGCCTTGAGGTAGTCCTCGGTGGCCCGGGACATCGTCACCATGCACCGAGGGTAGAACGCCCTTACCTGACCGCCACGGGGGTGGCGGGCAGTGTGTCGCGCACCACGCCGGAGACGGCCTGCAGCGGGCCGCTCCCGGCGTCGACCGGCGTGGTCAGGACGACGTAGACGGGCCGGTCGACGGCGACGTAGGTGACGACGACGGGCTCGGGCACGCCGTCGTCGAGCTCCAGCCACTGCACGCCGTCGATCTCCAGCAGCGCGGACGTGGGTGTGAGCTCCTGCGGGCGGGGGAGCCCGCAGCGCAGCACGACCGGGCGGGGGACGGCGGCCCAGGCGCGGACGCCGGCGGGCGCGGGATCGGCCAGCGGGCGGACGGGGAGGGTGGCGTCGCCCGCGGGGAGGTCGCCGTCGAGGCGGGCGAGCAGCGCGGTGCACTCCGGGCCGGAGGCGGCGGGCGCCTCGACGGGGGGAGTGGCCAGCGGCGAGGTGTCCGGGCCGGGCGCGGCGGGCTCGGAGAACCGGGCGGTGAGCCCGATGCCCGCCACCACCACGGCGAGCAGCAGCGGCAGCGCGATCGCGATGAGGACCGGCAGCGGCGGGCGTCGGGTGGGGGCGGGCACGTCGGTGACCCCCTCAGGAGGGGAGGTGGACCACCGGGCAGGTCAGCGTGCGGGTGATCCCGTTGACGCCCTGCACCTGCGCGACGACGAGCTGCCCGAGGAGGTCGACATCGTCGGCCTCCGCGCGCACGATGACGTCGTAGGGCCCGGTGACGTCCTCCGCCGAGATCACCCCGGTGATCCCGGCGATCGCGGAGGCCACGGCCGCGGCCTTCCCGACCTCGGTCTGGACCAAGATGTACGCCTGCACCACGTCGTGCCCCTTCCACTGCGTTGTTCGTTCTGGCTGATCACGCCCGGACCGCCCGTGGGGAGGTCGGACGCCGAACGTACCGGAGGGAACCCCCTTGCCCACACCGTCGACCCCTGCGGAGAAGAAGATCACCCTCGCCTCGCTCGGCGAGTTCGGCCTGATCTCCAGCGTGACGGCCGGGCGGGCGCAGCCGGCGTCGACGCTGCTGGGGCCCGGCGACGACGCCGCGGTCGTCGCAGCACCGGACGGGCGGGTCGTGGCGTGCACCGACGTGCTGGTCGAGGGCGTGCACTTCCGGTTCGACTGGTCCTCGCCCGAGCAGATCGGGCGCAAGGCGGCGGCGGCGAACCTGGCGGACGTCGCGGCGATGGGGGCGGTGTCGACGGCGCTGCTGGTCGGGCTGGCCTGCCCGGCCGACACCGACGTGCCGGTCCTGCAGGGCATCACCGACGGGCTGTGGGCCGAGGCCGCCTCCGCGGGGGCGGGGGGGTGGTGGGCGGGGACGTGGCGGCGTCGTCGCAGCTCGTGCTGTCGGTCACCGCGCTGGGGTCGCTGGAGGGCCGGCCGCCGGTGACGCGGGGCGGCGCGCGCCCGGGCGACGTCGTCGCGGTGGCCGGGCGCCTGGGCTGGGCGGCGGCCGGGTGGGCGGTGCTGGCGCGGGGGTTCCGGTCGCCGGTGGCGGTCGTCGGGGCGCACCGGGTGCCCGAGCCGCCCTACGCGGCCGGTCCGCAGGCCGCCCGGGCCGGGGCCACCGCGATGATCGACGTGTCCGACGGGCTGCTCGCCGACCTCGGGCACGTCGCGGCGGCGTCCGGGGTCGTCGTCGACGTGCGGTCGTCGGCGTTCACGGTGGCCGGCCGGCTCGCCGACGTCGGAAAGGCGCTGGGCGTCGACCCGGTGCACTGGATCCTGACCGGCGGGGAGGACCACGCCCTCGTCGCCACCTTCCCCTCCGGCGCCCCGGAGGGCTGGACGGTGATCGGCTCGGTGTCGGCGGGGGAGCCCGCCGTGCTGGTGGACGGGCGGCCCTACGAGGGCGGGCCGGGCGGCTGGGAGCACTTCTCCCGGTGACCGCCGGCCCGCCGCGGAGCAGCGGTCAGGGCAGCATCCAGCTGAGCACCGGCGTGGCCTGCAGCGCGATGAGCGTGGACAGGATCACGAGCATGCCCAGGCTCCAGCCGATGACCTTGCGCAGCAGCGTGCCTTCCTGGCCCTCGAGCCGGACGGCCGCCGCGGCGATCGTCAGGTTCTGCGGGCTCAGCATCTTGCCCAGCACGCCGCCCGAGGAGTTGGCGCTGGCCAGGAGCTCCGGCGGCAGCCCGGCGCCCTGGGCCGCGGTGACCTGCAGGGAGCCGAACAGCGCGTTGGCCGAGGTGTCGGAGCCGGTCACGGCCACCGCGAACCAGCCCAGCACCGGCGACAGGAACGCGAGCGCCGCGCCCGCCCCGGCGACGAACAGGCCGATCGAGGTGGTCTGGCCCGAGGCGTTCATGACGTAGGCCAGCGCGAGCACCGAGGCGACGGTGAGGATCGCCCACTTGAGCTCGGCGACGGTCGTGGCCCAGGTGGTGAGCGTCCGGCGGAGCCCGACGCCGAGCACGACCGCCACGATGACGCCGGCGAGCACCATCAGCGTGCCGGCCGTCGACAGGACCGAGAACGAGAAGTCGTTGACCTTGTCGCGGGCGCCGTCGGGGGTGAGGACGTCGAGGCCCGGCCACGGGAAGGCGATCTTGACCGACGCCAGGGCCTGCTTGATGCCGGGCAGCTGGGCCAGCGCGAAGACGACGATGATGATCGCGTAGGGCGCGTAGGCCTTGCGGATCTCGGTCCGCGAGTCGGGGGCCTGGGCGGTGCCCGGGCCGCCCGGGGAGGCGACGGCGGGCTGGCGCGCCGCCCACACCGCGTTCGGCTGGACGCGGGCGAGCGCGAAGACCGCGACCGCGCCCAGCAGCGAGGCGACGATGTCGGTGAGCTCCACGGAGAGGAAGTTCGACGTCAGGAACTGCCCGAGCGCGAACACCACGCCGCATCCGACCGCCGGCACCCACGCCTCGCGCAGGCCGCGGCGCCCGTCGACGATGAACACCAGCACGAGCGGGACGAACAGCGCGAGCAGCGGGGTCTGGCGGCCGACCGTCGACGAGACGACGTCCAGCGGCAGCCCGGTGACCTGGGCCAGGGTGATGACCGGGACGCCCATCGCGCCGAACGCGACCGGGGCGGTGTTGGCGACCAGCGCGACGACGGCGGCCTTGAGGGGCGCGAAGCCCAGCGCCACCAGCATCACCGAGGTGATCGCGACGGGCGCCCCGAAGCCGGCGAGGGCCTCCAGCAGCCCGCCGAAGCAGAACGCGACGAGGATGGCCTGCGTCCGCGTGTCGATCGACAGCGTCCCGAAGCTGCGGCGCAGGACGTCGAAGTGGCCGGTGGCGACGGTCATGTTGAACACCCACAGGGCGTTCACCACGATCCACAGGATCGGGAAGAGCCCGAACACGGCACCGTGCGCGGCCGCCGACAGCGACATCCCGAACGGCATCCCGAACCCGACGACGGCGACCAGGAGCGCCGCGGCGAGCCCGGCCAGCGCCGCCCACTGCGCCCGCACCCGCAGCACGCCCAGCAGGACGAGCACCACGGCGAGCGGCACCACCGAGACGAGCGCGGACAGCCCGAGCCCGCCCACCGCCTCGGGGTCCTGCTGGTACTGCGCCAGCGATGTCTGGAGGATCTGCACCGGTTCGGACGACACTGCCCTGGACCACATGGGTTCCGAGTGTGCGTCAGCTCACGCGATCCGGCAGGACGAGAGGCGTCAGCCCAGCCGGATCACCGTGGGCCGGTCTGCCTCCCACGCGTCGAGGAGCAGGTCGGGGAGGTCGTCGGGCTCGTCGGCGCGCACCTCGAGCGCGCGGACGTCGTGGGGCGTCCGGCCGTCGGTGCGGCCGTCGTCGCTGCCGTCGCGCACCACGACGACGGGCAGCGCGAGCCCCAGCTCGACGGCGGCCGCGAGCTCCGCGGAGGCGCAGGCCAGCGCGCCCGTGCCGAGCAGCGCGACCACCGGGCGCGCGGGCCGCACCATCGACGCCCCGACGGCCGCGGGCAGCCCGCCGTCGCAGAACAGGCGCGGGGCCGGGACCGGGAAGAAGTGCACCGAGCCCAGCCGCGAGACCGGGGTGGCGCCGCCGACGAGCACCCCGTGGGCGGGCAGGGCCTCGCGCAGGACGTCGTTGACGAGCTCGAACGCGCGGCCGTCGGCGCGGGCCTGCTCGCGGCACTCCGCGCGCAGCGCCGCCGCGCGGACGACGCCGATCCCCGATGCCCACCGGGGCAGGGCCGCGCGCAGGGCGGCGACGGTGGCGGCCGCGTCGCCGAGGAGGCCGACCCCGCCGGGCGGCAGGCGGTCCGCGTCGACGTCGATCCCGATCACCGGCACGCCGTCGGGGCAGGCGAACCCGCTACCCACCACGAGGACGACGTCGCTGTCGGCGGCCGCGCCGGCCACCGCGGGCAGGCGGACCGAGGCGCCCGCCGACAGCGGGTGCCCGTCGTCGACGACGCCCTTGCCGCTCGTCGTGGTGACGACGGGCGCGCCGAGGGCCTGCACCAGCTCGGTCAGCTCGCCGCCGGCGCCGACCGCCCCGGCCCCGACGACGACCAGCGGCTTCTCCGCGGCGCGCAGCAGGTCGGCGGCCCGCGCGACGGCGTCGGGGTCGGCGACGGGCGGGCTCGCGTCGGCGGCGGCGGGCGGGCGGCCGTCCCACGCGCCGTCGAGGACGTCCGGTGCCACGTCGACCGACACGGTCCGCAGCCGCCCCCGGCGCATCGCCGTGAGCGCATCGGCGACCGCGGCGGCGGTGTCGTCGGCGCCGCGGGCCGGGCCGTCGCCGCGCGCGGTGAGGACGAGCAGCGTCCCGGTGCCGCCCAGCCGGTCCGGCCTCGCGGACAGCAGCACGCCGGGTCGCCCGCCGACGCGCGCGTAGGCCGCGGCGGCCCGTCGGGCGGCGTCGTCGTCGGGGAGGGCGACCACGGCCACCCCGGCGTCGACGAGCGGGCGGTGGAGCGGGTGGCCGGGGGCGCCGAAGGCGGTGTCGACGCCGTGCGCGGCGAGCGTCTCGGCGACCGCAGTGGCTCCCGTGCGCAGCGCGTCCATGGGAAGACCTTGCCCGGCCGGGGCGCCGGCCGCCTGCGGTCGGGCGCGGGTTGCTTCGATCGGCGTAACGCGGTCACGCTCGGCACCCGGGTGAGGGCGATCGGCCGGATGTCGTAGCGTCACGCCGTGCGCCGGACCACTCACGCCCTGTCGCTCGCGGCCCCGCTCGCCACCGCGGCCCTGCTGCTTTCCGGGTGCGGCGTGCTGCCGGGGCAGGCGGCGCAGGTCGACCTCGCCGCGTTCACCCCGACCGCCGAGGTCCGGGACCCGTCGACGCAGATCGACGGCGTCGTGGGGGAGGTGTTCGAGAACCCGCAGCACGTCGGCCCCGACCAGCGCGTGGCGTACACGTCCACGCCGCCGATCGGCGGCGCGCACGACCAGGCGTGGGCCGCGTGCAGCGGCGTGGTCTACCCGCGTCCGCTGCGCAGCGAGAACGCCGTCCACTCCCTGGAGCACGGCGCCGTGTGGATCACCTACGACCCCGACGAGGTCGACGGCGCCGCGCTCGACGCGCTCATCGCCCGCGTCGAGGGACAGCCGTACATGCTGCTCTCGCCCTACCCCGGGCAGGGGTCGCCGGTGTCGCTGCAGTCGTGGGGCCACCAGCTCGCCCTCGACGACGCCGACGACCCGCGCATCGACCAGTTCGTCGCCGCGCTGCGCCAGAACCGCTACACCCACCCCGAGCCCGGTGCCTCGTGCGACGAGATCGGCCAGGGCTACTTCGACCGCGACGCCCCGCCCCCCTTCGCCCCCACCCCGGGGGCGTCGGAGGTCGACGGGGACGCGGTCGTCGCGCAGTAGCGGCGGGCCGCCCCGGCGAACTCGCCGGGCGGATCCGGCACACTCGCCGGTGGGGATCGGCGAACTCGCGCCAGGTCTCCGGTGAGTTCGCCGATCGAGCCCGGCGAGTCGGCCGGTCAGGTCCGCGGCACCGGCACCCCGCGGATCGAGGCGTCCAGCAGCTGGACCGGGTGCAGGATCGGCACCCCGTCGTCGGCCATGTACTTGCCGATCTGCAGCAGGCAGCCCGGGTTGGCCGTGACGATCACGTCCGGCGACACCGACCGCACGTTCGCGGCCTTGCGCTCGCCCAGCTCGGCCGCCGCGTCGGGCATCACCATGTTGTAGATCCCGGCGCTGCCGCAGCACAGCTCGGCCTCGGGGAGGTCGACGAGCTCGACCTCGGGGATCGTGCGGATCACCGCGCGCGGCTGGGCCCGCACCTTCTGCGCGTGCCCCAGGTGGCAGGCGTCGTGGTAGGCGACGCGGCCGCGGACGGGGTGGCGCACGGCGACCGGTTCGAGCGCGGCCAGCACCTCGTGGACGTCGCGGACCCGGGCGCTGAAGGCCGTGGCCCGCTCGGCCCAGGCCTCGTCGTCGGAGAGCAGGTGGCCGTACTCCTTCATCGACGACCCGCAGCCGGCGACGTTGGTGATCACGCTGTCGACGTCGAGGGTCTCGAACCGCGCGATCGTGCGCCGCGCCCGGCCCAGCGCCGACTCCTCCCGCCCGGCGTGCAGCTCCAGCGCGCCGCAGCACTGCTGGTCGCGGGGCACCAGCACGTCGTAGCCCTCGGCGGCGAGCACCCGCACCGTCGCCTCGTTGACCCGGTGGAAGAACACGTCCTGCACGCAGCCCGACAGCAGCGCGACCCGCCCGCGCCGCGTCCCGACGGCGGGGGTGAAGACGGGCAGCCGCGCGAACGCCTCGCGCACCGACACCGGCGGCAGCAGCGACTCCATGGCCGCGAGCCGTCCCGGCAGCGCCGACGCCAGCTTCGCGACGCCCGGGATCTTGCGCAGCTGCTGGTAGAGCGCCCCGGGCAGCGCGGCCGCGCGCAGCCGCCGCGTGTAGGGGAACAGGGCGAAGATCGCGTCGCGGAACAGGGCGTCGCCGCGGTCGCGCTCGACGTTGCGCTCGATCTGCGGGCGCACCGACTCCAGCAGCCGGTCGTACTGCACGCCCGACGGGCACGCCGTCACGCACGCCATGCAGCCCAGGCACGCGTCGATGTGCTCGCGGAACGTGCCCTCCAGGGAGATCTCGCCCTTCTCGGCGAGGTCCATGAGGTAGATGCGCCCGCGCGGGGAGTCCATCTCCTCGCCCCACAGCTGGTAGGTCGGGCAGGTCGGCAGGCAGAAGCCGCAGTGCACGCAGTCGTCGAGCAGGTCGCGGTCGGGCGGGCGGTGGCCGTCGAAGGCGCTGGGCCCGGTCTGCGGCAGGTTGGTGTCGGCGGAGCCGGCGGGGGTCGTCATCTACTCACATCCAGGGGGAGAAGCGGCCCGGACCGAAGCGGCCGTCCGGGTCGAGCGCGTGCTTGAGGGCCTGCAGCACCGGCAGGGCCGACGGCGGCGGGCCCCAGGCGGGGGCGTCGGCGCCCGGCGGGCGGGCGCGCAGCTGGGACGTGCCCCCGACGGCGTGCACGCGGCGGTGCGCGTCGGCCACGGCGTCGGGCGCCAGCGAGAGCGTGGCGACGCCGGTGCCCAGCCCGACCGTCGCGGCGGCGGGCGCGAGCTCGGACACCAGCCCGGGCAGCACCGACGGCTTCGCCCCGATCCGCAGCACGGCGGCGTCCGGGGTGCCGCGGGTGAGCTCGGCGTGGCGCAGCCAGGGATCCTCGGAGCGAACGGCACTCTCGCCCGACGTGGTCGGGTGAGAGTGCCGTTCGCCCGAGACGATGTCGGTGGCCGAGGCCCCGCCCAGCACCTCCCGCAGCCGCGACACCCGCGCCGGGAGCGCCTCGTCGGTGCCCTCGACGCGCACGAGCAGCCGCCCGCTGCCGTCGCTGACCCACTCCAGCGCGGCCGGCTCGAACGGGCCCTCCAGCACGCGGGCGGCGATCTCCGCGGCGCGCGCCAGCGGGGCGTCGACGACGAGCGTCGCGGTGCGCTGCGGCACCGGGTGCAGCCGCAGCACGACCTCGGCGATCACCCCGAGCGTGCCGTGCGAGCCGTGCAGCAGCTTGGCCAGGTCGTACCCGGCGACGTTCTTGATGACGTGCCCGCCGCTGCGGGCCACGGTGGCGTCGGCGAGCACGACGGTGACGCCGATGACGAGGTCGCGCAGCGTCCCGTGCACCAGCGCCGCCGGGCCGGCGTCACCGGTGGCGACGAGCCCGCCGAGCGTGGCGCCGTCGGCGATCCGGGCGGCGTCGATGCAGACGTGCTGGCCGTGCTCGGACAGCTCCTCGACCAGCGCGCGCAGCGGCGTGCCGGCGTGCGCGGACACCGTCATGTCGCCGGGGTTGTGGGTGATCACGCCGGACAGGCCGGACACGTCGAGGACGGCGTCGACGGGCTCGAGCGCGCCGGCCCAGCCCGCGGCCGAGCCGGCACCGGCGACGGCGATCCGGCCAGGGGTGTCGCGCACGGCGTCGCGGACGCCGGCGAGGTCGGTGGGCCGCAGCGTGGTGGTGGGTGCGGGGTGCGTCAGCGGGCTGTTCACAGGCGTTCGATCGCTCCCGATTCCTCGAGGGGGTGGGGCTTGTACTTGCCCGGCCGCTCCCCGCACAGCCGCGGCGTCGGGAGGACCTTGCCGGGGTTGCAGATGCCGTCGGGGTCGAACGCGGCGCGCACGCGGTGCATCGTCGCGAGGTCCTCCTCGCCGAACATCTTCGGCATCGAGCACGCCTTGTCGGTGCCGATGCCGTGCTCGCCCGAGAGCGACCCGCCCATCTCGACGCACAGCTCGGCGATCGCGCCCGACAGCTCCTCGGCGCGCTCGGTCTCGCCGGCGGCCGCGCTGTAGAGCACCAGCGGGTGCAGGTTGCCGTCGCCCGCGTGGAAGACGTTGGCCACGCGCAGGCCCGCCTCCTCGCCCATCCCGGCGATCCGGTCGAGCACCTCGGCGAGCCGGGTGCGCGGCACGACGCCGTCCTGCACGAAGTAGTCCGGCGAGATGCGCCCGACCGCGGCGAACGCGGCCTTGCGCCCCTTCCAGATCTTGGCCCGCTCCTCCGGCGACCCGGCGATGTGCAGCCGCGTGCAGCCGTGCTCCTCGCAGATCGCCTTCACCAGCTCGAACTGGGCGTCGCACTCCTCGACCGGCCCGTCGAGCTCGACGACGAGCGCCGCGGGGACCCCGACGGTGTAGCCCGCGTGCACGGCCTCCTCGGCCGCCTCGATGGCGAGCGTGTCCATCATCTCGACGGCCGCGGGCACGATCCCCGCCGCCACGATGTCGGAGACGACGTCCCCGGCCGCCGCGATCGAGGGGAAGTCGGCGAGCAGCGTCCGCACCGACTCCGGCGCGCGCAGCAGCCGCACCGTGACCGCCGTCGTGATGCCGAGCGTGCCCTCCGAGCCGAGGAACACCCCGCGCAGGTCGGGCCCGGCCTGCTCGCCCGTGTCGGTGCCCAGCGTGACGACCGAGCCGTCGGCGAGCACGACCTCGCAGCTCAGGACGTGGTTGGTGGTGAAGCCGTACTTGAGGCAGTGCGCGCCGCCGGAGTTCTCCGCGACGTTGCCGCCGATCGTGCAGACCTGCTGGCTCGACGGGTCGGGCGCGTAGTACAGCCCGTGCGGCGCGGCCGCGGCCGTGATCTCCAGGTTCGTGACGCCGGGCTGCACGACCGCCCGCCGGTTCACCGGGTCGACCTCCAGCACCGACTTCAGCCGCGCCACGCTGATCACCACCCCGTCGGCGACGGGCAGCGCCCCGCCGGACAGGCCGGTGCCCGCGCCGCGCGCGACGAAGGGCACGCCGTGCTCGTGGCAGACCCGCACGGCCGCCGCCACCTGCGCGGCGTCGCGGGGGAGCAGCACGAGATCGGGCCGCACGCGGTAGCCGGTGAGGCCGTCGCACTCGTAGGCGCGGCACTTCACGGGGTCCGACAGCACGTCCCTCGGGTCGAGCACGCGCTCGAAGGCGGCCCGTACCGCGGTGTCCAGGGCCATCGTCGTCCCCTCGCCGTCGAAGGTGCCACCGGGCTCGGTGCCACCCCGCGAGGCTACGACGGCAGCGGTCCGTCGCGCGCGTCCTGACGGCGGTGTCCCCACCCGCCGCGGGGTCCTACGGTCGGCCGATGGACGCCGAGCCCCCGCTCGAACCCGATGCCGTGCCCGAGCGCAGGCCGCTGCCCGAGCGCCGCTACACCGGACGGGTCGTGGTCGTGCTCGCCGACCGCGTGCCCCTGGACGACACGGGCGACCTGGTCGAGCACGGCGAGCGCAACGGCGACCTGCTCGGGCCGCTCGTCGGCTACCTGCGGGCCAACGGCGTGCGCACCCACCGCCTGGTCACCGGCGTCGCGCTCGCCGACCTGCTGCGCGCCGAGGAGGAGGCCCGCGACAGCCCGTTCCCGCCGCTGCAGAGCCTGGCCCGCTACTGGGTGGTGGAGGCCGAGGGCTCGGGGAAGGGGCCCCAGGAGGTGGCGCGCGAGCTGCAGGGGCTGGAGGAGGGCCGCGAGCCGGCGTCCCGCGGCGTCGCGCAGGCCTACGCCGAGACCGTCGTCGGCGACCCGCGCACGGCCGCGGTCGCGCCGCTCACCGCGTCCACCGGGCAGGGCTGGCTCGCCCCGCGCCCCCGCGGCGTCGACGCCTTCCACGCCTGGGAGCAGCCGGGCGGGCGGGGGGAGGGGGTGCGGGTCGTCGACGTCGAGCAGGGCTGGGAGCTCGCCCACCCCGACATCGACGGCATGGTCGGCCCGCCGCTCGTCGGCGTCAACCGGTTCACCCTCGACCCGGCCGAGGGCAGCCACGGCACCAGCGTGCTCGGGCTGGTCGCGGGGCGCGTCAACGGCCGCGGGGGCAGCGGGCTGGCCGGAGCGCTCGCCGAGGTCGCCGTCTGCTCGCACTTCGACGGGCAGACCGACGGCGACGTCGTCAACGCCGTGCTGGTGGCCCGCGAGCACCTCTCGCCCGGCGACGTCCTGCTGCTCGAGGTCGACCGCCCCGGCGACGGCTACCTCTGCGTCGAGACCGACGACGCCGTCTACGCCGCGGTCCGGCTGGCCTCGGCGAAGGGGATCGTGGTCGTCGAGGCGGCGGGCAACGGCGCGGAGGACCTGTCGGCGTGGACCGGGCCGACGGGCCGGCGCCTCTCGCGCGACGACCGCGACCTCGACTCGGGGGCGATCCTGGTCGGGGCCGCGCACGGGGAGGTGGTCACCGACCCCGCCGGGCCGGTCGAGGGGCACCGCTGGAACGCCGGTGCGCTGTCCAACTACGGCGTGCGCGTCGACTGCTACTGCTGGGGCGGGTCGGTGGTCGCGCCACTGGCCGTCGGCTACGGCGCCTTCGGCGGCACCAGCGCCGCCGCCGCGATCGTCGCCGGGGTGGCCGCGGTCGTGCAGGGGATGCAGCGCGCGGCGGGCGGCCCGCCGCTGGGTCCGCTGGACGTGCGGGCGCTGCTCGCCCACCCGGGAGGGACGCCGCAGGTGCCGGTGGCGTCGTCGTTCCGGATCGGGCGGATGCCCGACCTGGCGCTGATCGCCGGGATGCTGCCGGTGCTCAGCTCCTGAGCGGGAGCAGGACGGCGACGGTCGTGCCGCCGCCCTCGGAGGAGGTGACCTCGGCGCGCCCGCCCAGCTCCCCGGCCCGGTCGTGCACCGAGGTGAGGCCCACGCCGTCGGGGGAGGGGGAGCCGCCGAGACCGCGGCCGTCGTCGGTGACCGTCACGGCGAGGTGCCTGTCGTCGCGCCCGACGACGATCCGGGCGTGCGCCGCCCCCGCGTGCTTGACGACGTTGGTCAGCGCCTCGGCGACGATCCGGTAGGCCGCCACCTCGACGGCGGCGGGCAGGTCGTCGAGGTCGGCGCCGACGTCGAGCGCGATCTCCGGGCCCTCCCCGCCGAACCGCGCGACGAGCCCGTCCAGCGCCGGCCCCAGCCCGGCGTCGAGCGCGGCGGGGCGCAGGCCGTCGATCAGCTCGCGCACCTCGGCGGTGCAGCCGTCGAGGTCGGCGGCCAGCGCGTCGAGCAGGCCGGGCGCGGGGCCGTCGACGGCGACGGTCCGGCGGGCCGCCTCGGCGAGCAGCCGCGTCCCGACCAGCGCCGACGCGACGCCGTCGTGCAGGTCGCGGCGCAGCCGGCGGCGCTCCTCCTCGCGGGCGAGCACGAGCCGGTCGCGGGCGCGCTGCAGGGCGAGTGCGCTGCGGCAGGCGTGCGCGGCCTGCGCGGCCTGCCCCGCGAGGTCGCGCAGCAGCCGCGCCTCCGCGGCGGTGAACCGGGCGCCCGCGGTCCGCGGCGCCACCAGGAGCTCGCCGACCACGGCGCCGTGCGCGACCATCGGGAACGCCGCCGGCTCGCCCGCCCAGCGGCCGTGCTCGGCGGCCGTGCCGGAGCTGCCGTCGTCGTCGACCACCCGGACGGCGGCGTAGGGCACGCGCAGGGTCGTGACCACGGACTCGGCGATCCGGGGCAGCGCGGCCAGCGGGTCGCGGACCCCCTCCAGGCTGCGGCCCAGCTCGGTGAGCACGGCGTACGGCTCGTCGCGGCGGCCGTAGAGCAGGCGCCGGACGCCCCGCTGGGCCACCCAGTGCGCCGGCTGCAGGAGCGCGGCGACGGTGGCCGCGGCGACGACCGACCCGGTCGGCGAGCCCGGCTCGGCCACCGTCGCGCCGACGAGCGTGGCGACGCCGACGTAGACGGCCACGACGAACCCCGTCAGCACCGCCCACACGGTGCCGCGGTGGATGTGCAGGTCGAGGTCGTGGAACCGGTAGCGCAGGACGGCGACGGTGAGCCCGAGGGGGAACGCCACCACGGCCGGGACCCAGGCGAACGGCACCTGCGCCGCGTCCAGCCCGACGCCGGCGAGCAGCAGGACCCCGGCGGGCGCGAGGCAGGCGAGCTGGCCGCGCTCGTCCCGGTCGGCGCGCCGCCAGCGCACGCCCAGCGACGCCAGCACACCGAGCACGGCCGCGCCGGTGACCAGGGCGGCGCCGCGCGCGACCAGCAGCAGGGAGCGCGCGGGCCCGGCGATCTCCTCCCCGCTGAACAGCGAGCGGGGTTCGACCGCCGCCGCCGCGGCGGCGGCGAGCACCAGCACGGTCCCGGCGGCGACGAGGCCGGCCAGCAGCGGCCGCCACCGGCGCGAGGGCAGCCGCCCGTCCGGCACGAGCAGCAGGACCACCGGGATCAGCGCCCACGCCGGCAGCCACAGCCACTGGCTCAGCCACGCCGCGGGCAGGAACCCCGACCAGGCGACGGCGGCGGCTGCGAGCCCCGCCAGGCCCCCGACCAGCAGCATCAGGCGCCCGATCGGGTGCCGCGGCACGCGGCGCAGCACGAGGACGGCCAGCGGGAGGAACGACGCCGCCAGCGCGACGGTCATCGCGGGACCGGCCGAGGGCACCGGCGCGGCGACGAGCGGCCCGGCCGCGGCGACCGCCGCCAGCGCGGCCGCGCCCAGCAGCAGGACCGGCACCGGGAGCGCGAGGACGCGTCCGGTCCCGCCCGCGGCCGGGGCCGTCGGGAGCACCGGGGTGGCCGCCACCGGTCTCAGTGCGCCCAGAAGTAGTGCCACCAGCTGCCGGGGGTGGGGTCGCCCGGTGTCGGGTCGAGGCCCGGTTCGAGCATCACGAGCACGCCGAGCACGTCGGCCAGCTCGCCCCCGACCCGCAGCATCCGCACGCGCTCGTCGTCGGTGGGCGGGTCGCCGCCCGCGATCCGCTCCGCGACGTGCGCGTCGAGGCGCAGCTGGGCGTGGGCGAGCACGAGGTCGATCCGCGACACCAGCACCTGGCGGGCGGCCCGCGCCGGCGCGGCGAGGCCGGCGTCGGCCGCGGCCAGGCCGCCCGCGGTGACGGCGAGCGCCCGCCCGTCGGCGTCGTGGAACTCCCAGTCGGTGGCGGGCGCCGAACCGCCTGCGGGCGGCTGCTCGGCCGTGACGTGCGAGAGCACCGTCGCGGCCGGGCCGAGGTGCATGCGATCGCTGCCCGGGGTGATCGCCAGCACCGGCTCGCGGATCGCCGTCATCATCGTGCCTCCCGCCGTCGGATCCGACCCAGGGTGACAGGTCACCCGGCCGGGGACGGCAGGTTCGCCCCGTTCGGCCTAGTGCTGGGAGCGCGCTGAACAACTCGGGCCTACTGCGCGACGCTCGCGACGGCCGGAGTTCTTCAGCACCCGCCTAGGCCGGTCCGAGCAGGCCGCGGTCGCGGGCCAGCAGGGCGGCCTGCACGCGGTCGGCGACGCCGAGCACCCCGAGCAGGATCGCGACGCGGTTGCGCACCGTCTTCTCCGCGACGCCGAGCTCGCGCGCGAGCTGGCCGTTCGTGCGGCCCTGCGCGAGCAGCGTGAGCAGGCGGAGGTCGCCGGGGGAGAGGCGGTCGAGCGGGGCGGGCAGCGCGGCGGGCCGGTGCGTCCCGAGTGCGGCCGGGGCGACCTCCGGGCCGAGCACCAGGCCGCCGTCGAGCACGGTGCGGGCGGCGCGCACGACCACGTCGGGCGGGCTGTCCTTGAGCACGTAGCCGGTGGCGCCCGCGGCCAGGCAGGCGCGCACGGCCTGCTCGTCGCGGGTCATGGTCAGCACCAGCACGGGGCAGCCGGGGGCGCGGCGCAGGCGGGTGACCAGGTCGACGCCGCTGCCGTCGGGCAGGCCCAGGTCGACCACGGCGACGTCGACGCCCTCGGCCGCGCCGGCCAGCGCGCCCTCCCGCACGGACCCGGCCTCGACGACCCGGCCCACCCAGTCCTCGAGCCCGAGCAGCGTGCTCAGCCCGCGGCGCACCAGCGGGTGGTCGTCGACCACGAGCACCGTGACCGGCTCCATGGCGCGGGAGCCTAGCCCGCGGCGCCGGGCGGACGTCCCGATCGAGGCGGGACCCACGGCCTCCCCGCGGGACCGCCCGGAGCCGAGCGTCACGGGTGACCCCAGCAGGACCGCCGGAAGGGCCCCCGTGATGCAGACGACCACGATCGAGCAGACCACCGAGCAGACCGGCCCGGACACCACCGACCTGCTGCGCGCCGCCGCCGAGGGCGCCCCCGGCGCCTGGGACGAGCTCGTGCGCCGCTACACGCCGCTGCTGCGCTCGCGCACCCACGGCTTCCGGCTGCAGGAGGCCGACGCGCTCGACGTCGCCCAGGCGACGTGGCTGCGGCTGGCGGAGAACCTGCACCGCATCCACACCCCCGAGCACCTCGGCGGCTGGCTGGCCACCGTCGTGAGCCGCGAGTGCATCCGGCTGCTGCGCCACGGCTCGCGCACCATCCCGGCCGACGAGCCGCTCGCCGCCGCGGCGGACCCGCGTCCCGGGCCCGAGGACGTCGTCGTCGACGCCGACACGTGCGCGGCCCTGCGCACCGCGCTCGACGCGCTGCCGGCCCGGCGCCGCGCGCTGGTGACGGCGCTGTTCACCGACGACCGGCGGCCCTACGTCGAGATCGCGCGGGACCTGGGCATGGCCGTGGGCAGCCTCGGGCCGACCCGGGCGCGCGCCCTGACCGACCTGCGGCGGCTGCTGGACCTCGCCGGCGTCGTCGCCTGATTCCGCAATGCGGAAAACTTGATCCGTATGGTAGAAAAGCGCCCATGGACCTGCGGATCGACCCGACCCTGCGCTCGTTCGTCGCCGAGGAGCTCCTGCCCGGGCTCGACCTCTCCCCGGACCGCTTCTGGAGCGTCCTCGCCGAGCTCCAGGAGCGCTTCGCGCCCCGGATCGCGACGCTGCTCGCCCGGCGCGACGAGCTCCAGGCGCAGGTGGACGACTGGCACCGCGAGCACGGGGCGGGCGACGCCGCCGCGTACGCGGAGTTTCTCACCGGGATCGGCTACCTGCTGCCCGAGGCGACGCCCTCGGTGCAGGTGAGCGGCGTCGACGCCGAGATCGCCGACGTCCCCGGTCCGCAGCTCGTCGTGCCCGCCACCGTGCCGCGCTACGCGCTCAACGCCGCCAACGCGCGCTGGGGCTCGCTCTACGACGCGCTGTACGGCACCGACGCGCTGCCGCTGGACCACGAGCTCGCGAAGGGCTACGACGAGCAGCGCGGCGCGCAGGTCATCGCCGCCGCCGACGAGCTGCTCGACGAGCTGTTCCCGCTGGCCTCGGGCAGCCACGCCGACGTCACGGAGTACGTCGTCGCCGACGGCGCGCTGTCGCCCGCGCTCGCCGACCCCGCCCAGTTCGCCGGGTCGGGCGAGGGCGCGGTCCTGCTGCGCCGCAACGGCCTGCACGTCGAGCTGCGGATCGACCCGGAGCACCAGGTCGGGCGCCAGCACCACGCCGGGGTCGCCGACGTCGTGCTGGAGTCGGCGGTCACCACGATCGTCGACCTGGAGGACTCGGTCGCCACCGTCGACGGCGAGGACAAGACGCTGGCCTACCGCACCTGGCTCGGGCTGATGACCGGCGAGCT
This sequence comes from Pseudonocardia broussonetiae, assembly GCF_013155125.1. Taxonomy (NCBI): domain Bacteria; kingdom Bacillati; phylum Actinomycetota; class Actinomycetes; order Pseudonocardiales; family Pseudonocardiaceae; genus Pseudonocardia; species Pseudonocardia broussonetiae. The sequence continues at coordinate 7,119,908 of NZ_CP053564.1, read as the reverse complement.
GGTCGCGAGCTTCGACAAGGGCGGGAGGACCGTCGAGCGCCGCGTCCACGGCGACCGCACCTACGCCGCGCCCGACGGCTCGGAGCTCGTGCTGCCCGGCCGCTCGCTGATGCTGGTGCGCAACTGCGGCCACCACATGACGACCAACGCCGTGCTCGCCGACGGCGCGGAGGTCGCCGAGGGCGTCCTCGACGCGCTGGTGTCGGTCACCGCCGCGCTGCACGACCTGCGCGGGCTCGGCCGCTTCTCCAACTCGCGCGCGGGCAGCGTCTACATCGTCAAGCCCAAGCAGCACGGGCCCGAGGAGGTGGCGCTCACCGTCGAGCTGTTCGCCGCCGTCGAGGAGGCGCTGGGGCTGGACCCGCGGACGGTCAAGATCGGGATCATGGACGAGGAGAAGCGCACCTCGCTCAACCTCGGCGCGTGCATCGAGGCCGCCCGGGACCGCGTCATCTTCGTCAACACCGGCTTCCTCGACCGCACCGGCGACGAGATCCACACCGACTTCGAGGCCGGCCCGGTCGTGCGCAAGGACGACATGAGGTCGACGCCGTGGCTCACCGGCTACGAGGACCGCAACGTCGACGTGGCGCTGGCCGCGGGCTTCGCGGGGCAGGCGCAGGTCGGCAAGGGCATGTGGGCCAAGCCCGCCGCGATGGCCGCGATGCTGGAGCAGAAGGGCGCGCAGCCGGAGGCCGGGGCGACCTGCGCCTGGGTGCCGTCGCCGACCGCCGCCACCCTGCACGCGCTGCACTACCTGCGCACCGACGTGCGCGCGCGCCAGCAGGAGCTGGCCGGGCGGACGACCGACCGGGCGCTGCTGCTCGAGGTCCCCGTCCTGGAGAAGGACCTCTCGGACGAGGAGCGGACGCACGAGCTGGAGACCAACGCCCAGTCGATCCTGGGCTACGTCGTCCGCTGGGTCGGGCTGGGCATCGGCTGCTCGACCGTGCCCGACCTGGAGGGCGTCGGGCTGATGGAGGACCGCGCCACGCTGCGCATCTCCAGCCAGCTCATCGCCAACTGGCTCCACCACGGGATCGTCGACGAGGCCACCGTCCGCGAGACGTTCGCCCGCATGGCCGCGCTCGTCGACGAGCAGAACGAGGGCGAGCCCGGCTACGCGCCGATGGCGGCCGACCTCGACGGCAGCCCGTCGTTCCGGGCCGCGCTCGACCTGGTCTTCTCCGGGCGCTCCGAGCCCAACGGCTACACCGAGCGCGCGCTGACCTCGTGGCGGCAGAAGGCGAAGGCCGGGGCCTGAGTCCTAGGGTCGTGGGGTGCTCCAGATGCGCCCCACGCCCTTCGACCACCCCGACTCCCTGCGCCTGATCGCGGAGGTCCAGGCCTTCTACCGCGAGCGCTACGGCGACGAGGACACCACGCCCGTCGACCCCGCCGAGTTCGCCGCCCCCCGCGGCTTCTTCCTCGTCGGCTACCTCGACGGCGTCGCCGTCGCGAGCGGGGGCTGGCGGGCCCAGGACTCCGGCGCCGACCCGGAGCTGCGCGACGGCGACGCCGAGATCAAGCGGATGTACGTGTCGCCGGCCCACCGCGGCCGCGGGTACGCCCGCGCGGTGCTGGCCGAGCTGGAGCGCACCGCCGCCGCGGCCGGGCGCGTCCGCACGGTGCTGGAGACCGGCACGAAGCAGCCCGAGGCCCTCGCGCTCTACGCGAGCGAGGGCTACGAGCCGATGCCCGGCTTCGGCATCTACCGCCACGAGCCCGACAGCCGCTGCTTCGCCAAGCCCCTGCACGCCCGCGTCGGGTAGCCCGCCGCGGCGGCGACCGGCTCGCCGGTGCGTCCGGGTCCGGGCGACGATCGGGTGCCAGATCTGGCGCGCGGACGGTTGTCGGGCGATCATCCCCGCACGGCACCGACGCCCCGGGGGAACTCATGATCTCTGCGCAGGCCGACCTGCGGCTGGACACCACGTTCGTCGACTACGTGTTCGTGGCGTTCTACTTCCTGCTCGCGCTGGGGATCGGGGTCGCCGCACGGCGGTCGGTCAACTCCAGCCTCGACTTCCTGCTGTCCGGCCGGTCGCTGCCGGCGTGGGTCACCGGCCTCGCGTTCATCGCGGCCAACCTGGGCGCGATCGAGCTGATCGGGTTCACGGCCAACGGGGCCCAGTACGGCATGGCGACCGTGCACTACTACTGGATCGGCGCCGTCCCGGCGATGGTCTTCCTGGGCATCGTGATGATGCCCTTCTACTACGGCAGCAAGGCGCGCAGCGTCCCGGAGTTCCTGCGGATGCGCTTCAACACCACGACGCAGCGGGTCAACGCCGTGACGTTCGCGCTGGCGCAGGTGCTGATCGCGGGCGTCAACCTGTTCGCGCTGGGCCTGGTGCTCGAGGCGCTGCTGGGGTGGTCGCTGGCCGTCGCGATCCCGGTGGCCGCGCTCGTGGTGCTCAGCTACACCTTCCTCGGCGGGCTGTCGGCGGCGATCTACAACGAGGTCCTGCAGTTCTTCGTCATCCTGGCGCTGCTCATCCCGCTGACGATCGCCGGGCTCGCCCGCGTCGGGGGCTGGAACGGGCTCGTCGAGCGCGTCACGGCCGGCCCGGGCGGCTCCGAGCAGCTCTCGGCGTGGCCCGGCACGGAGCTCACCGAGATCCAGAGCCCGGTCCTGTCGGTGATCGGCATCGTGTTCGGCCTCGGCTTCGTGCTGTCGTTCGGCTACTGGACGACGAACTTCGCCGAGGTGCAGCGCTGCCTCTCGGCGAAGTCGATGTCGGCGGCGCGGCGCACGCCGATCATCGCGGCGTTCCCGAAGGCGCTCATCCCGGCCGTCATCGTGGTGCCGGGCATCATCGCCGCGGTGCTCGTCCCGCAGATCACCGAGCTCAAGGCGGGGTCGGGGGCCGAGGGCGTCACGTACAACAACACGCTGTCGCTGCTGATGGGCGAGGTGCTTCCGAACGGCGTGCTCGGCGTCGCCCTGGCCGGTCTGCTCGCGGCGTTCATGGCGGGCATGGCGGCCAACATCAGCTCGCTCAACACGGTCTTCACCTACGACATCTGGCAGGACTGGCTGCGGCCCGGCCGCGACGACCACTACTACCTGCAGGTCGGCCGGGCCGTCACGGTGATCGGCTGCATCCTGGCCATCGGCACGGCGTTCCTCGCCGGCAGCTACGAGAACCTGATGGACTACATCCAGGCGCTGTTCAGCTTCTTCAACGCCCCGCTCTTCGCGATCTTCATCCTCGGCCTGTTCTGGAAGCGGATGACCGGCACGGCGGGCTGGACGGGCCTGGTGTCGGGCACGCTCGCCGCGATCGCCGTCGACGTGCTCGTCCGCACGGGCGTGCTGGCGCTGTCGTCGCAGGCGGGCAGCTTCGTGGGGGCCAGCGCCGCGTTCGTCGTCGGCATCGCGGTGGGCGCTGCCGTCACCATGGTGACCACCCCGAAGCCCGATGCCGAGCTGGTCGGGCTGGTGTGGCAGCTGACGCCCAAGGCGGACCGCAGCCACACCACGACCGGGGAGGACGCCGGGTGGTACCGCTCGCCGGCCCTGCTCGGCGGCATCGTGCTCGTGATGACCGCAGCCCTCTACCTGCTCGTGCCCTGAGGGAGGGGAACCCGATGACGAACGAGAACCCGAACGAGACGACCGCACCCAGTGCGGCCAGTGCGCTCTTCGACCTGCGCACGGTGATCGCGGTGCTGTTCGCGGTCTACGGCGTGCTCCTCACGCTGCTCGGCCTGTTCGGCGGCAGCGAGGCCGACCTGCAGAAGGCCGGTGGCATCAACCTCAACCTGTGGACCGGCGTCGGGATGCTGGTGGTGGCGGCGGTGTTCCTGACGTGGCAGCGGCTGCGCCCGACGCTGACCGAGGCCCCGCCGGAGTGACCGGCCGCGCTGCCGGTCGGCGTCCCGTCAGCGACGGGTGTCGGCCGGCAGGCGCGGGTTGAGCACGGTCAGGGTCCAGGAGTCGAAGCGCTGCAGGAGTCGGCGGATCCGGCTGGTGGTGGTGTTGTTCTCAGTCACGGTCGGTACAGCGCACATGGCGTCTGAATCGTTCCAGTTCTGCGGGTGAGTCGGCTCACGGCCCGCTTCGACGCCCGGAACGTCCGGTCCCGCCCGGTAGGGTGGGCGGCACACGTCGCGATCACCCGCCGGCATCCCCAGGCCGGCCGTTGCACCGTGCCCGACCCGGAGGAGAGGCGTGCTCGCACTGGTCGTCGCCCACCTGGTGGTCGCGCTGGTGCTCCCGCTCCTCTCGGCCCGGGGGCACCGGCCCGCGTTCCTGGTGGCCGCCGTGCTGCCCGCCGTCACGCTCGTGTGGGCGCTGGCGCACGCCGGGGCCGCGCTCGGGCCGGGCGTCTCGGAGTCGGTCGCGTGGGCCCCGACGCTCGGCCTGGAGCTCGCGTTCCGGCTCGACGCCCTGTCGCTGGCCATGATCGTGCTGGTCTCCGGGCTGGGCGCGCTGATCCTGGTCTACAGCGCGGGCTACTTCGGCCCGACCTCGGAGGAGGCCACCCGCTCCGCGGCGCTGCTGCTGACCTTCGCCGGCGTGATGCTCGGGCTGGTGCTGGCCGACGACCTGCTCACGCTCTACGTGTTCTGGGAGCTCACCTCCATCACCTCCTACCTGCTCGTCGGCCAGCGCGGCGACAAGCGGGAGGGCCGCCGCGCCGCCCTGCAGGCGCTGCTGGTCACGGTGTTCGGCGGGCTGTCGATGCTGCTCGGGTTCGTGCTGCTGGGCGAGGCCGCGGGCACGTACCGGATCTCGGAGATCGTGGCCATGGGGCGGGCGGGCGAGATCGGCGGCGGCGGGATGGTGTCGGCCGCGCTGCTGCTGATCCTGGTCGGGGCGTTCACGAAGTCGGCGCAGCTGCCCTTCCACCCCTGGCTGCCGGCCGCGATGGTCGCGCCGACGCCCGTCAGCGCCTACCTGCACGCCGCGTCGATGGTCAAGGCCGGCGTCTACCTGGTCGGGCGGCTCGCGCCGGGCTTCTCCGACCTCGCGGTCTGGTGGGTGCCGATCGCCGTCGCCGGGATCGGCACGATGCTGGTCGGCGGCTGGCGCGCGCTGGCCGAGACCGACCTCAAGCGGGTGCTCGCGTTCGGCACCGTCAGCCAGCTCGGGTTCCTCATGGTGCTGTTCGGCGCCGGCGGGCGGATCTCCGCGCTCGCGGGCGTCGCGATGCTGCTCGCGCACGGGCTGTTCAAGGCCCCGCTGTTCATGGCCGTCGGGGCGATCGATCACGCCACCGGCACCCGCGACCTGCGGCAGCTCTCCGGCCTGCGGCACGCCCTGCCCGGCCTCGCGGCCGCGGCCGTCCTCGCCGCGGCGTCGATGGCGGGGCTGCCGCCGATGCTCGGGTTCCTCGGCAAGGAGGCCGCGTTCGAGGCCTTCCTGCACGAGGGCGGCGTGCGGGGCTGGACCATCGCGCTGGGCCTGCTGCTCGGCTCGGTGCTCACGGCGGCGTACAGCGCGCGGTTCGTCTGGGGCGCCTTCGGGCGCAAGCGCGGCCGCGACGCCACGCCGGTGCACCCGCCGGGCCGCCTGCTCACCGTCCCGGTCTGGCTGTGCGCGCTGGGCGGGCTCGCGACGGGCCTCGCCTTCCCGGTCGCCGACGCGCTGGCGGGCACCTACGCCGCGCAGTACGTCCCGGCCGACGCGGAGGCCGCGGAGTACCACCTCGCGCTGTGGCACGGCCTGGGCCTGCCGCTGCTGTTCTCGGCGGTCGCGATCGGCGGCGGTCTCGGAGTGCACCGGCTGCGCAGGCAGGTCAAGCGGCTCTCGCGGCGCACCCCGTTCGACGCCCAGGCCGGCTACGAGAACACCGTCGCGGGGCTGGAGCGCGTCGCCGTCGTCGTCACCGGTCGCTCGCAGGTGGGCTCGCTGCCCGCCTACCTCGCCACGATCCTCGCCGTCGTCGTCGCGCTGATCGGCCCGGTCACGCTGCTCATGGGCACCTGGCCCGCGCAGCCGCTCTACCACCAGGTCGCGCAGGTGCCGCTGGCCGTCGCGGTGATGGTCGCGGCGCTGGCCGTCGTGCGGTCGCGGCGGCGGTTCACCGCGGTGCTGCTGGTCGGCGTCATCGGCTACGGCGTGGGCGGGCTGTTCGTCGTCGAGGGGGCGCCGGACCTCGCGCTCGCGCAGTTCCTCGTCGAGACGCTGTCGCTGGTGGCGTTCGTGTTCGTGCTGCGCCGCCTGCCGGCGCACTTCACCGGCAAGCCGACGCGGCGCCGGTCGCAGTGGGCGAAGGCCGCGCTGGCCACCGTCGGGGGCGTCGTCGTCGCCGGGGTGGCGGTCGTGCTGTCCGGGGCGCGCGTCGGCCCGGCCTCGGCCAGCGACGACTTCCTCGCGCTCGCCCCCGACGGCGCGGGCGCCGACAACGTCATCGCGGCGATCCTGGTCGACTTCCGCGCGCTCGACACCATCGGCGAGATCGGCGTGCTGTTCGTGGCCGCGGCGGGGGTGGCGAGCCTCGTGCTGGCCACCCGGTACGACCGCAGGCACAGCAGCGGCCAGGGCTCGCCCCGTCACGAGGAGGATGTGCTCGGGTGAACGACGACCGCCCCTTCGACGAGTGGGACCGCCCCACGCACGGCTGGATGCTGCCCGGCACCGTGCGGGAGGGCCACGACCGCACGCTGCTGCTGGAGGTCGCGACCCGCACGCTGTTCCCGACGATGCTCGTGTTCTCGCTCTACCTGCTGCTGGTCGGGCACTACTCGCCCGGCGGCGGCTTCTCCGGCGGCCTCGTCGCGGGGCTGGCGTTCGTCCTGCGCTACACCGCGGGCGGCAGCGTCGGGCTCGGCGCGGTGTTCGCGGTCCGCCCGCCGGCGATCATCGGCACCGGCCTGGCGATCTCCGTGTGCACCGCGCTCGTGCCGCTGGTGCTCGGCGTCCAGGTGCTCACCAGCGCGAAGCTGCAGGTCGAGCTGCCGCTGATCGGGGTCGTCTCCACGCAGACCAGCCTGCTGCTCGACGTCGGCGTCTACGTCCTGATCGTCGGGGTCGTGCTCGACCTGCTGCGCTCGCTGGGCTCGGGCATCGACCGCGACATGCACGACGCCGGGGAGGTCGTCGGATGACCACGATCAACGTCGTCATGGCGCTCACGGTCGCCGTGCTGTTCTCCACCGGCTTCTACCTGCTGCTGCAGCGCTCGCTGATGCGCGTGCTGCTCGGCGTCGTCGTGCTCGGGCACGGCACCAACCTGCTGCTGCAGATCGCGGGCGGCCCGCCCGGGCGGGCGCCGATCGTCGGCACCGTGCCGCCCGAGCTGATCACCGACCCGCTGCCGCAGGCGCTCGCGCTCACCGCCGTCGTCATCACGTTCGCGCTCACCACGTTCCTGCTCGCGCTGGGGTACCGGTCGTTCGTGCTGGTCGGGCACGACGAGGTGCAGGACGACCTCGAGGACCGCCGCATCGCCACGCAGACGATGCCGTCGGCGTCGCTGGACGAGGACCACGACCACGAGCAGGTCGCGCGCGAGGTCGAGGACGACGAGGCCGACGACGAGGTCGAGGCGGCCGCCCGGTGACCTCCTTCGCCTGGCTGCTCGCGCTGCCGGTCCTGCTGCCGCTGCTCGGCGCGGCCGTCACCGTGATCGGGTCGCGCTCGCCGAACCTGCAGCGGGTCGTCGGCATCGTCGTGCTGGCGGCGGTGTCGGTGATCGCGGCCGTGCTGCTCGTCGTCGCCGACGCGGGCGGGCCGGTCGTCGCGGCGCTGGGCGGGTGGGCCGCGCCCGTCGGCATCGCGCTGGTGGCCGACCGGCTCTCCGCGCTCCTGCTGCTGGTCTCCACGCTCGTCACGCTGGCGGTGCTGGTATATGCGATCGACCAGCGCATCGCCGACTACGGCCGCGGCACGGCCAGCACCACGTTCCACCCGATGTACCTGATGCTCTCGGCCGGGGTCTCCCTGGCCTACCTCACCGGCGACCTGTTCACGCTGTTCGTCGCGTTCGAGATCATGCTGACGGCGTCCTACGTGCTCATCACGCGGCGCACCAGCGCGCGGAAGATCCGCGCCGGGATGACGTACGTGACGGTCAGCCTGCTGTCCTCGCTGCTGTTCCTCACCGCGATCGCGTTCGTCTACGCCGCCACCGGCACCGTCAACCTGGCCGACCTCGCGAACCGGGTGGCGCTGCTGCCGCCGGGCCCGGTCACCGTGCTCGGGCTGATGCTGCTGCTGGTGTTCGGGATCAAGGCCGCGATGGTGCCGCTGCACTTCTGGCTCCCCGACAGCTACCCCAACGCGCCCGGCCCGGTGGCGGCGCTGTTCGCGGGGCTGCTCACCAAGGTCGGCTTCTACGCGATGCTGCGCACGCAGACGCTGCTGTTCCCGCGCGAGGAGCCCTGGACGCTGCTGCTGGTGCTGGCCACCGCCACCATGCTGCTGGGCGCGCTGGGCGCGCTGGCGCAGAACGACATCAACCGCCTGCTGTCGTTCCTGCTGGTCAGCCACATCGGGTTCATGCTGTTCGGGCTCGCGGTGTTCGACGCGGCGGGCGTCGCGGGTGCGGCGCTGTACGCGGCGCACCACATCACGGTGCTGGCCACGCTGTTCCTGGTCTCCGGCCTCATCACGCGCCGCACCGGCACCGTGCAGCTCGACGAGATGGGCGGGCTGCTGCGCACGTCGCCGTGGCTCGCCGTGCTCTACGCGATCCCCGCGCTGACGCTCGCGGGCGTGCCGCCGACGGCCGGGTTCGTCGCCAAGCTCGCGCTGCTGCAGGCCGGGGCCGCGGCCGGGCTGTGGCCCGCGGTCGTCGCGGGGGTCGTGATCGTCGCCAGCCTGCTCACGCTCTACGCGCTCGCGCGCGTGTGGGTGCGCGTGTTCTGGGGCGAGCCGCGCGCCGCGCTGCCCGACGTGGACCCCGACGACGAGGTGCTCGTCGGCACCGCCCGCACGCCGGTGCCGATGTTCGCGGCCACGGCCGGGCTCGTCGCCGTCAGCCTGGCCATCGCCGTCTTCGCGGGGCCGCTCACCGCCGTCACCGGCCGCGCCGGGACCGACCTGCTCGACCGCGAGCCGTACCTGGTGGCCGTGCTCGGCGCGCCGCGGGCGGGGGAGCCCCGGTGACGCGCGCGCTGAGCATCGCCTGGCTGACCGTGGTGTGGGTGCTGCTGTGGGGGTCGTTCACGCTGCTGACCGTCGTCGGCGGGGTGCTGGTCGGGTGGGTCGTCACCGTGGTCTGGCGGCCCGGCGACGTCGACGCGCGGCTGCCGTTCCGCCCGCTGCCGTTCCTCGGGCTGGTGGCGTTCCTGGCGCGCGACCTCGTCGTGTCGTCGTTCGTGGTGAGCCGCGAGACGCTGCTGCACGGCCCGCGCTCACGCGGCGCGATCCTCGACCTGCCGCTGCTCAGCACGTCCGACCGCGTCGTCGCGATGATCGCCGGGGCGTACTCGCTCTCGCCCGGCACGCTGGTGCTGCAGATCGACCTGCAGGCGTCGCGCTGGTTCATCTACGTCATCGGCACCCGCGACACCGCCGACGTCGAGCAGGCGCGCAAGGGGGCGCTGGAGGTCCAGCGGCGGGTGCTCGACGCGCTGGGCTCGCCCTCGGAGCGGGCCGCGGCCCGCGAGCTGGAGGCGTCCGGATGACCGTCGTCTACGCGATCGTGCTCGCGATGCTGTGCGTCGCCGGCGTGCTCACGCTCTGGCGCCTGTTCCGCGGGCCCGACACCCTCGACCGCATCGCCGCGCTCGACGTGTTCGTCGTCCTGATCGTCGCGGCCACCGCGGTGTACGTCGCCTTCTACGCCGACGGCTCCAACATCCCGCTGCTGGTGGCGTTCGCGCTGCTGGCGTTCGTCGGCTCGGCCACCGCCGCCCGCCTCGCCGAGCGCCGGGAGCGGCACCGGTGAGCGCCGTGGAGGTCGTCTCGAACGTGCTGCTGCTGACCGGCGCGGCCCAGTGCCTGCTCGGGGCGCTCGGCCTCGTCCGCCTGCCCAGCCTGCTCTCGCGGCTGCAGGCGGCCACCAAGCCCCAGACCCTCGGCCTCCTGCTGATCCTGGCCGGCGCCGCGCTGCGGGTGCCGCTCGACAGCGCCGTCACCCTCGTGTTGGTCGGGGTGTTCCAGGTGATCACCGCCCCGGTCATCTCCCAGCTCATCGGCCGCTCGGCCTACCGCAGCGGGTCGGTCCGGCCCTCGATCCTCGTCGTCGACGAGCTCGCCGGGCGGATGCCGCAGGAGGGGCCGGAGCGGGAGGGGGAGTAGGGCGGGGTTCTGTGCGTGGGGGGCCGGGGCGGCGTCCGTCTGCCGGACCTGCGCGGGGTCTGCGGGCGGCCGCGGGGTTGCCGGCGGGCCGGCGCGGCTGCCAGCCTGCGTGCCCCCCCGCCCGGGCCCGGCTCGGCTCGGCCCGACCGCCAGCCTGCGTGCCCCGGTCCCGGCCAGACCGTGAGCTCGCGTGCCCGTCCCTGCCCGATCGCCAGTCCGTGTGCCCCCCGCCTCGACCCGACCGCGAGCCCGCCTGCCCCGCACCGGGCCGCCGGCGCGCCCGCACGCCCCGCACCGGACCGCCGGCGCGCCCGCCCGCGCCGTGATCGTCGGGAGTGTGACGTGGCGGTCGCGGGGACGGCGCTGGTGTCGCATTCTCGGCGATCATGCGGCGGTGATCGTCGGAACCGTGACGTCACGGTCGTCGCGACGACCGTGAGGTCACACTCCTGCCCTTCCTGCAGCGGGGAGCCACTGCACATCGGTTCTGGGGGCCGCACACCTGCTGCAACCGGTGTGGCGGGGGGGAACCGGTGTGCGAGCCGGCCGCACCCAACTACCGCCTGCCGCCCGCGGCACTCCCGCCCACGCCCCAGCTCCCGTCCCAAGCCCCCAGCTCCCGCCCCCAGTTCCCCGCCCTCCGCACGCCTGCACCCGCACGCACGCTGGCCCGCCCCGCCCCCCCCGGAACGCACGCCACCCTGCTCCGCCGCCCTGCTCCGCCGCTCTGCTCCGCCGCTCTGCTCCGCCGCTCTGCTCCGCCGCTCTGCTCCGCCGCTCTGCTCCGCCGCTCTGCTCCGCCGCTCTGCTCCGCCGCTCTGCTCCGCCGCCCTGCTCCGCCCGCTCGCCTGCCCCCGCCCGCCCCCCGCAAGCCCGCTGCCGAACGCCCCGCCCCACCGGCCCCGCCCGTGATCGTCGAGAGTGTGACAAGGCGGTCGCCGGGACGACGCTGGTGTCGCCTTCTCGGCGATCACCCGACGATGATCGTCGGAACTGTGACGTCAGGGTCGCGGCGACGACCGTGACGTCGCACTCCTTCCCGTCCGGCAGCGGGGCAGCCCGCCGCACATCGGTCATGTGTGCCGCACACCTGCTGCGACCGGTGTGGCGGCGGCGGAACCGGTGTGCGAGCCGGCCCCCACCCAGATGGCGCCCACCCATCGCATTGGTCTACGGGAAGCCGCCGCCCCCGACCCCCGACCCCCGCCGCACGGCCGGCTCGGGGCACGGGTCCTAGGGTGTCGGGGTGCCCCTCTACGCCCTCGGCGACGTCGAGCCCCGCATCCACCCCGACGCCTACGTCCACCCCGACGCGGTGGTGATCGGGGACGTCACGATCGGGGCGGAGTCGTCGGTGTGGCCCACCGCGGTGCTCCGCGGCGACGACGGCCACATCGTCGTCGGCGCCCGCACGAGCATCCAGGACGGCACGATCATCCACACCACCGTCGACCGGCCGACGATCATCGGCGACGAGGTGACCGTCGGGCACAACGTGCACATCGAGGCGGCCACCATCGGCGACCGGGCGCTGATCTCGTCGGGGTCGGTGGTGCTCAACGGGTCGACGGTCGGGGCGGGGGCGGTTGTCGCCGCGGGCGCGGTGGTCTCACCGAACGCGGAGATCCCGCCGCGCACCATGGCGCTGGGCATACCGGCGCGCGTGCGCGAGGGCTACGAGGTGCCGGCGGACGTCACCGAGTACGCGGTCACGTCCTACGTCCAGCGCGGCAAGCGGTTCCGCGCCGAGCTGCGCCGGCTGGAGGGCTGAGGTGGCGAAGCCGCTGAGCGAGGTCGTCGAGGCCGGGTGGGCGCGGGCGCTGGAGCCCGTCGCCCCGGTGATCGCCGACATGGGGGAGTTCCTGCGCGCCGAGATCGCCGCCGGCCGCCGCTACCTGCCGGCCGGGGCGAACGTGCTGCGCGCGTTCACGCAGCCCTTCGACGAGGTGCGCGTCCTGATCGTCGGCCAGGACCCCTACCCGACGCCCGGGCACGCGATCGGGCTGTCGTTCTCGGTGGCGCCGGAGACGCGGCCGGTGCCGCGCTCGCTGGCCAACATCTTCCGTGAGTACAGCGACGACCTCGGCCACCCGACGCCGTCGACCGGCGACCTGACGCCCTGGGCCGCGCAGGGGGTGCTGCTGCTGAACCGGGTGCTGACGGTCGAGCCGGGCAACCCGGGCAGCCACCGGGACAAGGGCTGGGAGAAGGTCACCGAGCAGGCGATCCGCGCGCTGGTCGACCGCGACGGCGAGCCGCTGGTGGCGATCCTGTGGGGTCGCGACGCCCGCAACCTCGCGCCGCTGCTGGTCGACGTGCCGCTGGTGGAGTCGGCGCACCCGTCGCCGATGTCGGCCGACCGGGGGTTCTTCGGGTCGAAGCCGTTCAGCCGGGTCAACGACCTGCTGGAGGAGATCGGCGGCGACCCCGTCGACTGGAAGCTGCCCTAGCCCGCGACTGGTCCGAGTTGCAGGAAAGCCACGTTCACGCCACCTGGTTGCATGAACGTGGCTTTCCTGCAACTCCCGGAGAGCGACGACGGGCACGACGAAACGGCGCCCCGCCTCAGCGGAGCGCCGTCGGTCGTTCAGCTCTCGGTCGTACAGCAGAGCCGCGTCAGGCGCGCGCGACCTTGCCCGCCTTGAGGCACGAGGTGCACACGTTGAGGCGGGTGCGGTTGCCACCGGCGGTGAGGCGGGCCCGAACGGTCTGGATGTTCGGGTTCCAGCGGCGGTTGGTGCGGCGGTGCGAGTGCGAGACGGACATGCCGAAGCCCGGACCCTTGCTACAGACGTCGCAGACGGCAGCCACGTCGAACTCCTCGAATCTGGGGGAACGCCGGGATTCCCCGGACGTGAAGCCCAAGAGTACCTGCGGCGTCCGCGGCGGGTGCACACCCCCCGGGTCACTACGCTCGGGACGTGCCCCCGATCCTCGACGCCGCCGTGCTCACCGGCTGGGCGAAGGCCGCGATCGGGTCGCTGGAGCGCCACCGCGCCGAGATCGACCGCATCAACGTCTTCCCGGTGCCCGACGGCGACACCGGCACGAACCTCCTGCTGACCATGCGGGCCGCGCTCGACGCCGTCGGCCGCGGCGACGGGCAGGTCGCCGCGGCGCTGGCGCGGGGCGCGCTGATCGGTGCGCGCGGCAACTCCGGGGTGATCCTGTCGCAGGTGCTGCGCGGGGTCGCCGACGCCGTCGCGGCCAAGGCGGGGCCGTCCGCGGGAGGGAAGGTCCTCGCCGACGGACTGGGCCGCGCGCACCGGCTCGCCACCGCCGCGGTCACGCGACCGCGGGAGGGCACGGTGCTCTCGGTGCTGTCGGCGGCGGCCGTGGCGTCGGTGGCGGTGGGGTCCGACCGGCTCGACGCGGTGGCCGTCGCGGCCGCCGACGCCGCCCGCGACGCGCTGTGCGAGACCACCGGGCAGCTGCCGGAGCTGGCCCGCGCCGGGGTCGTCGACGCCGGCGGGCTCGGCCTGTACCTCGTCCTCGACGCCCTGGCCGCGCTGGTCAGCGGGCGCGCCGGGTCGGCGTTCCCGGAGCCCTCGCCCGGGCGCGGCCCGGCCAGGGGCCGCAACGCGCTCGTCGCCGCCCGCGAGTCGGGCTCCCCGGTGTTCGACTACGAGGTCATGTACCTGCTGGAGGCCTCCGACGAGGCCGTCGCCGTCCTGCGCGCCGAGCTCGACGAGCTGGGCGACTCCGTCGCCGTCGTCGGCGACGGCAGCGGCACCTGGAACATCCACGTGCACTGCACCGACGTGGGCGCGGCGGTCGAGGCCGGCGTCGTCGCGGGGCGCCCGCACCGCATCACCGTCGTCCGCTTCGCCGACCAGATCGCCGCGGCGCCCGACCGCTTCGACCGCGCCCGCGCCGTGCTCCTCGTCGCCGCGGGCGCGGAGCTCGGCGAGCTCGCCCGCTCGGCCGGCGCCGACGTCCTGCCCCGCGAGGAGGCCGTCGACCACCGGGCGGTCCACGAGGCGCTGGTGGCCACCGGCGCCCGGCACGTCGTGCTGCTGCCCGCCGACAACGACCTGCTCCCCGCGGCCGAGCGCGCGGCGTCCGCGGCCCGGCTCGACGGCCAAGAGGTGCTGGTCCTGCCCACGGCGTCGGTGCTGCAGGGTCTCTCCGCGCTCGCCGTGCACGACCCGGAGCGGCGCCCGGCCGACGACGTCGTCGCGATGGCCGAGGCGGCGGCGCTCACCCGCACGGCCGCGCTCGTCGTCGCCGAGACCGAGGCGATGACGTGGGTGGGGCGCTGCGAGCCGGGGGAGGTGCTCGGCCTGTCCGACGGCGAGGTGGTGCTGATCGCGCCGGACCTGGCTGTCGGTGCCCTGTGGTTGGCTCACCGCATGCTCACCGCGGGGGGCGAGATCGTCACGGCGCTGCTCGGGGAGGGCGCCGACGACGCGCTGGGCGAGGGCCTGGCCGCCGACCTGCGGCGCACCCACCCCGAGGTCGACGTCGTGGTCCACCGGGGCGGGCAGACCGACTACCCGATCGTGCTGGGGGTGGAGTGAACGTCGACCTCGACGCGGCGCTGGAGCCGCTGCTCGGGCGCAAGTCCGCCGACCTGCTGGCGGCGCAGCTGGAGATCCGCACCGTCGGCGAGCTGGTGCGGCACTACCCGCGCCGCTACGTCGACCGCGGCAAGCTCACCGACATCGCGGGCCTGGAGATCGGCGAGCACGCCACGCTCGTCGCGCAGGTGGCCTCGTCCACGCTGCGCGACATGCGCGCGCGGCGCGGCAAGCTGCTCGCCGTCGTCATCCGCGACGAGAAGGGCGCGCAGCTCGACTGCACGTTCTTCAACGGCCACAAGGTCCAGCACCTGATCCACCCCGGCGTGCGGGCGGTGTTCTCCGGCAAGGTCGGGGTGTGGGGCGGCAAGCTGCAGCTCACCCACCCCCAGTTCGAGCCGATCGACGAGACCGACGAGGTGCGCCCGTTCCTCTCGGTCTACCCGGCCACCGGCAAGATCCAGTCGCAGGTCATCGCGAAGTGCGTGCGGATCGTGCTCGACCTGCTCGACGCGGGCGGGCGGGTCGAGGTCACCGACCCGCTGCCTCCGAAGATCCGCGAGCGCGAGTCGCTGCCCGAGCTGGGCCGCGCGCTGCGCCGCATGCACGTGCCCGAGACCGACGCCGACATCCACGCCGCCCGGCACCGCCTCGTGTGGGACGAGGCGCTCGGCGTCCAGCTCGCCCTCGCACTCCGCCGCCAGGCCACCGCCGCCCGGCCCGCGCCGGAGTGCCCGCCGGTGGCGGGCGGGCTGCTCGACGCGTTCGACGCCCGGCTGCCGTTCACGCTCACGGCCGGGCAGCAGGAGGTCGGGGCGCAGGTCGCGGCCGACCTGGCGCACGCCCACCCGATGAACCGCCTCGTCCAGGGCGACGTCGGCGCGGGCAAGACGATCATCGCGCTGCGGGCGATGCTCCAGGTCGTCGACAACGGGCAGCAGGCGGCCATGCTCGCGCCCACCGAGGTGCTGGCCGCGCAGCACGCGCGGTCGCTGCGGGCGATGCTCGGCCCGCTCGCGCAGGCGGGGGAGCTGGGCGGGGCCGAGCGGGCCACGAGCGTCACGCTGCTCACGGGGTCGCTGGGGGCGAAGGCCAAGCGCCAGGCGCTGCTCGACGCGCAGTCCGGGCAGGCCGGGATCGTCGTCGGCACGCACGCGCTGATCCAGGACCGCGTCGGGTTCGCCGACCTCGGGCTCGTCGTCGTCGACGAGCAGCACCGCTTCGGCGTCGAGCAGCGCGACGCCCTGCGCGGGCGCGGGGAGAAGGCGCCGCACATGCTCGTCATGACGGCCACGCCGATCCCGCGGACGGTCGCGATGACGGTCTACGGCGACCTCACGGTGTCCTCGCTGCGCGAGCTGCCCCGCGGCCGGTCGCCGATCGCCACGTCGGTCGTGCCGCTGGCGGAGAAGCCGCAGTGGTTCGCGAGCGTCTGGCGGCGCCTCCACGACGAGGTGGGCAAGGGCCACCAGGCCTACGTCGTGTTCCCGCGCGTGGGCGACGCCGAGAAGGACACCGACTCCGACGTCGAGCCCCCCGGCCCCGACGAGGAGGGCCGCCGCCCGCCGCTGGCCGTGCTCGACATCGCCCCCCGCCTGCAGGAGGGCGCGCTCGCGGGCCTGCGCCTGGGCATCCTGCACGGCAAGCTCCCCGCCGACGAGAAGGACGCCGTGATGCGGTCCTTCGAGCGCGGCGAGATCGACGTCCTGCTGGCGACGACGGTCATCGAGGTCGGCGTCGACGTCCCCAACGCCACCGCCATCGTCATCCTCGACGCCGAGCGCTTCGGCCTGTCCCAGCTGCACCAGCTGCGCGGCCGCGTCGGCCGGGGCGCGGCGCCCGGGGTGTGCCTGCTCGTCACGGAGATGCCCGAGGCCACCGCCGCCCGCGAGCGCCTCGCCGCCGTCGAGGGCACCACCGACGGGTTCGAGCTGGCCCGCCTCGACCTCGAGCTGCGCCGGGAGGGCGACGTCCTGGGGGCGCTGCAGTCCGGCCGCCGGTCCGGGCTGCGCCTGCTGTCGCTGCTCAAGCACGAGGACGTCATCGCGAAGGCGCAGGTCTACGCGGCCGACCTCGTGGCGCACGACCCGGGGCTGGCGACCAGCCCGGGCCTCGCCGCGCTGGTCGGCGAGGTCGTCACCGACGACCGCGCGGAGTACCTCGACAAGGTGTGAGGGCCCGCCTCAGATCCGCAGGTTCGCCGATCCGCCCGTGGGCGTCGGGGCGGCCGGCTCGGGCCGCCGGGTGCGGCGCGCCACCAGCACCACCCAGCCCCCCGCGAGGCCCAGCGTCAGGCCGGCAGTGAGCAGCGGGTGCGCCTGCGGCACGACGGTGTGCACGATCGCGAGGACCGCGAGGCCGAGCACCAGCAGCGCGAGGTCGACGACGGAGACGGGGAGCCACCGCGTCCAGGACGGGCCGGTGCGGCGGGGGCGGACGCGGGCGCCCTGGAAGCGGGCGGCGAGCGAGGGGTCCTGCGCGTTCAGGGCGTCCTCGATGGCGGCGAGCGCCCTCTGCTCGTGCGGCGACAGGGGCATGGCGGTCCTCCGGTCCAGCGGGCGTACGGGGTGCGACGTGCGGGCGTGCGACGGGCACTCCCTCGCAGGGTGACCGGTATTCGGGGGGTTCAACCCCGTGGTTCGGGGTCGGACCGGGCGGATCAGGCGGGCAGGGCGCCCCGGGCGGCCGCGTCGAGCGCCGCGCGGGCGGTGCGGGGGAGGTGGACGGTGCCCGCGGCGTCGAGCTTGTCGAGCTCGCTGCGGGCCCGGGCGTAGGCGCTGAGGCGCTCCGGCTCGTGGTCGGAGTCGCGGGCGGTGGTGAGCAGCTTGATCACCCGCTCGACCGTGGACCGCTCGGCGGGCGAGAGCCCCGCGAGCCGGATCCGCTCCGCGGCCTCGCGGGCCGCGCGCCAGGCGCGCTCGGCGGCGTCGACGGCGGCGACGAACTGCGCGGCGTGGGCGTCACCGGGGTAGGCGTCGGACTCCAGGGCCTGCGCGTGGGCGAACGCGTCGACGAACCGCCCGGTGCTGGGCACCGTGACGTCGGAGAGCGCCGGCAGGCGCAGCACGTTCATCGGGTCGCACTCGTGGGCGGCGTAGGCGGCGGCCAGTGCGTGGAACCGGTCGAGCGACAAGCGCCACACGACGTCGGGCCGCTTCGGCGCCGCCGGGCGCCCGGGCAGCGGCGCCGTGCCGGCCGAGCGGGCGCGGATCCGGCGCCGCACCACGTGGAAGGCGACGCCGCCGGCGACCAGGAACGGTGTGGCGGCCGCGACCGTCAGCCCGAGGGCGACCGCCGTGGCGAGCACGAAGGAGACCAGCGCCAGCACCCCGGAGACGAACAGGGGCAGGAGCAGCAGCCAGGGCAGGACCCGGCGCGGCACGGGCCGTGGCCGGCCCCTGCGGGCGCGACGGATCTCGGCGGCCCGGCGCTGCCGACGACCGTCGGCGAACGCGCGGGCGTCGTGGACGGTGGTGTGCCGGCTGTGTCCCACGACTCCTTGGTACCCGAACCAACGTGAGATTCGCACGGGTCCGATCGGGTGCGCCCGGGTACGGTTCGCGCGCCGGATCAAGAACGAGAGGGGTCGCCCGTGTTCCGCAAGGTTCTGGTCGCCAACCGGGGAGAGATCGCGATCCGGGCGTTCCGGGCCGCCTACGAGCTCGGGGTGTCGACCGTCGCGGTCTTCCCGTACGAGGACCGCAACTCCCTGCACCGGGCCAAGGCCGACGAGTCCTACCAGATCGGCGAGCCCGGGCACCCGGTGCGCGCCTACCTCTCGGTCGACGAGGTGATCAAGGCCGCGCGCCGGGCGGGCGCCGACGCGATCTACCCCGGCTACGGGTTCATGTCGGAGAACCCCGACCTCGCGCAGGCCTGCGCCGACGCCGGGATCACGTTCGTCGGGCCGCCGTCCTCGGTGCTGCACCTGACGGGCAACAAGTCGCGTGCGATCGCCGCGGCCCGCGAGGCCGGCGTCAACGTGCTGAGCTCGTCGGAGCCGGGCACCGACGTCGACGCCCTGGTGGCCGCGGCCGACGAGATCGGCTTCCCGATCTTCGTCAAGGCGGTGGCGGGCGGCGGCGGGCGCGGCATGCGGCGCGTGCAGGAGCCGGGCGACCTCCGCGAGGCCATCGAGGCCGCGATGCGCGAGGCCGAGTCGGCCTTCGGCGACGCCACGGTGTTCGTCGAGCAGGCGGTCGTGAACCCCCGTCACATCGAGGTGCAGATCCTGGCCGACGCCGAAGGCAACGTCGTGCACCTCTACGAGCGCGACTGCTCGGTGCAGCGGCGCCACCAGAAGGTCATCGAGATCGCGCCCGCGCCCAACCTCGACCCGGCGATCCGGGAGCGGATCTGCGACGACGCCGTGAAGTTCGCCCGGCACATCGGCTACGTCAACGCGGGCACCGTGGAGTTCCTGCTCGACGAGCGCGGCGAGCACGTCTTCATCGAGATGAACCCGCGCATCCAGGTCGAGCACACCGTGACCGAGCAGGTCACCGACCGTGACCTGGTCATCGCGCAGCTGCGCATCGCGTCCGGCAAGACGCTGCCCGAGCTGCGGCTCACCCAGGACCAGGTGACGTGCACAGGCGCCGCGCTGCAGTGCCGCGTGACCACCGAGGACCCGTCCAACGGCTTCCGCCCCGACACCGGGACGATCAGCAACTACCGCTCCCCGGGCGGGCCCGGCGTCCGCCTCGACGGCGGCACGACCCACACCGGCGCCGAGGTCAGCGCGCACTTCGACTCGATGCTGGTCAAGCTCACGTGCAACGGCCACGACTTCCCCAACGCGGTGCGGCGCGCGCGCCGGGCGATCGCGGAGTTCCGCATCCGCGGCGTGTCGACGAACCTGCCGTTCATCGCCGCGGTGCTCGCCGACCCCGACTTCCAGCAGGGCCGGGTCACCACGAGCTTCATCGAGGAGCGCCCGCAGCTGCTGCGCGCGCGCCAGCCCGCCGACCGCGGCACGCGGATCCTGACCTACCTCGCCGATGTCACGGTGAACCGGCCCAACGGGGAGCGCCCGCAGGTCGTCGAGCCCGTCGACAAGCTGCCGGTCTGCGACCTCGCCGCGCCCGCCCCGGACGGCTCGCGCCAGCTGCTGCGCGAGCTCGGGCCCGAGGGGTTCGCGCGGCGGCTGCGCGAGCAGACGGCCGTGGCCGTCACCGACACGACGTTCCGCGACGCCCACCAGTCGCTGCTGGCCACCCGCGTCCGCAGCCGCGACCTGCTCGCCGTCGCCCCGTACGTGGCGCGCACCGCCCCGCAGCTGCTGAGCCTGGAGTGCTGGGGCGGCGCGACGTACGACGTGGCGCTGCGGTTCCTCAACGAGGACCCGTGGGACCGCCTCGCCGCGCTGAGCGAGACCGTCCCGAACATCTGCACGCAGATGCTGCTGCGCGGGCGCAACACCGTCGGCTACACGCCGTACCCGACGGAGGTGACCGACGCGTTCGTCGAGGAGGCGGCGGCGTCGGGGATGGACGTCTTCCGGATCTTCGACGCCCTCAACGACGTCCAGCAGATGCGCCCGGCCATCGACGCCGTGCGGGCCACCGGCACGTCCGTCGCGGAGGTCGCGCTCTGCTACACCGGCGACCTGTCCGACCCGTCCGAGCGGCTCTACACCCTCGACTACTACCTGCGCCTGGCCGAGCAGATCGTCGACGCGGGCGCGCACGTCCTCGCGATCAAGGACATGGCCGGCCTGCTGCGCCCGCCCGCGGCGAAGGCACTGGTCACGGCCCTGCGCGAGCGCTTCGACCTGCCGGTGCACCTGCACACCCACGACACGGCGGGCGGCCAGCTGGCCACGCTGGTCGCGGCGATCGACGCCGGGGTCGACGCCGTCGACGCGGCGGTGGCGAGCATGGCCGGTACGACCAGCCAGCCGTCGCTGTCGGCGCTGGTGGCGGCCACCGACCACACCGAGCGCGCCACCGGGCTCTCGCTCACCGCGGTCGGCGACCTGGAGCCGTACTGGGAGGCCGTGCGCAAGGTCTACGCGCCGTTCGAGTCGGGGCTGGCGTCGCCGACCGGGCGCGTCTACCACCACGAGATCCCCGGCGGGCAGCTGTCCAACCTGCGCCAGCAGGCGATCGCGCTGGGGCTGGGCGACCGGTTCGAGCTGATCGAGGACCTCTACGCCGCCGCCGACCGGATGCTGGGGCGGCTGGTGAAGGTCACGCCGTCGTCGAAGGTCGTCGGCGACCTCGCCCTGCACCTCGTCGGCGCCGGGGTGGAGGCGGCCGACTTCGAGGCCGAGCCCGGCAAGTTCGACGTCCCCGACTCGGTGATCGGGTTCCTGCGCGGCGAGCTGGGCGACCCGCCCGGCGGCTGGCCCGAGCCGTTCCGCACCCGCGCGCTGGAGGGGCGCTCGCCGGAGAAGAACGCCGTCGAGCTGACGATCGACGACCGCCGCGGGCTGCGCGAGGACCGCCGCGCCACGCTCAACCGCCTGCTCTTCCCGGCTCCGACGAAGGAGTACGAGGCCCACCAGGAGGCCTACGGCGACACGTCGGTGCTCTCGACCAAGGACTTCCTCTACGGCCTGGAGCCCGAGACCGAGCACACCGTCGAGCTCGAGCAGGGCGTCACTCTGCTCATCGAGCTGGAGGCGATCTCCGAGGCCGACGAGCGCGGCTACCGCAACGTCCTGGCCACCCTCAACGGGCAGATGCGCCCGATGCAGGTGCGTGACGAGTCGGTCTCGACCGACGTCAAGGCGGCCGAGCGGGCCGACCGGGGCAACCCGCACCACGTGGCCGCGCCGTTCGCCGGCGTCGTCACGCTGCAGGTCGAGGAGGGCGACGCGGTCGAGTCCGGCCAGACCGTCGCCACCATCGAAGCTATGAAGATGGAGGCCTCGATCACCGCGCAGCAGGGCGGCCGGGTGGGCCGGCTCGCGATCGGCCGGGTCCAGCAGGTGGAGGGCGGCGACCTCCTGCTGGAGCTGGAGTGACCCCTCGTGAGCGGCGATCGTGGCCCTGGCCACGATCGCCGCTCACGGGCGGCGAAGCCGCATGACGAGGATCGTCGCCGGGGTCGCCGGCGGGCGGCGCCTGGCCGTGCCCCCGTCGGGCACCCGGCCCACGTCCGACCGGGTGCGCGAGGCCCTGTTCAGCTCGCTGACCCACGACCCCGGGCTCGACGGCGCCGCCGTGCTCGACCTGTGCGCGGGGTCGGGGGCGCTGGGGCTCGAGGCGCTGTCGCGGGGCGCGGCGCACGCGCTGCTGGTGGAGTCCGACCGGCGCGCGGCCGCGGTGCTGCGGCGCAACGTCGCCGACCTGGGCCTGCCCGGCGCCGAGGTGCGCGCGGCCCCGGCGGGCACCGTGCTGGGCTCGGACGCCCCGCGCCCCTACGACCTGGTGCTCGTCGACCCGCCCTACGACGTCCCCGACGCCGAGGTCGCCGGCTGGCTCGCCGAC
Source organism: Pseudonocardia broussonetiae (assembly GCF_013155125.1). NCBI lineage: Bacteria > Bacillati > Actinomycetota > Actinomycetes > Pseudonocardiales > Pseudonocardiaceae > Pseudonocardia > Pseudonocardia broussonetiae. Next base: position 7,097,754 of record NZ_CP053564.1, on the reverse strand, counting down.
GCGGCCGCGCACGGCTGGCTCGCCCCGGACGCGGTGGTGGTCGTTGAGCGGCGGGCCGGGCGGGGGCGTGACGGCGGGTCGTTCGCGTGGCCGTCGCCGCTGGTCGCGGTCCGGCAGCGGCGCTACGGGGAGACGGTGCTGTTCACCGGGGCGTGTCAGTAGGCCTGCACGGCCAGCCACACCGCGAGGCCCAGCCCGGCCAGGGCGATCCCGACGCGCAGCGGCCCGGCCGGCAGCCGGCGCACCACCCAGGGCCCGCACCAGCCGCCGATCGCCACCCCGATCGCGAGCGGTGGCACCGCCCACCACTCGACGGTGCCCAGCACCGCGAACCCGACGGCCGCGACGGCGTTGGCCAGCCCGAGCAGCACGGCCTTGAGGGCGTTGCCCCGCGCCAGGCCCACCGGCAGCCCGATCAGCACCAGCGCCAGCATCAGCACCCCGGCCGCCGCGCCGAAGTAGCCGCCGTAGACGGCCACGGCGAAGATCCCGCCGAGCACCGCGGGACCGGCGTCGGGGGAGCCCCGGCGCGCGGCGACGGCCCGGATCCGCGGCTGGAACAGCAGCACCAGCGCCGCCCCGCCGACGAGGAACGGCACGATCCGCTCGAACGCCTCCGACGGCGTCACGAGCAGCAGGCCGGCCCCGGTCGCCCCGCCGAGCAGCGTCAGCGGGGCCAGCCGGCGCAGGACCGGCCACTGGCCCGACAGCTCGGGGCGCGACCCGGCCACCTGCCCGACCGTCGAGAACGCCAGCGCAACGGTGTTGGTGACGTTCGCCGTGGTCGCCGGCAGGCCCACGGCCAGCAGCGCCGGGTAGGAGAACAGGGACGCGAGCCCCGCGATCGACCCGGACAGCCCGGCCGCCACCCCGGCGAGGACCAGGAGCAGACCCGTCACGCCGGCCCCGTCCGACCCCGACACGCGCGCCACGAGACCCCGACTCGCGGGAAGTGCCTCCGCGAGTCGGGGTGTTCCCGCGAGTCGGGGTGTTCCCGCGAGTCGGGGTGTCGTGGCGACCGAGTCGGGGTGCCGCTGCGGCCGGTGCTCACGGGCGGGGCAGCGCCTCCGCGTAGAGGGACTCCAGCGCCGCCCAGTGCCGCGCGGCCGCCGCCTCGTCGTAGGTGGGGTTGTCGGGCACCGCGAAGCCGTGGGCGGCGGGGTAGGTCTCGATGGTGTGGGTCACGCCCGCCCCGGTCAGCGCGGCCTCCAGCAGGTCGCGCGCGGCCTCGTCGAAGGAGCCGTCGTCGGTGGCCCCGGCGACGTAGACGGCCGACCGGATGTCGGCGGCGCGCAGGTGCGGGCTGTCCGGGTCGTCGGCGGAGGCGAGGCCGCCGCCGTGGAACGACGCCGTGGCGGCGATCCGGTCCGGCCGGTGCGAGGCGACGACCATCGACGCGCGCCCGCCCATGCAGTAGCCCGTGGTGCCGACGGCGTCGCCGGAGACCTCGGTGGCGGTGGAGAGGAAGTCGAGGTAGGCGTCGAGGTCGCTGCGGTACATCGCCGCGGTCACGCCCTTGACCATCCCCATCAGCCGGGCGCGCTCGTCGGGCTCGGAGAACACGGTGGCGAGGTCGAAGGGGACCCAGCCGGGCGTCCGGTAGTAGACGTCGGGCAGCAGCACGCCGTAGCCGTCGCCCAGGGTGGCGAGGCGGTCGGCCATCGCCCGCATCGTCGCGCGGGTGCCGCCCGCGTCCGGGTAGAGGATCACCGCGGGCCACGGGCCGGGGCCCTCGTCGGGCAGGTGCAGGGTCACGGGGCAGTCGCCGTCGGTGGTCGGCACGACGTGATCGAGTACGGGCACGGGTCGAGTTCTACTCCGGACGGCGGCCGCGTGCGCGACGGGTAGGGTCACCGCCCATGAGGCGCGCGGTCTGCCCCGGTTCGTTCGATCCCGTCACGCACGGCCACCTCGACATCATCGGGCGCACCGCCCCGCTGTTCGACGAGCTGGTGGTCGCGGTGCTCGTAAACAAGTCGAAGAAGGGCATGTTCACGCTCGAGGAGCGGATCGACATGCTCACCGAGCAGACGGCGCAGTACCCGAACGTCCGCGTCGACTCCTTCCACGGGCTGCTCGTCGACTACTGCCGCGAGCACGACGTGCGCGCGATCGTCAAGGGCATCCGGGCGGTGTCCGACTTCGACTACGAGCTGCAGATGGCGCAGATGAACCACGGCCTGACCGGCGTCGAGACGCTGTTCATGCCCACCGCGCCGGAGTTCAGCTTCATCGCCAGCTCACTGGTCAAGGAGGTGGCGACGTTCGGGGGAGACGTCGCCCACCTGCTCCCGGAGGCGGTACACGCTCGGCTGATGGAGCGCATCGCGGAGCGGGCCTGATCACCCGAACGGAACTTGACACGCGGGTGCGGGCCGAATAATCGGTCCACGCGCGCCCCGATGAGAGGATGCCCGCGTGTACCGGGTCTTCGAATCGCTCGACGCGCTGGTCACCGTCGTCGAGGAGGCTCGGGGCGTCCCGATGACCTCGAACTGCGTGGTCCCCCGCGGGGACGTCCTCGAGCTGCTGGACGACGTCCGGGAGGCGCTCCCCGGCGAGCTCGACGACGCCCAGGACGTGCTCGACCGCCGCGACGACATCATCGGCGACGCCGAGCGCGAGGCCGAGCAGGCCCGCTCCGGCGCGCAGGCCGACGCCGAGCAGATGCTCGCCGACGCGCAGGCGGAGGCGACGCGGCTGGTCGAGGAGGCCCGCGCCGAGGCCGAGCAGACGCTCGCGCAGGCCCGGCACGAGGCCGAGCGCGCCGTGGGGGAGGGCCGCCGCCAGTACACCGAGCTGACCGACCGCGCCCGCGCCGAGGCCGAGCGCCTCGACGCCGCCGGGCGCGCCACCTACGACCGGTACGTCACCGACGGGCTCGCCGAGCAGGCGCGGCTGGTGTCGCAGACCGAGGTGGTGCGCACGGCGCACGCCGAGGGCGCGCGGGTCGTCGACGCGGCGCAGGCCGAGTCCGACCGGCTGCGCCGGGAGTGCGACGGCTACGTCGACGCCAAGCTCGCGGAGTTCGAGGACACGCTGGGCAAGGCGCTGCGCACCGTCGGCCAGGGCCGCAGCCAGCTCTGGCGCGGCCACGGCGGCGGGCCGGCCCCGGCGGCCCCCGGCTACGGCCGCTCCGGCACGGGGATGGACCTGATCGACTGACGATCGGCCACGGAGCGCGTCGATCACGCTACTGTCCGTGCCATGGCGCGACGGGTCGAGCCCGACCCCGCGGGCTGGTGGGAGCGCTACGGGCACCGCCTCCACGTCGGATCGGGTGCGGGGGAGACAGTGCACAGCACGAGCGGGCACAGCACGAGCGGGCACAGCACGAGCGGGACCGGCGCCGACGGGATGCACGGGGGGCGCACGGCCGGTGAGCTCACCGACGACATGATCGTGCGCCGGCGCGCCGACGTGCCCGGGGAGGGCTGGCGCCAGGTGGTGCACCGGGTCAGCGGCGGGCTGGTCAACCCCGGCCCGAGCGAGCTGGAGCGCGTGCGCCGCCAGCTCGTGCACCGGCTGCGCCGCCCCCTGCACGCCACGCACCGCATCGCCGTCACCTCGATCAAGGGCGGCGTCGGGAAGACGACGGTCGCCACCTGCCTGGGCCTCGCCCTGGCCGAGCACCGCGGCGACCGCGTCGTCGTCCTCGACGCCAACCCCGACGCCGGCACGCTCGCCGACCGGCTCACCGGCGAGTCGTCGGTGACGGTCCGCGAGCTGCTGCGCGACGTCGACCGCATCCACTCCTGGGCCGACATCACCCGCTACACGAGCCTCGCGGGCCGGCTGCAGGTGCTCGCCTCCGAGCAGGACCCGGCGTCCAGCGACGCGTTCAGCCGCGAGGAGTACGAGCAGGTCAGCGGTGCCCTCTCGCGGTTCTTCAACATCGTCATCACCGACTCGGGCACCGGGCTCGTGCACTCGGCGATGGAGGGCACGCTCACCCTCGCCGACAGCGTGATCATCGTCGGCGCCCCCACCGTCGACGGGGCGAGCCGGGCGAGCAAGACGCTCGACTGGCTCCTCGCCCACGGCCACCCCGACCTCGCCCGCGCCGCGATCGTGGTGCTGTCGTGCGACCGCACGAGCGACGAGGTCGACGCCGTCCGCATCCGCGAGCACTTCGCCGCCCGCTGCCGCGCCGTGGTGGAGATCCCGCACGACCCGCACCTGGCCACCGGCGGCCGCGTCGAGCTGGCCCGGCTGCGGCCGCGGACCCGCGACGCGTTCCTGGGCCTGGCCGCCCTGGTCGCGGACGCCTTCGACCGCCCCCCGCCCGCCCCGCCCCAGCTCCACCCGACCCAGCCGCCCACCCAGCCCCCCACCCCCCGGCCCAGCCCCCCACCCCCCGGCCCAGCCCCCCACCCCCCGACCCAGCCCCCCACCCCCCGACCCAGCCCCCCACCCCCCGGCCTGACCCCGGCGCACCACCCCCGCGAGTCGGGCTCTCGTTGCGCGCGAGTCGGGCTCTGACTGCGCGCGAGTCGGGGCGCGGACGGTGACCGCGTCGGGCCCGTGAGGTGAGCGGGGTAACAGCTCCCGCACGGCCTGCGAGTCCCCTCGGACCATTCGGGGATCGGGCGCCACCACCCGTGCCGCCCGTGGTCACACCTGCGAACGGTGACGAGGGGCTGGCGTGGAACGCACCCAGGACGCGGCACGACGGAGCAGATGGCCGGTAGCGGCCGTGGCGGCAGCGGTGCTGGTCGCCGCGGGGTGGGGGCCTGCGCCCGACGCGCTCGCGGTGCCCGCGGACGCGGAGCCGACCGCGCCGGTCGCCCAGCCGGCCGGCTCCGGCACCCCGACCTGGTCCGCGTCCGCGGCGGCGCAGCCGGTCGTGCCGCCGGTCGTGGTGGCCGCCGCCGTCGCCGCCGCTCCACCCGCGGAAGCAGCCGCGGCGGCCCCCGTCGGGACGGCGGCCGTGCCCTCCGCGCCGTCGCCCGCGACCGTCGCGGAACCGGGTGGCGCCGTGAACGCGGCCATCGCGTTCGCACTCGCCCAGATCGGCCTGCCCTACGTGTGGGGCGGCAACGGACCGGCCGACGGCGACCCCGGGTTCGACTGCTCGGGCCTGACCACCGCGGCCTACTCCTACGCCGGCATCGGGCTGCCGCGCACCGCGCACACCCAGTTCCAGGCCGGGCCCCGCCTGACGCCCGGCGCGGCGCTGCTGCCCGGCGACCTGGTGTTCTACGGGACGCTCGCACGGGTGCACCACGTCGGCATGTACCTCGGCGGCGGCCGGATGGTGAACGCGCCGCGGCGCGGGAAGCCGGTGCAGATCGCGATGGTCCGCTACCCCGGCGACGACTACCTGGGCGCCAGCCGGCCGGCCGCGGGCTCCGGACCGGCCACCGGCCCGTTCCTGCCGCCGACCGGGCCCGCCCCCACCGTCGAGCCGGCGTTCCCGGCTCCGGCGATCACGGCCGATCCGCGGGAGGTGCCGCGGGTGCTCACCGCGCCGCCGCTGCCCGCCCCGGTCGCCCCGGCCGTGCTGCCCGTGGTCCGGCAGGCGGCCGCCGCGCCGGTGGTGGTCGCGGCCGTCGCCGCACCACCGGCCGTCGCCGGAACCCCGACCGACGCGGGAGCCGCGCCCCCCGCGTCGCCGTCGCCCCCGTCGTCGCTGCCCGGCTCACCGGGGAGCGTCCCGCTTCCCGCGCCGGGCACCGCTCCGCCGGTGAGCACGCCCCCGGCCCCGTCGTCGCCCGTCCCGTCGGCACCGTCGACCCCGTCGTCACCCTCGCCCACCCCGGCGGCGCCGCCGTCGACGTCACCCGAGCCGGAGGAGCCCGTCGTGGCCCCGCCGCCGACCACGACACCGGCCCCACCGGCCACGGCCCCACCGGCCACGACACCGCAGGCCACGACACCTCGGGAGACGACGCCGGCGACCACGACGCCGCGGGCCACGACCTCCCCGCCCGCCCCGCCGCCCGTCGTCACCCCGCCGCCACCGGCCCCGACGACGAAGCCCGCACCCACCCCGGTCCCCACCACGACCGCCGTCCGGGAGCCGGTGACCACGACGGCGACGGAGCCGGACGAGGAGGTCACCGCCACCGCGGACGACGAGGAGGAGGACTCCGGCTGAGGGTCCGGGGCCGCGCGGCCGCAACCCGGTGGCGCGGAGCGCCTACCCTGGACCGGGTGAGCGCACACCGTCCCGCGTCCCGCGGCCCCGTGAGCCCCTGGGTCTTCGGCACCCGGGAGCTCGGGCGCCGACCGGGCGCCATGAAGTCCTACACCCGCACCGTGCCCGCCCCCGGCGAGCCCGAGCGGCTGGGCCTGGAGACGATCGGGGTGCCCGAGGGCAGCCCGATCGAGCTCGAGGTCCGGCTGGAGTCGGTCACCGAGGGCATCTACGTCTCCGGCACCGCGCACGCCTCCCTGGAGGGGGAGTGCGCGCGCTGCCTCGACCCGCTGACCGACGAGATCACCGTCGAGCTGGCCGAGCTGTTCGCCTACCCCGACAGCGTCACCGACGAGACCACCGACGCCGACGAGCTCCCGCGCGTCGGCGACGACCAGGTCGACGTCGAGCAGATCGTCCGGGACGCGCTGGTCCTGGACCTGCCGCTGTCGCCGCTGTGCCGCCCCGACTGCCCCGGACTGTGCGTCGAGTGCGGCGAGAAGTGGGCCGACCTCGCGCCCGACCACGGGCATGAGACACTGGACCCTCGCTGGGCCGCTCTGCGTGAGCGCCTGCCTGCCGACTGATAGCCCTGCCGACCGAGAACTCCTCCGGTCGGGAACCGAGTACTGCTAGGAGATTCATCGTGGCCGTTCCGAAGCGCCGGATGTCGCGGTCGAACACGCGCTCGCGTCGGTCGCAGTGGAAGGCCACTGCTCCCACGCTCGCCGCGTGCCAGAACCGCGCCTGCCGGGCCGTCAAGCCCCCGCACGTCGCCTGCCCGACGTGCGGGCAGTACGACGGCCGCCAGGTCGTCAGCCCGGCCTGATCCCCGGATCCTCGTGCCAGGACACGGCCAGCAGGGGCCCGCAGAGGACCGCGGGCCCCTGCTGCATGCCCTGGGTGTCGAGATCGGCGAGGAGCTGCTGGTCCTCGCGCTGACCCACCGCAGCTACGCCTACGAGAACGGCGGCCTGCCCACCAACGAGCGCCTGGAGTTCCTGGGCGACTCGGTGCTGAGCATCGTCGTCACCGAGCGGCTCTACCTCGAGCACCCCGACCTCCCGGAGGGGCAGCTCGCGAAGCTGCGCGCGAGCGTCGTCAACATGCACGCGCTCGCGGGCGTCGCGGAGACCATGGGCCCCGACGGGCTCGGCGCGTACCTGTACCTGGGGCGCGGCGAGGAGATGACGGGTGGACGCACCAAGTCGAGCATCCTCGCCGACGCCACCGAGGCCCTGATCGGCGCGATCTACCTGGAGCACGGCCTGGAGACCGCCCGCGCGGCGGTGCACCGGCTGTTCGACTCCCTGCTCGTCGGCGCCCCGCTGCTCGGCGCGGGCCTCGACTGGAAGACGAGCCTGCAGGAGTTCACCGCGGCCGCCGACCTGGGCGTGCCCGAGTACCGCATCACCGAGGACGGCCCCGACCACCTCAAGGTCTTCACGGCCACGGCGGTCGTCAACGGGCGCGACCTCGGCTCCGGCGACGGGCGCACGAAGAAGGAAGCCGAGCAGAAGGCCGCCGAGCTGGCCTGGCGCACGCTGACGGCCGAGGCCGCCACCGGCTCCGCCGCCTCCTGAGCGGGTCGAGCAGCCCCCGTGCCCGAGCTCCCCGAGGTCGAGGTCGTCCGGCGCGGCCTGGCCGACCACGTCCTCCGGCGCACCATCGCCTCCGTCGACGTCGCCCACCCGCGCGCGGTGCGCCGCCACGTCGCCGGCGGCCCCGACTTCGCCGCCCGCCTCGCCGGCCGCACGGTCACCGCGGCGCGGCGCCGGGGCAAGTACCTGTGGCTCGACCTCGACGGCGACGAGGGTGCGGGGGAGCAGGGCGGCGACGCGCTGCTCGCCCACCTCGGCATGAGCGGCCAGATGCTCGTCGCCGACGAGAGCCGCCCCGACGAGAAGCACCTGCGCATCCGCCTGCGGTTCGACGACGACGGCCCGGAGCTGCGGTTCGTCGACCAGCGGACGTTCGGCGGGCTGTCGCTGCACCCCGTCGTCGGCCCGGACCGGCTGCCCGAGCCCGTCGCGCACATCGCCCGCGACCCGATGGACCCCGCGTTCGACCTCGACGCCGCCGTGGCCGGCATCCGCCGCCGGCGCACCGGCCTCAAGCGCGCGCTGCTCGACCAGACCGTCGTGTCCGGCATCGGCAACATCTACGCCGACGAGGCCCTGTGGCGCGCGCGGCTGCACGGCGAGCGCCCCACCGAGAAGCTGACGCGGGCCCAGGGGCGGACGGTGCTCGCCGCGGCCGCCGAGGTGATGGACGCCGCGCTGGCCGCGGGCGGCACGTCGTTCGACGCGCTGTACGTGAACGTCAACGGCGCCTCGGGCTACTTCGACCGCTCGCTCGACGCCTACGGGCAGGCCGACCGCCCGTGCCGGCGCTGCGGCACCCCGATCCGCCGCGAGTCGTTCATGAACCGCAGCTCGTTCAGCTGCCCGCGCTGCCAGCCCCGGCCCCGGAGCGGCGCTACAGCCATCCGCGGCGCTTGAAGACGGTGTAGAGCCCGAGGCCCAGCAGGATCATCAGCATCAGGGCGAAGGGGTAACCCAGCGTCCAGTGCAGCTCGGGCATGACGTCGAAGTTCATGCCGTAGATCGACGCGACGAGCGTGGGCGCGAAGAGGATGGCCGCCCACGACGAGATGCGCTTGACCTGCTCGTTCTGCTCGTAGCCCGCCTGCGTCATCCGGGCCATCTCCTCGTTCTGCCGCTGGCCGACCAGTGCGGCGTTGACGGTGAGGATGTTGGTGAGCAGCGCGCGGAAGCCCTCGATGCGCTCCAGGACGCGCGTGGCGTGGTCGGCGACGTCGCGCAGGGCCCGGCGCAGCTCGAGGTCGCTCTCGGAGGCGGTCTCCTTGAGCCGCTCGCGCAGCCCGGCGAACAGCGTCTCCAGGGGCTCCACCGCGCGCTGGAACTCGATCACCTCGCGGGTGAGGGTGTAGATGCGCCGGGAGACGCCGGGGTCGCCGCCGAAGACCTGCACCTCGATCTCGTCGATGTCGTCCTGCAGGCCGTCGAGCACCGGGGCGTAGTCGTCGACGACCTTGTCCAGCACGGCGTAGAGCACGGCGTAGGGGCCGGTGTCGAGGAGCGCGGGGTCGGCCTCGAGGCGCTTGCGCACCTCGCCGAGGTCGGGCTCCTCCGCGTGCCGCACCGTGATCACGAAGTCGTGCCCGACGAACAGGTGCACCTCGCCGATGTCGACGACCTCGTCGTAGTCGACGTAGCGGGCCGGGCGCAGCACGACGAACAGCAGGTCGCCGTAGCGCTCGAGCTTGGGGCGCTGGTGGGCGGTGATGGTGTCCTCGACGGCGAGGGCGTGCAGGCCGAACTCGTCGGCGACGGCCCGGATCTCCTGCTCGCTGGGGCGCAGCAGCCCGATCCAGCCGAAGGTCCGTGGTCCGGCGGGACAGGCCTTGAGCTCCTCGAAGGTGTGGTCGAGCGAGGAGGGCACGACGGCGCGCTTCCCGTCGACGTAGATCGCGTTGTCGACGACGGACATGCGGACTCCTGGTCGGGCGGGCCGGGCCTCCCGCTGCCGGGAGGGCGCAGCCAGGGTATCCGGGCGGCGCACCCGCGGCCGCGACTCGCCGGTGCTGGTGCGCCTCTGACAGTACTGCGCGCCGCGTAGTACTGTCCGCCGCGTGGATCCGACGCAGCTGCTCCGAGGGGTGCTCGACCTGGCGGTGCTCGCGGTGCTCGACCGCGCCGACGGCTACGGCTACGAGGTCCTGCGGGGCCTGCGCGCCGCCGGGCTGGAGGACGTCGGCGACGCCTCGGTCTACGGGACGCTGCGCCGCCTCTACAACGCCGGGCTCCTGACGTCCTACGTCGTGCCCAGCGAGGAGGGCCCGCACCGCAAGTACTACAGCCTCAACGCGCTGGGTCGCGAGCGGCTGGCCGAGTCGACGGCGACCTGGCACACGTTCGCGAAGACCATGGAAGGGCTGGTGGACCGATGACCGCCGACGTGCACGGGGCAGCGCAGCAGGAGTACCTCGCGGGCCTGCGGGCCGCGCTCGCCGACCTGCCCGACGGCGAGGTCGGCGAGATCCTCGACGACGTCGGCGCGCACCTGGCCGAGCTCGACCCGGACGACGACCTGGTCGCGCGGCTGGGTCCGCCGCAGGCCTACGCCGCCGAGCTGCGGACCGCGGCCGGCTACCCGGCCGCGCCCGTCGCCGTCGACGCCGCCCCGGTGGGCACGGGCGGCGCGCGGTTCGCCCTCGTCGCGCTGGTCGGGTCGACGGCGCTGGTGCTGCTCGCCGGCCTCGTGGCGGTCGAGCCGGAGGCGGCGGCGCTGGTCCTGGTCCTCGCCGTGCTGCTCGGCCTCGCGGCGGCGCCGGTGGTGTTCCGGGCCGGCCCGCGCGTCGACGCGGTCGCGGCGCTGCCCGCGGTCCGCGCGGCGCTGGCCTCGCGCCCCGACCCCGACTCCTCGGGCGGCCGGCTGCTGGGCTTCCTCGCGAGCCTGCAGCCCGCGTGGTGGCTGCTGCGGGCGCTCGCCGCGGGGGCCCTGGTCGGCCTGGTCCTGGGTGCCGTCGGCGCGCTGCAGGTGGTCCTGACCGGGCTCGTGCTCGCGCCGTTCTCGGTGTGGCTCGGGTTCCGCTCCCGCCGCGACCGCCGCTGGCTCTGGTCGGTCGTCCCGCTCAACGCCCTGGCCGCGGCGGTCGTGGTCGTCGGGCTCGTGCTGACCCCGACAACGCCCTCCGTCCAGAGCACCTCCGCGACGCCGTACCTGCCCGGCCTGTGGCAGGACGGCGAGCGTCCCGTCGAGGACATCCGGCCCGTCGACGCGGCGGGCACCCCGCTGACCGGCGTGTACCTGTTCGACCAGGACGGCCGCCCGCTCGACGTCGGCGACAACGGGGAGTGCACGTCCGGGTACCGCGCCGGGCCCGCCCCGGTGCAGCCCTACCCGCGGGGCACCCCGCGCTACGACGACCGCACCGGCACCTGCGTGCCCGTGCCGCCCGGCCCGCTGGTGGTGGCGGTGCCGTCCGCGACCCCGGTGCCCCTGCCGGCCCTCACGCCCGTGCCGCCCGTCCCCACGGCCCTCACGCCGGCGCCCACCACGGCACCGCCGGCGCCCACCGTCCAGGCGCCACCCACCGGGTGACGTCCGCGACGGGCGGCCGGCGGTGCGGGGGCTCCGCCGGTCGCCCGGGGATCCGGGTCTCAGAACCCGAAGTTCTGCACCCAGTAGTTCCCGTCGTCGTCGAAGCCGACGCCGATGGCGGCGAAGTCGCAGTCGAGGATGTTGCGGCGGTGGCCCGGCGAGTTCATCCAGCCCTCCACGACCTCGGCCGCGGTCTCCTGCCCGCGGGCGATGTTCTCCCCGCCCGGGGAGGGGTAGCCTTCGGCGCCGATCCGGTCGTCGAAGCGGCGGCCGTCGCGGCTGACGTGGTCGAAGTAGCCCTGCGCGGACATGTCCTCGGCGTGGCCCTGCGCGGCGGCCCCGAGCCGGGCGTCGGTGGCGAGCGGGCCGCAGCCGGCGTCGGCGCGCTCGGCGTTGGTCAGGTCGACGACCTGCGCGGCCGCGCCCCCGGAGCTGCGGCGGGGCGCGGCGGGCTCGGGCTCCGGGGCCGGCTCGGGCGCCGGCTCCGCGGTGGTCGTCGGGGCCGGGGTGGTGGTGGGCGCGGCCGTGGTCGTCGGGACGGTGGTCGGGACGACCGGGAACGGGACGACGGCCCGGCGCGCGGGTGCCGGCGTCGGCGCCGGGGTCTCCGGCGGGGCGGTGGCGGCCAGCGGACTGCCCAGCGCCGTGTTCACGGCGTCGGGGAGCGCGGCGGGCGGGGCGACGACGGCGACCGTCCCGACGACGACCGCGCCCGCGGCGAGCCCGGCGAGCAGGGGCGCCGCGCGGCGCCCGATGCTGATCACGCCGGGTAACGTAGCAGCCTTGTGAGTACCACCACGCGTTCCTCCGTCCGGCTCACCGCCTGGGTCCACGGCCACGTCCAAGGGGTCGGGTTCCGGTGGTGGACCCGCTGCCGGGCGCGGGAGCTGCAGCTCGTGGGCGAGGCCCGGAACCTGCGCGACGGGCGTGTCGCCGTGATCGCGGAGGGTGAGCGGCGCTCCTGCGAACGGCTGCTCGTGCTCCTGCGGGGCGACCGGGCGCCGGGGCGCGTCGACGAGGTCGTCGAGCAGTGGGGCGACGCGCGGGGCGGGTTCGACGGGTTCGTCGAGGCCTGATCGGCCCCTGGCGCCGCGGCCCCGCACCGGTGACGATGGCCCGGTGACTGACGATGTTGCGGCGCCGACGACGACGCCGGGGCGGACCTCGGACCTGCAACGACGGGTCGTCGGGGTGCTGGTCGTGGCGCAGGTGCTCGGCGGGGTCGGAGTGTCCACGGGCATCGCGCTCGCGAGCCTGAGCGCAGCCGAGCTGTCCGGGTCCGACGTCGTGGGCGGTGCGGCGCTCACCGCGATGGTCGTCGGCACGGCGCTGGCGGCGCTGCCCGTCGCGCGGCTCGCCACGCGGTCGGGGCGCCGGCCCGCGCTGGTGCTGGGCTACGGGGCGGGTGCGGCGGGCGCCGCCGGAGCCGTGGGGGCCCTGTCGATCGGGAGCTGGCCGCTGCTGCTCGTCGCGCTGGTGCCGTTCGGGGCGGCGTCGGCCGCCGGGCTGGCGGCGCGGTTCGCCGCCACCGACCTCGCCGACCCCGGGTCCCGCGCCCGGTCGCTGGCGCTCGTGGTGTGGGCGGTCACGGTCGGCGCGGTCGCCGGGCCCAACCTGGCGGGCCCGATGCAGGGGCTGGCCCGGGCGCTCGGGCTCGTCGCGCAGAGCGGGCCGTTCCTGCTCGCCGCGGTCGCCTTCGCCGCCGCCGCGGCCGTCGTCGCGGCCGGGCTGCGACCCGACCCGCTGGTGCTCGCCCGCGAGCGCGAGGCGGCGGTCACCGCCACGGTCCCGGCCGCCCCCGCCCGCAGCGCCTGGAGCGCGGCGCGCGAGCACCCCGCGGCGCTGCTCGCCATCGGGGCGATCGCCGTCTCGCACCTGCTGATGGTCGGGCTGATGTCGCTGACGCCGGTGCACATGCACCACGGCGGGGCGACCGTGTCGGTGGTCGGGCTGGTGATCAGCCTGCACGTCGCGGGGATGTACGTGCTCAGCCCGGTGTTCGGCGTGCTCGCCGACCGGTGGGGCCGGCGCCCGGTGCTCGTCGTCGGCGCGGTCCTGCTCGTCACGGCGGGGCTGGTGGCCGCCCCGGCGGCACCCACCGACCCCGCGATGCTGGCCGTCGGGCTCGTCGCGCTCGGGCTGGGCTGGTCGGCGGCGCTGGTCGCCGGGTCGGCGCTGCTCACCGACGCGGTGCCGCTCGCCGACCGGGCGCAGGTCCAGGGGCTGTCGGACGTCACGATGAACGTCGCCGGCGCGGCCGGGGGCGTGCTGGCCGGGGTCGTGGTCGCCGTCGCGGGGTTCGGGGCGCTGGGATTCGGGGTCGCGGCGGTCGCCGTCGCGCTGCTGGGCGTGGTCGTCGTGGGTGCGCGCGCAGGGGCGCGCGCCTAGCGGGGCTGCGCCGATCGCTACTCTGCGGGGCCCGCCCGACGCAGGAGAGCCGTGCACCTCAAGAGCCTGACGCTGAAGGGCTTCAAGTCCTTCGCCTCGGCGACGACGCTGCGCCTCGAACCCGGCATCACCTGCGTCGTGGGGCCGAACGGCTCGGGCAAGTCCAACGTCGTCGACGCGATCAGCTGGGTGTTGGGCGAGCAGGGCGCGAAGGCGCTGCGCGGCGGCAAGATGGAGGACGTCATCTTCGCCGGCACGTCCGGGCGGGCGCCGCTGGGCCGCGCCGAGGTGACGCTGACGATCGACAACTCCGACGGGGCGCTGCCGATCGAGTACTCCGAGGTGTCGATCACGCGCCGGATGTTCCGCGACGGCGCGGGCGAGTACGAGATCAACGGCTCCTCGTGCCGGCTGCTCGACATCCAGGAGCTGCTGAGCGACTCCGGCATCGGCCGGGAGATGCACGTCATCGTCGGGCAGGGGCAGCTCGACTCGGTGCTGCAGAGCAAGCCCGAGGACCGCCGCGCCTACATCGAGGAGGCCGCGGGCGTCCTCAAGCACCGCAAGCGCAAGGAGAAGGCCCTCCGCAAGCTCGACGCGATGCAGGCCAACCTCACGCGCCTGACCGACCTCACCGCCGAGCTGCGCCGCCAGCTCAAGCCGCTCGGGCGCCAGGCCGAGATCGCGCGCCGCGCGCAGAGCGTGCAGGCCGACCTGCGCGACTCCCGGCTGCGCCTGGCCGCCGACGACCTCGTGACCCTGCGCGACTCCCTCGCCCGCGAGGAGGCCGACGAGTCCGCGGCGCGGGCGCGGCGCGCGGAGGTCGAGGAGCAGCTGTCCGTGGCGCGCGTGGAGCAGGAGCGGCTGGAGACGGCGCTGGCCGCCGACGCGCCGCTCCTGGCCGCCGCGCAGGACACCTGGTACCGCCTCTCCGCGCTGGCCGAGCGCCTCGCGGGCACCGTCCGCCTCGCCCAGGAGCGCGGCCGCCACCTCGCGGGCTCGGCCGAGGAGCGCACCCCCGGGCGCGACCCCGACCAGCTCGAGGCCGAGGCCGAGGCCGTCGCCGAGCAGGAGGACGAGCTGGTCGGGGCCGTCACCGAGGCCCGGGCCGCGCTCGCCGAGATCCTGGAGACCCGCGCCGAGCACGAGCGCACCCTCGCCGCCGCGGAGCGCGCGCACCGGGCCGCGGTCCGCGCGCTGGCCGACCGCCGCGCCGGGCTGGCCACCCTCGCCGGGCGCGCGGAGGCGATGCGCAGCACCGCAGCGGCCACGGCCGACGAGATCGAGCGCCTGTCCGACGCGCTGGCCGAGGCCGAGGACCGCACGGCGTCGGCGCGCTCGGAGCTGGAGGAGGCGGGCGACGCCGTCGACTCCGGGGACGTGCCCGCCGAGCTGGAGGAGCGCCGGGTCGCCGCCGTCGAAGGGCTCGACGCGGCCCGCGCGCGGGTGGCCGACCTGGTGGCGCAGGAGCGGGAGGCGGAGAAGCAGCGGGCGCACTGGCGGGCGCGGGTCGACGCGCTGTCGGTGGGGCTGGCGCGCAAGGACGGCTCGGCGTCGCTGTTGGGGGAGGACGGGGTGCTGGGCGCGGTCCCCGGGCTGCTGACGGTGGAGCCGTGGGCGCGGACGGCCGTCGCGGCGGTGCTGGGGGAGCTGGCCGACGCGGTGGCGGTGGCGGACGCGGGGGCGGCGGTGGGGGCGCTGCGGCTGCTGCGGGCCCGGGATGCGGGGCGGGCGGTGCTGGTGGTGGGGTCCGCCGAGTTGCAGGAAAGCCACGTTCACGCAACCTCGTTGCAGGAAAGTGGCTTTCCTGCAACGGCGCGCTGGGTGGCCGAGGGGGTCGCGCCCGACGGCCCCGTCGCCTCCGCCGTCCGCCGGCTGCTCTCCGGGGTCGTCGCCGTCGACTCCCTCGACGACGCCGCGGCCGTGGTCGCCGCCGACCCCGCGCTCACCGCCGTCACCGCCGAGGGCGACGTGCTCGGCGCCGCCCGCGCGTCCGGGGGATCGGGCACGGCGACCAGCGCGCTCGACGTCCAGGCCGCCGTCACCGAGGCCGCGCAGGCCCGCGACGGCGTCGAGGAGGAGCTGACCCGCCTGCGCCCGGCGCTGGAGGGCGCGCGGGCCGAGGAGTCGGCGCGCCAGGCCGAGGTCGAGGCGGCCCGGCGGGCGCAGAACGCGGCGGAGCAGCGTCGGTCGGCGGCGTCGGCGCAGCTCGGACGGATGGAGCAGGCCGTCCGCTCGGCCGCGGCCGAGGCGCAGCGGCTGCGCGAGCGGCGCGACGCCGTCGAGTCCCGGCGCTCCGACGCCCTCCTCGCCCTGGAGGCCGCCGAGCAGCAGCTCGCCGTCGCCGAGGACGAGCCGGTCGACGACGAGCCCGACACCGAGGTGCGCGACGCCGCCGCCGACGCCGTCGAGACGGCCCGCTCGTCGGAGGTCGACGCCCGCCTCGCGCTGCGCACCGCCGAGGAGCGGGCGCGGGCGATCTCGGGGCGGGCGGAGTCGCTGCGGCGGCAGGCGTCGTCGGAGCGGATGGCCCGCGAGCGCGCCGCGGCCGCCCGGGAGGCGCGGGAGCGCGGGGCCGCGGTGGCCGCGCTCGTCGTCGAGGCGGGGGAGGTGGCGTGCGCGCGGATCGCGCAGTCCCTGGCCGTCGCCGCGGCCGAGCGCGACGCGGCCGCCGCCGCCCGCGACGCGCGCGAGCGCGAGCTCGGCGAGGTCCGGCTCACCGCGCAGCGCCTCACCGCGCTGATGGAGAAGCTGACCGACGCCGTGCACCGCGACGAGGTGCTGCGCGCGCAGTCGCGGCTGCGCCTCGAGCAGGTCACGGAGAAGGTGCTGGCCGACCACGGCCTGGGCGTCGAGGACCTCGTCGCCGAGTACGGGCCGGACGCCCCGGTGCCCGCCTCGCTCGCCGAGGTCGCGGAGTACGAGGCGGCGCGCGAGCGGGGCGAGGACGTCACCGCCCCGCCCGCCATGCCCTACGACCGCGCCACGCAGGAGCGCCGGGCGGCCCGCGCGGAGAAGGACCTGGCGCTGCTGGGCCGGGTCAACCCGCTCGCGCTGGAGGAGTTCGCGGCGCTGGAGGAGCGCTACCGGTTCCTGTCGACGCAGCTCGAGGACCTCAAGAACACCCGCCGCGACCTGCTCACCGTCGTCCGCGAGGTCGACGACAAGATCCTCGAGGTGTTCGCGCAGGCGTACGAGGACGTGGCGCGCGAGTTCACGGTGGTCTTCGAGACCCTGTTCCCCGGCGGCGAGGGCCGGCTCGTGCTCACCGACCCCGAGGACATGCTGACCACCGGGGTCGAGGTCGAGGCCCGCCCGCCGGGCAAGAAGGTCAAGCGGCTGTCGCTGCTGTCGGGCGGGGAGCGGTCGCTGACGGCCATGGCCCTGCTGGTCGCGATCTTCCGCGCCCGCCCCTCGCCGTTCTACATCCTCGACGAGATCGAGGCCGCCCTCGACGACGTCAACCTCCGGCGCCTGATCAGCCTGATGGAGGAGCTGCGCGCCACCAGCCAGCTCATCGTGATCACGCACCAGAAGCCGACGATGGAGGTCGCCGACGCGCTGTACGGCGTGGCGATGCGGGGGGACGGGATCACGACGGTGATCAGCCAGCGGTTGAGGCCGGCGAGCTGAGAGCCCGTGAGCGGAAACCGTGGCTGGGGGCACGGTTGGCGCTCACGACCTGTTTCTGGGGGTTGGGCCGGGCTGGGGTGGTGTTCGGGCGGGGACGGCGCGGGGTGGCGCGGTCCGGGGTGGCGCGGCCCGAGTTGCAGCAAGGCCACCTTGTGGACGGTTCGTGGCGTGAAGGTGGCCTTCCTGCAACGGGCGGGTGGGTGAGCGGCGGGCGGGGTGAGTGAGCGGCGGGCGGGGACGCGTGGCGGCGGGCGGGCGGGGGCGGGTCGTGCCGGTGATCGCCGGGAGTGTCACGTGGGGGTCGTCGGGGGGACCGTGGTGGTGCGGTTCCGGCGATCACCGGCCGATGATCGTCGGGAGTGCGACGGCAGGGCCGTGACGGGGGCCGTGGTGGTGCACTTCCGACGATCACGGTGGGTGGGGTGCCGGGGCCGGTGGGCTCGGCCGGGGCATGACAGGCTGGTCGGGTGACCCCGGAGACCCTGTGGATCGTCGTCGCGGTCGTGGCTGCGGTCGTGCTCATCGCCCTCGTCGTGGGGCTGGTGCTCCGCAACCGCCGCCGCATCAGCCTGCGCCAGGCCGAGGAGCTGGAGCGCGCCGACGAGGCCGCCAAGCCCAAGCCGCGCGGTGGCACCTACCAGGCCGGCGGCGGGTTCTCGTTCGCCCCCGGCACCGGTGCTGCCACCCCGTCCGCGCCGCCGGTCGAGCCGCCGGCCGCCACCGCGCCCCCGGCCGACGTCACCCCCGGGCTCGACACCACCACCCGCCCCGAGGCGGAGCGCCCCGTCGACGCCGAGCCGACGACGGCCACCCCCATGCCGCCGCTGGGGACGTCGTCGGCCCCGACGGCCCCGTCGGCTCCGACGGCTCCGACGGCCCCCTCGGCCCCCACGACCGAACCGCCCCGGACGACCGAGCGGCCCCCGACGGCGACCCCGGTCCCGTCCACCAACGGCTCGGCCCCGACCGCGCCGAGCGCCCCGACGGCGACGCCCCCGACGGCGACACCGACGGCGACGCCCCCGACGGCGACACCAACCGCGACACCCCCGACCACGACACCGACCACACCCCCGACCGACACGACCCCGGCCCCCACCACCCCGGCCCCGACCCCCACCGAGGAGATCGCCCCACCCGGCGGCCGGCTCGAGCGCCTCCGCGGCCGCCTCGCCCGCTCCCGCTCCGGCTTCGGCCAGGGACTGCTGGGCCTGCTCGGCGCGGGGGAGCTGGACGAGGAGTCGTGGGAGGACGTCGAGGCCACCCTCCTGCAGGCCGACCTCGGCCCCGAGACCACCGCCGAGCTGATCGACCGGCTCCGCACCGAGCTGGCGGCCCGCGGCGTCCGCACCGCCGAGCAGGCCCGCCAGCTGCTCAAGGACGTCCTCACCGAGGCCCTGCGCCCCGAGCTCGACCGCTCCGTCCGCGCGCTGCCCCACGACGGGCGGCCCGCGGTGCTGCTCGTCGTCGGCGTCAACGGCACCGGCAAGACCACGACCACCGGCAAGCTGGCACGGGTGCTCGTCGCGGGCGGGCACCGGGTGGTGCTCGGCGCGGCCGACACGTTCCGCGCCGCCGCCGCCGAGCAGCTCGTCACCTGGGGCGAGCGGGCCGGGGCGACCGTCGTGCGCGGCGCCGAGGGGGCCGACCCGGCGAGCGTCGCGTTCGACGCCGTCAAGCGCGGCGCCGGCGAGGGCGCCGACGTGGTGCTGCTCGACACCGCGGGCCGGCTGCACACCAAGACCGGCCTGATGGACGAGCTCGACAAGGTGAAGCGGGTCGTGTCGCGCCAGGCCGAGGTCGACGAGGTGCTCCTCGTCCTCGACGCCACCACGGGCCAGAACGGGCTGACGCAGGCGCGGGTGTTCGGCGACGTCGTCAAGGTCACCGGCATCGTCCTGACCAAGCTCGACGGCACCGCCAAGGGCGGCATCGTCTTCCGCGTCCAGCGGGAGCTCGGGGTTCCGGTGAAGCTCGTCGGGCTCGGCGAGGGCCCCGACGACCTGGCGCCGTTCGAGCCCGCCGCCTACGTCGACGCCCTGCTGAGCTGACGCGTCATGCGGATGTAACTCGCGAGGGGGCCTCGTTCACGTCGCCGAAACACCGGTGGAGGACGACGGAAACACGCCGATCCGATAGTTCCCGCACCAGCCGCGGAACCCGTCCACTCCGGACGGAGCGCGGCGCAGACGGGAAGGAGTCGACGTGCCTGGAGTGCCCGATACCGGCGATACCGCCTGGATGATGACGGCGACGGCCCTGGTGTTGCTCATGACACCGGGACTCGCGCTGTTCTACGGCGGCATGGTGCGCAGCAAGAGCGTGCTGAACATGATGATGATGAGCTTCGCCTCGGTCGGCCTGGTCGGCGTCCTGTGGGTGCTCTACGGCTACTCGATGACGTTCGGCACGAGCGTCGGCGACGCGGGCATCGTCGGTGACCCGGCGCAGTTCGCCGGCCTGCAGGGCCTCACCGCGGGCACCTACCTCGCCGACGCCGAGACCGGCGCCGAGGTGGCCGTCCCGCTGGTCGGCACGATCCCGACCCTGGTGTTCGTCGGCTTCCAGGCCACGTTCGCGATCATCACCGTCGCCCTGATCTCGGGTGCGGTCGCCGACCGCATGAAGTTCGGCTCCTGGCTGGTCTTCGCCGGCATCTGGGTGTCGGTCATCTACTTCCCCGTCGCGCACTGGGTCTTCGCCTTCGACGACGTCACCGCGGGTGCGGGCGGCTGGATCGCCAACGACCTCGCCGCGATCGACTTCGCGGGCGGCACGGCCGTCCACATCAACGCCGGTATCGCCGCGCTGGTCCTCGCGATCGTCATCGGCAAGCGCCGCGGCTGGCCGCGCGAGCCCATGCGCCCGCACAACCTCACGCTGGTCATGCTCGGCGCCGGCATCCTGTGGTTCGGCTGGTTCGGCTTCAACGCCGGCTCCGCGGTCGGCTCGGGCGCCATCTCGGCGTTCGCCTTCCTCAACACCATCGTCGCCACCGCGGCGGCCATGATCGCCTGGCTGCTCGTCGAGCGCTTCCGCGACGGTCACCCCACGAGCCTCGGTGCCGCCTCCGGCGTCGTCGCGGGCCTCGTCGCGATCACCCCGGCCTGCTCCTCGGTGTCGCCGCTGGGCGCCATCGCGGTCGGTGCCATCGCCAGCGTCCTGTGCGCCCTGGCCGTCGGCCTGAAGTTCCGCTTCGGCTTCGACGACTCGCTCGACGTCGTCGGCGTCCACCTCGTCGGCGGTCTCGCCGGCACGCTGCTCATCGGCTTCTTCGCCACCGCCGACTCCGCGGCCGGCGTCGACGGCCTGCTCTACGGCGGCGGCGTCGACCAGCTCTGGCGCCAGGCCGTCGGGGCGCTCGCGGTGCTCGCCTACTCCGGCATCGGCACGGCGATCATCGCCTTCGCGCTGAAGTTCACGATCGGCCTGCGCATCTCCGACGAGGACGAGGCCACGGGCATCGACGAGACCGAGCACGCGGAGTCGGGCTACGACTTCTCGACCCTGCGGGGCGGCGGCAACCTGCGCCCGGCCGCGGGGGCGTCGACCCAGTCGGCGCGCGACCACGAGCCGGCCACCGCCGGTCAGGAGGTCTGAGCGATGAAGCTGGTCACGGCGATCGTCAAGCCGTTCGTCCTCGAGGACGTCAAGGGGGCGCTGGAGCAGATCGGCGTCCTGGGCATGACGGTCAGCGAGGTGCAGGGCTACGGGCGGCAGAAGGGCCACACCGAGGTCTACCGCGGTGCGGAGTACTCCGTCGACTTCGTGCCCAAGGTCCGGGTGGAGGTCGTCGCCGACGACACCCTCGCGGAGAAGGTCGTGGACGCGGTGGTCGAGGCCGCCCGCACCGGCAAGATCGGTGACGGCAAGGTCTGGGTCACCCCCGTCGAGAGCGTGATCCGGGTCCGCACCGGCGAGCGCGGCACCGACGCGATCTGAGCTCGACCGCTCGTCCCGGGCCCGCCGCACCTCGTCGAGGAGCGGCGGGCCCGGCGCCTTCCCCCCTTAGTGTCCGGTTCGTCACCGATCGGAGAACCCCGAGATGATGCTCGTGACGGCGATCGTCAAGCCCTTCGCCCTGGACGACGTGCGCTCCGGCCTGGAGACCCTCGACGTCGCCGGCATGACCGTGAGCGAGGTGTCGGGCTACGGCCGGCAGCGCGGCCACACCGAGGTCTACCGCGGCGCCGACTACCAGGTCGACTTCGTGCCGAAGGTGCGCGTCGAGGTCGTCGTCGACGACGGCGTGGTGGAGAAGGTGATCGACGCCGTGATCACCGCCGCGCGCACCGGCAAGATCGGCGACGGCAAGGTGTGGGTCACCCCGCTGGAGACGGTGGTCCGGGTCCGCACCGGTGAGCGGGGCGCCGACGCGCTGTGAGCGACGCGATCGCCGTGTCGTCGTCCGCGGGGGACGCGCAGGACCTGGTGCGGGCCAAAGCCGTGCTGCTCCAGGTGGGCGAGGGCAGGCGGCGGCTGTCCCCGGAGGCGCTGCGCACCGCGCTCGTCGACCTCCACGACTTCTGGCTGTCCTCACGGGCCGCCTCCATCGGCATCACCGACCGGGCCGCACTCGTCGCGGTCGGCGCGCTGGGCCGCCGCGAGCTCGCGCCGTGGTCCGACCTCGACCTCGTGCTGCTGCACGACGGCCGCAAGGACGTCGACCGGCTCGCCGACCAGCTCTGGTACCCGCTGTGGGACGCCGGCATCGGCCTCGACCACTCCGTGCGCACGCCGGGCCAGGCCGTCCAGGTGGCGGCCACCGACCTCCGGGCGGCCTTCGGGCTGCTCGAGATCCGTCACATCGCCGGTGACCCGGCGCTCACCTCCACCGTGCAGAACGCCGTCCGTCAGGCCTGGCGCGCGGGCATCCGCAGCCGCTTCGACGAGATCGTCGAGGCCGCGCAGGGCCGCTGGCGCAAGATCGGCGACGTCGCCCACCGCGTGGAGCCCGACCTGAAGAACGGCCACGGCGGGCTGCGCGACATCCAGCTCGTCGACGCCCTCGCCGCCGCCCAGCTCGTCGACCGCCCCGGCGGCGACGTCCTGGAGGCGCAGCGGCTGCTGCTCGACGTCCGCACCGAGCTGCACCGCCTCGCCGGGCGCGCCCGCGACGTCCTGCGGGCCCAGGACGCCGACGAGGTCGCCGCCGTCCTGGAGATCGGCGACCGCTTCGAGCTCGCCCGCGCGTTGTCCGGCGCGGCGCGGGCAGTGGCGTTCAGCGCCGAGACCAGCCTGCGCTCGGCGAAGGGGGCGCTGCCCCGCCGCGGCCTCGCGGCCCTGCGGCGCAGCCCCGTCCGGCGCCCGCTCGACTCCGGGGTCGTCGAGCACGCGGGGGAGGTCGCGCTGGCCCGCGACGCCGCCGCGCCGCGCGACCCCGCGCTGGTGCTGCGCGTGGCCGCCACCGCCGCCCGCACCGGCCTCCCGGTCGCCGCGGGCACCCTGCACCGGCTCGCCGACACCGCCCCCGAGCTGCGCGAGCCCTGGCCCCGCGACGCCCTGGGCGAGCTGCTGTCGCTGCTGGGCACCGGGCGCCCGCTCGTCGACGTCGTCGAGGCGCTCGACCGCACCGGCCTGTGGGGGCGCCTGTTCCCGGAGTGGGGCGCGGTGCGCGACCTGCCCCCGCGCGACCGCGCGCACGTCTGGACCGTCGACCGGCACCTCGTCGAGGCCACCGCGCAGGTCGCGCGGCTGACCACCCGCGTCGCCCGGCCCGACCTGCTGCTGGTCGGCACGCTGCTGCACGACATCGGCAAGGGCCGCGGCGGCGACCACTCGGTGGTGGGGGAGTCCCTCGCGGTGCAGGTCGGGCGCCGGCTCGGGTTCTCCGAGCCCGACGTCACCGTGCTCGGCGCGATGGTCCGCCACCACCTGCTCCTGCCGCACACCGCCACCCGCCGCGACCTGGAGGACCCGGCCACCGTGACGCGGGTCGTCGAGACCCTCGACGAGGCGGTGCGCGACGGCGCCCCCGGCACCGGCGGCCTGCTGCTGGACCTGCTCACCGCGCTGGCCGAGGCCGACTCGCTCGCCACCGGCCCCGGCGTGTGGAGCCCCTGGAAGAAGGCGCTGATCGGGGACCTGTCACGGCGCAGCCGGGCGCTGATGGCGGGGGAGGTCCTGCCGCTGCCGCCCGAGGGCTCCGACGACGGCATCGCGGCGGCGGTGCTCGCCGACCAGCGGCCGCAGGTGCGGTTCGTCGACGAGGACACCCCGGCCACGGTCCTGGTCGCGGTGCCCGACGCGCGCGGCTCGCTGGCCGCGGCCGCGGGCGTGCTGGCGCTGCACTCGCTGGAGGTGCACGCGGCGGAGCTCGCGACCACCGGCGAGGTCGCGGTGTTCACGTTCACGGTGTCGCCCCGCTTCGGCGGCCTGCCCGACCCGGCGGTGCTGCGCACGGCGCTGGGCCGCGTCCTGGACGGCACCCTCACCCTCGCCGACGCGCTGGCGCGCAAGGAGCGCGACTACGCCCCGGCCGCGTCGACCGAGCCCGCCGCCCCGCCGCGGGTGCTCTGGTTCGACGACGAGGCCACCGGCGCGGTCGTGCTGGAGCTGCGCGGCACCGACCGGATCGGCCTGCTGCACCGCGTCGCCGCCGCGCTGGAGGGCTGCGACGCCGCGCTGCGCTGGGCGCGCGTGTCCACCCTGGGCTCCTCGGTCGTCGACTCCTTCTGCCTCGCCGGGCCCGCGGGCGACGGCGCGATCCGGTCGACCGACCGCCGCCGCATCGAGGAGGCCGTGCTGGCCGCGGCAGGATGAGCGCGGCGGGGTGACCGGCCGGGTGAACTGCGGAGGCAACCCCGACGACACGACCCGGAAACGCAGGCGTAACAGACGGCGCTGACGATCACCGCCGTGACGGCGTCGTCGGGTGTGCAGGTGTTGTCGGGCGTGCAGGTCGGGAACACGGCGTACCTGCTGGGGTGCGCCGCCCTGGTCATGCTCATGACGCCCGGGCTCGCGTTCTTCTACGGCGGCATGGTCCGCGCGAAGAGCGTGCTCAACATGATGATGATGAGCGTCGTCTGCCTCGGCGTCGTCGGCCTGGTCTGGGTGCTCGGCGGGTTCTCCCTCGCCTTCGGCGACTCGACGGGCGGCCTGATCGGCAACCTCGACTTCGCCGGCCTGCGCGACACCACCACGGTCGTCGGCGGCGACGCCGGCATCCCGCTGCAGGTGTTCGCGATGTTCCAGCTGATGTTCGCCGTCATCACCGCGGCGCTGCTGTCGGGCGCCGTCGCCGACCGCGCCCGGTTCTGGCCGTTCGCGCTGTTCATCGCGCTGTGGACGGTGCTGGTCTACGTCCCGCTGGCGCACTGGATCTTCGCCTTCGACGGGTTCGTCGCGGAGCGCGGCGGCTGGATGGCCAACACCCTGGGCGCGCTCGACTTCGCGGGCGGCACCGCCGTCGAGATCAACTCCGGGGCCTCGGCGCTCGCCCTGGCCGTCGTGCTCGGCCGGCGCCGCGGCTGGCCGCAGCAGCCGATGCGCCCGCACAACCTGCCCGCCGTGCTGCTCGGCGCGGGCCTGCTGTGGTTCGGCTGGTTCGGCTTCAACGCCGGGTCGGCGCTGGCCGCGGGCGCCGTGGCGGGCAACGCCTTCGTCACCACGATGACGGCCTCGGCGGCCGCGGTGCTGTCCTGGCTCGCGCTGGAGCACCGCCTCGACGGGCGCCCCACCAGCCTCGGCGCGGCCTCGGCGGCCATCGCCGGGCTCGTCGGCATCACCCCGGCCTGCGGGTACGTCGACACGTTCGGCGCGCTGGCCATCGGCCTGCTCGCCGGCGTCGTCTGCCAGCTCGCGATCCGGCTCAAGTACCGCCTGGGCTACGACGACTCGCTCGACGTCGTCGCGATCCACGGCGTCGGCGGCCTGCTGGGCATGCTGATGCTCGGGTTCGTCGCCACGAGCGCGGTCAACGAGGCCGGCGCCGACGGCCTGCTCTACGGCGGCGGCCCCGCGCAGCTCGGCAAGCAGGTCGTGGCCGTGCTCGCGACCGCGGCGTTCGCGTTCGGGGTGTCGTTCCTGCTCGCCTGGCTGGTCCGCGCGACGATCGGGTTCCGCGTCGACGCCGAGGTCGAGGCCGAGGGCATCGACGAGGCCGAGCACGCGGAGACCGCGTACGACTACACGCCCCTGACCACCACCGGCCGCTCCCTGGGTGCGGCCCGCACCGAGGAGACCCCCCGATGATCCTGGTGACCGCCATCGTCAAGCCGTTCGCGCTCGGCGACGTGAAGAGCGCCCTGGAGCGCCTGGGCGTGCTCGGCATGACCGTGTCGGAGGTGCAGGGCCACGGCCGCCAGAAGGGGCACACCGAGGTCTACCGGGGCGCGGAGTACAACGTCGACTTCGTGCCGAAGGTCCGCGTGGAGGTCGTGGTCGACGACGAGGTGGTCGAGCGGGTGCTCGACGCGGTGGTCGCGGCGGCCCGCACCGGGAAGATCGGCGACGGCAAGGTGTGGACGACGCGCGTCGACCAGGTCGTGCGCGTGCGCACCGGCGAACGCGGCCCCGACGCGGTCTGATGCCCCCGAGCCCGCAGCGACCGCCGCCGCACAAGTAGTCTCGTGCGGGTGTTCGACACCCTCTCCGAGCGCCTCTCCGGCACGCTGGCGAACCTCCGTGGCAAGGGCCGTCTCTCCGAGGCCGACATCGACGCCACCGCGCGCGAGATCCGCATCGCGCTGCTGGAGGCCGACGTCGCGCTGCCCGTGGTGCGCGGCTTCGTCGCGCGCACCAAGGAGCGGGCCAAGGGCGCCGAGGTCTCGGGCGCGCTGAACCCCGCCCAGCAGGTCGTCAAGATCGTCAACGAGGAGCTCGTCTCCGTCCTCGGCGGCGAGACCCGGCGGCTGCGGTTCTCCAAGGAACCGCCGACGGTGATCATGCTCGCCGGCCTGCAGGGCTCCGGCAAGACGACGCTGGCGGGCAAGCTCGCGTTCTGGCTGAAGAGCCAGGGGCACACGCCGCTGCTGGTCGCGTGCGACCTCCAGCGCCCCAACGCGGTCACGCAGCTGCAGATCGTCGGCGAGCGCGCCGGGGCCACCGTCTTCGCCCCACATCCGGGCGCGTCAGCGGCCGGTCATCAGACACAGCCGGGCAGCGCGGAGCGCAACGGGGTGGGCGACCCGGTCGACGTCGCCCGCCGCGGCGTCGCGCACGCGCGGGACAAGATGTACGACGTCGTCGTCGTCGACACCGCGGGCCGCCTGGGCGTCGACGAGGAGCTGATGCGGCAGGCCGCCGACATCCGCGACGCGGTGCGGCCGGACGAGACGCTGTTCGTCGTCGACGCCATGATCGGCCAGGACGCCGTGGCCACCGCCGAGGCGTTCCGCGACGGCGTCGGCTTCACCGGCGTGGTGCTCACCAAGCTCGACGGCGACGCCCGCGGTGGTGCCGCGCTGAGCGTCCGCGAGGTCACCGGCCAGCCGATCCTGTTCGCCTCCGACGGCGAGAAGCTCGAGAACTTCGACGTCTTCCACCCCGACCGGATGGCCAGCCGCATCCTCGGGATGGGCGACCTGCTCACCCTCATCGAGCAGGCCGAGGGGGCCTTCGACCAGGAGCAGTCGGAGAAGGCCGCGGCGAAGATCGCCAGCGGCGAGCTGTCGCTCGAGGACTTCCTCGAGCAGATGATGGCCATCCGCAAGATGGGCCCGATCGGCAACATCCTGGGCATGCTCCCCGGCGCCAACACGGGCCAGATGAAGCACGCGCTGGCCCAGGTCGACGACCGGCACCTGGACAAGCTGCAGGCCATCATCCGCGGCATGACGCCGGCCGAGCGCGCCGACCCGAAGATCATCAACGGGTCGCGCCGGCTGCGCATCGCGAACGGGTCGGGCGTCGCCGTCGGCGACGTCAACGACCTGGTCAACCGCTTCTTCGAGGCCCGCAAGATGATGAAGCAGATGGCCGGGCAGTTCGGCTTCGGCGGCGGGCAGCGCAGCGCCACGAAGAAGCTCGCGAGCAAGCGCAAGAACAAGAAGGGCAAGGGCCGGCCGACGCCGTCGCGCGCCGGGGGCGGGATGCCCGACCTGTCGGGCCTGCCGCCCACGCTGCAGCAGATGCCGCCGGGCCTGGACCAGCTGCCCCCGGGGTTCGACCCGAGCAAGCTCCGGTTCCCGAAGGGGCGCTGACCCGTGTTCCGCCTGCGGGGTGTGCTGCTGCCGGGTGAGGAGACCGTCGAGCTGTTCGTCGGTCCCGACGGGCGGTTCGTCGACGAGCCGATCGCGGGCGCCGAGACGCTCGTCGACGGCGGCTGGATCGTGCCCGGCCTCGTCGACGCCCACTGCCACGTCGGCCTGGGCCCGTCCGGCCCGGTCGACCTGGAGGAGGCCGACGCGCAGGCCCGCGTCGACCGCGACGCCGGAACGCTGCTCATCCGCGACTGCGGCTCGCCCGTCGACACCTCCGCGCTGCAGGCCCGCGAGGACCTCCCGGAGATCATCCGCGCCGGGCGGCACCTCGCGCGGCCCAAGCGCTACATCCCGGGCCTGGCGATCGACGCCGACGACCCCGCGCTGCTGCCCGATCTCGTCGCGGAGCAGGCCGCGGCGGGCGACGGCTGGGTCAAGCTCGTCGGCGACTGGATCGACCGCGGCGTCGGCGACCTCGCCCCGCTCTGGCCCGACGACGTGCTCCGCGCCGCGATCGAGGCCGCCCACGCCGCCGGCGCCCGGGTCACCGCGCACGTGTTCGGCACCGACGCGCTGCCCGGCCTGATCGGTGCGGGCATCGACTGCATCGAGCACGGCACCGGCCTCACCGACGACCTCATCGCGCAGATGGTCGAGCGCGGCACCGCGCTGGTCCCGACGCTGATCAACGTCGAGACGTTCCCGGGCATCGCCGACTCGGCGTCGAAGTACCCGGCGTACGCCGCGCACATGCGCGCGCTGCACGCCGGGGCGGGCGACGTCGTGCGGCGGGCCGTCGAGGCCGGGGTGGCCGTGTACGCGGGCACCGACGCGGGCGGCGGCATCGCCCACGGCCGGATCGCCGACGAGGTGCGCGCGCTGGCCGCGGCGGGCCACACCGACCCGCTGGGCGCCGCGAGCTGGAACGCCCGCCACTGGCTCGGCCGTCCCGCCCCGCACCCCGGCGCCCCCGCCGACCTCGTCGTCTACCGCAGCGACCCGCGGGCCGACCTGTCGGTGCTCGACGAGCCCGCGCTGGTCCTGCTGCGCGGGCGCGTCTTCGCGCGCTGATCACTCCCGGTCGCCGCCCGGTACGGTCGTGATCGTGCGATCTGCCGGAGTCACTGCTGTCGGCCCCCGTGCCCGGTCCCGCCGGGCCGCCCGGACGGGACGCCTGTGGTGGCTCGTCGTCGTCGCGGTGCTCGGGGTGGTCGCGGCCGTCGCCGCCACGCGCTCCCGGCGCCCGGCGCCGTCCACGCGTCCCGAGCCCGCCACCGGCGCCTGGTTCGACGCCCCGGTCCCCGCCGACGCCGCGACGCCGCCGATGGGCATCCCGACCTCGGCGCCGGAGCGGGCCCGGTCCGGCGCGCCCGCCGTGCGCACCGGCGCGCCCGCGTGGTCGGCGGAGGCCACCGACCCCGGGCTGCGCCTGCCCGTCCCGGACCCGCGGCTCGCGGGCCACGGCTCGGCGGAGGCGACCGACCGGCTGCCGGTGGCGACGCTGCTCGCGGCCCCGCCCGTCCCGCCCGGTCCTCCGCCCGGTCCTCCGCCCGGTCCTCCGCCCGGTCCTCCGCCCGGTGCTCCTGCCGGGTTCGCGCCGTGGCCCGCGCCGGCCGCACCGCCGGCCGCCCCGGAACCGGCGCCGCGCCCCGCGCACCGCTGGGGCCTGGGCGCGTACCTGGTCGCCGAGCTCGTGTTCCTCGGCGTTTCCGCGCTCACGGGGCTGCTGCTCGTCGGGCAGGACCCGATCCCGGCGGGGGCGCTGGCCGCCGCGCTGGGCGTGCCGACCGTCGCGGCCGCGGGCGTCGCCCTGCTCTGGACCCGCTGGCGCGGCAACGGCCCGGTCATCGACCTGCACCTGCGCCCGACCTGGAAGGACCTGTGGCTGGGCCTGGGCTTCGGGTTCGGCGGGCTGTTCCTGACGCTGCCGGCGTCGCTGGTCTACGTGTCGATCGTGGGGGAGGACGCCTCGTCGGCCGTCGGCGACGTCTTCGGCGGCATCACGGCGCCGCCGCTGACGGCGCTCGCGATCGTCGCGATCGTGGTGCTGGTCGCCCCGCTGTGCGAGGAGATCCTCTACCGCGGGCTGCTGTGGGGCGGGCTGACGCGGCTGGGCGCGAACCGGTGGCTGGCGTTCGGCGTCACGACCGTCATCTTCGCCCTGGCGCACTTCGAGTGGCCGCGCGCGCTCCTGCTCCTGGTGGTCGCGCTGCCGCTCGGGCTGGCCCGCGTCTACAGCGACGGCCTGCTGGCGCCGGTGATCGCGCACCAGGTCAACAACCTGCTGCCGGGCATCGGGCTCTACCTCATGCTGACGGGCGCGTTCCCCGTCCTCTGAGCGTCTGGCACAATGGTGTGTCGGCCCCGCGGTCGGCCCTCTACCAGCCGCGGCCACAACGTTCGAGCGACGCGCAGCCCGTAACCCCACGCGAGCAGCGCGGCCTCATCGCCGAAGTACCGATCCAGGGAGCAGTCAAGAGCGTGGCCGTCAAGATCAAGCTGATGCGTCTGGGCAAGATCCGCCAGCCGTACTACCGCATCGTCGTCGCCGACGCCCGCAACCGCCGCAGCGGCCGGGCGATCGAGACCATCGGCAAGTACCACCCGAAGAACGAGCCGAGCCTCATCGAGGTCGACTCCGAGCGCGCGCAGTACTGGCTCGGCGTGGGCGCGCAGCCCACCGACCCGGTGCAGCACCTGCTGGAGATCACCGGCGACTGGCAGAAGTTCAAGGGCCTGCCGGGCGCCGAGGGCACCCTGAAGCCGCAGCCGGAGAAGGTCGACAAGCTCGCGCGCTTCAACGCCGCGCTGGCCGCGGCCAACGAGGAGCCGACCACCGAGGCCACCACGGCCCGGAAGAAGGCCGACCGCCGGCCCAAGGCCGACGACGCCGCCGCCGAGGCCCCCCAGGCCGACGAGGCCCCGGCCGAGGCGTGAGCGAGCTTGCGAGCTCACCGTTGAGCACAGCACGTTCGGTCGCGAGGCCGACGAGCGTGAGCGAGGAGGACTCGTGACGGTCCTGGCCGACGCACTGGAGCACCTGGTCCGGGGGATCGTCGATCACCCCGACGAGGTGCAGGTCGACCTGGTCACCAGCCGCCGCGGCCGCACCCTCGAGGTGCGGGTCCACCCGGAGGACCTGGGCAAGGTCATCGGCCGGGGTGGCCGCACGGCCACCGCACTGCGCACCGTCGTCGGCGGTATCGGCGGGCGCGGCGTGCGCGTCGACGTCGTCGACACCGACCGCTAGGTCCCGCCGTGCCCGCACCCGTCCGCGGACGCGCCGGCGAGCTCCTCGTCGGCGTCGTGGTGCGGGCGCACGGGCTGCGCGGCGAGCTCGGCGTCGACGTCCGCACCGACTCACCCGACGAGCGCTTCGCCCCCGGCGAGGCGCTCGTCGCGCGTCGGGCGGGCGTCCCCGACGCCGTCCTGACCGTCGAGTCCACCCGTGACCACTCCGGGAAGCTGCTCGTCCGGTTCGTCGAGGTCCCCGACCGCACCGCCGCCGAGCAGTGGCGCGGCACCCGCCTGCTCGTGCGGGCCGCGGAGCTGGCGCCCACCGAGGACCCCGACGAGTTCCACGACCACGAGCTCGAGGGCCTGCGCGCCGAGCTCGAGGACGGCACGACCGTCGGCACCGTCCGCGAGATCCTGCACGGCCCCGCCGGCGACCTGCTCGTGCTCACCCGCCCCGAGGGCGACGCGCTCGTGCCGTTCGTGCACGCCATCGTCCCCACCGTCGACCTCGACGGGGGCCGGGTCGTCCTCACCCCGCCCGAGGGCCTGCTCGACCCCGAGTGAGCGCCGCTCAGGCCCCGGCCCGGGACAGGACGGCGGCGAGCCCGTCCGGGTCGACGAGCTGCGGGCAGTGCGAGGTCGGCATCCGCTCGACCCGGTCGGCGCGTGCGGCCATGGACTCCTGCAGCTCCGGGAGCAGCGCGCCGTCCTCCTCCAGCACGACGTAGGTCACCGGGTGACCGCTGCCGGGGGCGGTCGCCGGGGTGCCCATGACCGACGCGGCGGAGTACAGGAGGTGCCCGAACCACTCGGCCCGCCGCGCGGGGTCGAGATCGGCGCACAGCACCTCGACCGCGCGGTCCACGTCGTCGGTGACGCGGACGGCCGCGCCGTCCTCGCTCGGCACGATCCAGTCGAGCGGGCCCGTGGCCAGGTCCATCAGCGACCGGCCCCGCTCGGGCCAGAATGCCGAGACGTAGACGCGGTGGGTGACGCCCGGCTCGTCCGCGGCGTCGGTGATCACCAGCCCGCTGTAGGAGTGCCCGACCAGCACCACGGGGTCGCCCGTCGCGGCGACGCACCTGCGGACCTCCGCCACGTCGTCGTCGAGCCCGCCCAGCGCGGACGGGTCGGCCCCGGTGCTGGGCAGCTCCGCGACGAGCACGCGGTGCCCCTGCGCCTCCAGTCGCGCCGCCGTCGCTCCCCAGTACCAGCCGTCGACGAACCCGCCGTGCACGAGCACGTAGGTGGTCATGCCGCCCTCCTCACACCGGTGACGCACGAGGGTGCGGGGCGCGGTTGCGCGGGGGTTGCGGTCGCGTCGCAACGCCACGGGCCGGACGACGTCAACTCCGGTTGACATGCCCGCGCCGTCAACGTAGGTTGACGTCCATGAGTGATGCCACGAAGGTCGCGGCGGCGGCGTCCAGCAGGGACCCGGCCGTCGGGCTGGCGGCGGTGGCCTCCCTGCGGGGGCTGCTGGAGTCGCTGGAGGAGCTGCAGGTGAGCAACGCGCGCGACCAGGGGTGGTCGTGGCAGCAGATCGCCGAGGTCCTGCGCGTGAGCCGCCAGGCCGTCCACAAGAAGTACCGCCGGTTCGGGTTCTGAGAGGGGTTCGACGATGTTCGAGAGGTTCACCGACAAGGCGCGGCAGGTCGTCGTGGGGGCGCAGGAGGAGTCGCGGCAGCGCCACGCCGACGCGATCCGCACCGAGCACCTGCTGGTCGCGCTCTACGCCGTGCCGGGCAACCTGGCGCTCACCGTCCTCGAGGGGCACAGCGTCGACGCCGCGGCCGTGCGCGCCGACGTCGACGCGCTGCGCGGCGGGCTCGGCCCGGCCGACGCCGAGGCGCTGTCGACGCTGGGGATCGACCTCGACGAGGTGCGCCGCCAGGTCGAGGACGCCTTCGGGCCCGGCGCGCTCGACCGCGCGCGGTCGCGGGGGAGGCGCTGGTTCGCGGGGCACATCCCGTTCGACCGCGGCGCGAAGAAGGTGCTGGAGCTCGCGCTGCGCGAGGCCCTGCGCCTCAAGCACGACTACATCGGCTGCGAGCACATCCTGCTCGGACTCCTGCACGCCGAGGGCTCGGCGCAGACGATCCTGCTCGCGCGCGGCGCCCGGCTGGACACCGCGCGGATCATGGTCGAGGAGCTGGTGCGGGGGCGGCGCGCGGGCTGAGCAGGCCTAGCATCGCCGGGTGCGGATCGACGTCGTCACCATCTTCCCCGGCTACCTGGCGCCGCTGCGGGAGGCGCTGCTCGGGCGCGCGATCGAGGCCGGGCTCGTCGAGCTCGGGGTGCACGACCTCCGCGACTGGACCCACGACGTGCACCAGGCCGTCGACGACTCCCCGTACGGCGGCGGCCCCGGGATGGTGATGCGCCCGCAGGTCTGGGGGGAGGCCCTCGACGCCGTCCTCGGCGACGCGCCCGCGCGGCTCGTCGTCCCGACGCCGGCCGGGCGACCGTTCACGCAGGCCACCGCGCAGGCCTGGGCGGGGGAGGAGCGGCTGGTGTTCGCCTGCGGGCGGTACGAGGGCATCGACCAGCGCGTCGTCGACGCCTACGCGCAGCGGATGCCGGTCGACGAGGTGAGCATCGGCGACTACGTGCTGGTCGGGGGCGAGGTGGCGGTGCTCGTCATGGTCGAGGCGGTGGTGCGGCTGCTGCCCGGCGTGCTGGGCAACCCGGTGTCCGCGCAGGAGGACTCCTTCTCCGACGGCCTGCTGGAGGGCCCCGCCTACACGCGCCCGGTGTCGTGGCGCGGCCTGGACGTGCCCGACGTGCTGCGCAGCGGCAACCACGCCGCCATCGCCCGGTGGCGCCGCGACCGGGCGCTGGAGCGCACCGCGGCGCGGCGCCCCGACCTGCTCGACGCCCTGCCCGACCACGCGCTCGACCGCACCGACCGCGCGTTCCTGGCCGGCCTGGACGGGTGAGTTCGGCCCGCCGGGACGCGTCTGGCATCATGGAACCCGAGCTGCTGCGCCCGCAGGCGCCTGCCCGCGCCCCGATGCGCGCACCGGAACTTGTCGGTACCGCACGACCGCTATTCGAACCGAGGACGGATCTCCGCGATGAACACCCTGGACGCACTGGACGCACAGATGCTGCGCCCCGACATCCCCGCCTTCCGGCCGGGCGACACGCTCAAGGTGCACGTGAAGGTCATCGAGGGCACCCGCTCCCGCGTCCAGATCTTCCAGGGCGTCGTCATCCGCCGCCACGGCGCGGGCGCCCGCGAGACCTTCACGGTCCGCAAGGTCTCCTTCGGCGTCGGCGTCGAGCGCACCTTCCCGGTGCACTCCCCGAACCTCGAGCGCATCGAGATCTTCACCCGTGGTGACGTCCGGCGCGCCAAGCTGTACTACCTCCGTGACCTGCGCGGCAAGGCCGCGAAGATCAAGGAGAAGCGCGAGCGCACGTCCGCGTCCTGACCGACGCGCACTCGTTGCCGTAGCCTCGTGGCCGTGGCCCTCCCCGAGCTCCCCGACGACCGGCGGGCCCGACCGCAGCGCTTCTCGCCGGCCGGTCCAGCGGGGTCCCGGCACGCGGTGCGCACGCCGCCCGGAGGGCAGCCGACCAGCCGCGACGACGACGAGGACGCCCCCGGCCGGCGGTCCGACGGACCGCGTCGGGGCACGGGTGCGCCCCCGGTCTCCGGGATGCGTCCGCCCCTGCCGCCGTCCGGTCCGCGGGCTCCGCTCAACGGGTCGTCCGCGGGCGGCCGCCGCACCGGCGGCGCTACCGGCAACGGGAGCACGCCCGGCAACGGGAGCACGCCCGGCAACGGCGGCACGCCCCTGAACCGGGCTGCACCTCCCGCCAACGGGAACGGCACCGGCGGTGTCCGGCGTCCCGGCCCCCCACAGGCCGGCGGCACCGGCCGGGGCCCCAGCCGCTACGGCGTGGTCCCGCCGCCCGTCCGCGGGTCCCGCCCGCCGTCGGCGCCCGTCCGGCAGGTCCCCGGCGACGACGAGCCGACCGAGGTCCACGGCGATCCGGTCCGGGACGCTACGGCTCCCGCCGATCCCGCCCCCGCCGACCCCGCACCCGGCGCGGCGCCCTCCGACGCCGCACTCGCCGACGAGTCGCCCGCCGCGCCCCCGGGCACCGCCACCGAGTTGCCCGGACGCCACCGCCGCCGCGCGGGGGCCAGCGCCGGGTCCCGGCCCGCGTCGGAGTACCAGGCCGAGGCCGCCGCCGCGCGCGGCGGCAAGAAGGCCCGCCCCGGCCGTCGGCGCCGCGAGAACTTCTGGCGCGAGCTGCCGCTGCTGATCGTCGTCGCCCTGGTGCTCACGTTCCTCATCCAGACGTTCCTGGCGAAGGTCTACGTCATCCCGTCCGGGTCGATGGAGACCACGCTGCACGGCTGCACCGGCTGCAACAACGACCGGGTGCTCGTCGACAAGGTCACCTACCGCTTCACCAGCCCGCAGCCCGGCGACGTCGTCGTCTTCCGCGGCCCCGAGGGCTGGATCAACACCGAGTTCTCGGTGCCGCAGTCCGACAATGCGATCGTCAACGGCCTGCAGCAGTTCGGCTCGCTGATCGGCCTCGCGCCGCCCGACGAGAAGGACTTCGTCAAGCGCGTCATCGCCGTCGGCGGCCAGACGGTGCAGTGCTGCGACAGCCGCGACCGGCTCCTCGTCGACGGCGAGCCCCTCACCGAGCCCTACGTCTACTTCCTGCCCGAGGCCGGCCCGGCCCGCGAGCAGCGGTTCGACGCGGTGACGGTCCCCGAGGGCCAGCTCTGGATGATGGGCGACAGCCGCAACAACTCGTCCGACTCCCGGGCGGTGGGGCACGGCCCCGTGCCGGTGGAGAACGTCATCGGCCAGGCCCGGCTCATCGTCCTGCCGTTCGGCCGGTTCGGGTGGGTCGACGCGATCGACCCGCAGCCCGACCGGGCCGTCGGCATGGGTGCGGGGGCGGGTGCGGGCCTCCCGCTCGCGATGGGGATGCTGGGTACGCTGCCGCTGGCCTTCTGGCGCCGCCGCGCCGAGCGCGGCGAGACCTTCCTGCCCTGACCGTCGTCCGGCCGGT
Source organism: Pseudonocardia broussonetiae (assembly GCF_013155125.1). Classification (NCBI taxonomy): domain Bacteria; kingdom Bacillati; phylum Actinomycetota; class Actinomycetes; order Pseudonocardiales; family Pseudonocardiaceae; genus Pseudonocardia; species Pseudonocardia broussonetiae. The sequence continues at coordinate 7,062,039 of NZ_CP053564.1, read as the reverse complement.
CCTGTGAGTCCCGGAGCGTTCGTGCCCGTCCGTCGTCGTCGTTCCCCGCGGATCCTGCTGCCCGCGGAGCTGCGTCCCACCCGTGCGGTGGTGCGGCGCTCCGCCGGGAGCTGGACGCTGCAGTCCACGCTGCACCGGCACGGCCTCGGGCCGGTCGCCGGCGTCGACGAGGCCGGGCGGGGGGCGTGCGCGGGCCCGCTGGTCGTCGCCGCCTGCGTCCTGCGGCCCGGCGACGCGCGGGCGCTCGACGGCCTCACCGACTCCAAGCTGCTCACGGCCGCCGCGCGCGAGGAGTACTACGCGCTGATCCGGCGGCGCGCTCTCGACCACGCCGTCGTCGTCATCCCGCCCGAGGAGGTCGACCGGCGCGGGGTGCACGTCGCCAACATCGAGGGGATGCGCCGGGCCGTCGCGGGGCTCGCGTCCCCTCCCGGCTACGTGCTCACCGACGGCTTCCCGGTGCGGGGTTTCGGCCGCCCGGCCCTGGCCGTGCCCAAGGGCGACCAGGTCGCGGCGTGCGTGGCGGCGGCCTCCGTGCTCGCCAAGGTGACCCGGGACCGGATCATGGTCGGCCTCGACGCCGAGCACCCGCGGTACGGCTTCGCCGAGCACAAGGGCTACTGCACGCCGGTGCACGACGCGGCGCTGGCCGAGCACGGACCGAGCTCGGTGCACCGCTTCTCGTTCGTCAACGTGCGGGCCGCCGCGCGGGGCGAGCTGGTGCCCCGCCTCCCTGCCGCCGGGCGCGTGCCCGTGCTGGTCCACAATGACGGGGTGAGCGAGGAGACCGAGCTGTGAGCGCCGAGGATCTCGAGAAGTACGAGACCGAGATGGAGCTCACGCTCTACAAGGAGTACCGGGACATCGTGTCCCAGTTCTCCTACGTCGTGGAGACCGAGCGGCGGTTCTACCTGGCCAACTCCGTCGACGTCGCGGCCCGCAACGCCGACGGCGAGGTGTACTTCGAGGTCCGCATGTCCGACGCCTGGGTGTGGGACATGTACCGCCCGGCGCGCTTCGTGAAGAACGTGCGGGTGCTGACGTTCAAGGACGTCAACGTCGAGGAGCTCGACAAGCCCGACCTGCGGCTGCCGGAGGGCGACCAGTTCGGCTCCTGAGCCGGGTTGTCCACATCGACCCCGGTCCATCCACAGAAAACCGAAAGTCCCGCCGGCGCGTCCGCCCGGCCCCATGGTGGGTCCATGGCAGCGAAGGACGAGCTCGGACGCCGCGGCGAGGACGTCGCGGTGGAGTACCTGCAGGGCCGGGGCCTGGTGGTCCTCGACCGCAACTGGCGGTGCCGGGAGGGTGAGCTCGACGTCGTCGCCACCGACGCCGACGTCGGCCGCCTCGTGGTCTGCGAGGTCAAGACCCGCTCCGGCACCCGCTACGGCGAGCCCGCCGAGGCCGTCACGGGGCAGAAGGCGCGCCGGATCCGCCGGGTCGCGCAGCGCTGGCTGGCCCAGCACGGCGTGCCGTGGGTGGAGGTCCGGTTCGACGTCTGCGCGGTGCTGGTCGAGCCGGGCCGCCCGGCCACCGTGCAGTACTACGAAGGAGCCTTCTGATGGGGCTCGCACGGGGGTGGTCGGTCGCGCTGCGCGGCGTCGACGGGTACGTGGTGGAGATCGAGGCCGACATCGGGGGCGGGCTGCCCGGCGTGCACCTGCTGGGGCTGCCCGACGCGGCGCTGCAGGAGTCGCGCGACCGGGTGCGCGCGGCCGTCGTCAACTCCGGGCTGGTGTGGCCCAACGAGCGGATCGTGCTGGCGCTGAGCCCGGCCACGCTGCGCAAGACCGGCTCGGCGTTCGACCTGGCTCTCGCGTGCTGCGTGCTCGCCGCGGCCGAGCACGTGCCCCAGCCAGCGCTCGACGGCACGGTCCTGCTCGGGGAGCTGGCGCTCGACGGGCGGCTGCGCCCCGTCCGGGGAGTCCTGCCCGCGCTGCTGGCGGCCCGGGCCGCGCGGATGCGGCGCGTGGTGGTGCCGGTCGCGGCGCTGGCCGAGGCCGCGCTCGTGCCCGACATCGAGGTGCTCGGCGCGGCCGACCTGCGCGAGGTGCTGGCCTGGCTGCGCGACGGCTCGCCGCTGCAGGTGCCCGGTCCGGTCGTCGACGGCACCGGGCCCGAGCCGCCCGACCTCGCCGACGTCGTGGGGCAGGACGACGCCCGGCACGCGCTGGAGGTGGCCGCCGCGGGCGGGCACCACCTGCTGCTCATCGGCCCGCCCGGCACGGGGAAGACGATGCTCGCGCAGCGCCTGGTCGGGCTGCTGCCGCGGCTGGCCCGGTCCGACGCGCTGGCGCTGGCCGCGGTGCGGTCGGTGGCCGGGCGGCTGCCGGCCGAGGCCCCACTGGCCACGCTGCCCCCGGTCGAGGCGCCGCACCACTCCAGCTCGATGGCGGCGCTCGTCGGCGGCGGGAGCGGCCTCGCCCGGCCCGGGGCGGTGTCGCTCGCGCACCGCGGGGTGCTGTTCCTCGACGAGGCGCCCGAGTTCGGGGCGCACCTGCTCGACGCGCTGCGCACGCCGCTGGAGGAGGGCGAGGTGCGCATCGCGCGGGCCGAGGGCACCGTGCGCTACCCGGCGCGGTTCCAGCTCGTGCTCGCCGCCAACCCCTGCCCCTGCGCGCCCGCCCACGACCGCGACTGCGTCTGCTCGTCGCTGGTGCGCCGCCGCTACCTGGGCCGGCTGTCCGGGCCGCTGCTCGACCGCGTCGACCTGCGGGCCGTCATGTACCCGGTCACCACGTTCGCGGCCGCGGCCGACGGGGAGGACACGGCCACGGTCGCGGCGCGCGTGCACGCGGCCCGCGCGGCGGCGGTCGAGCGCTGGTCGGGCTGCGGGTGGCGCACCAACGCCGAGGTGCCCGGTCCCGAGCTGCGGGGCCGGTGGGGCCTCGCCCGGGCCACGGTCCGGCCGCTCGACGCCGGCATGCGCGCCGGGGCCCTCACCGCGCGCGGGGCCGACCGGGCCCTGCGGGTCGCGTGGACGCTCGCCGACCTGGCCGGGGCCGCCCGGCCCGATCCCGAGCACGTGGAGGCCGCGCTGTACTTCCGCGACCGGAGGGCGGCGTGAACGACGAGCTGCTCCGGGCGTGGGCCCGGCTGTCGCGGGTCGCCGAGCCGCCCGCCCCCGGGCTGGCCGCGCTGGTGGCCGAGGTGGGCGCGGTGCGCGCCGTCGACCGCGTGCGGCGCGGGGAGGTGAGCGAGCGGGTCGCCGCGGAGACCTCGGCCCGCCGGGGGGTGGAGCGCGCCGACGCCGACCTCGCCGCGGCCTCCGTCGCCGGGGTCCGGATCATCGGGCCCGAGCACCCCGACTGGCCGCACGAGCCGCTCGCCGCACTCGCGGCCTGCGGGGTCGCCGAGCTCGCGCCGCCCGTGGCGCTGTGGGTGCGGGGGCCCGGGAGGCTCGCCGCGCGGTGCGAGCGGGCGGTCGGCGTCGTGGGGTCGCGGGCCGCCACGGGCTACGGGCTGCACGTGGCCGCCGAGCTCGGGGCCGGTCTCGCCGACCGCGGGCACACCGTGGTCTCCGGGGCGGCCATCGGGATCGACGGGGCGGCCCACCGCGGCGCGCTCGGCGTCGAGGGGCCGACGGTCGCGGTGCTGGCCTGCGGCGCCGACCGCGCCTACCCGCTGGCGCACCAGGCCCTGCTCGCCCGCATCACGGCCACCGGGCTGGTGGTCAGCGAGTACCCACCCGGCAGCGTGCCCGCCCGGCACCGCTTCCTGGTCCGCAACCGCCTGATCGCCGGCCTGTCGGCGGGCACGGTCGTCGTGGAGGCCGGGCTGCGCAGCGGGGCCACCCGCACGGCGAGCGACGCGGCCACGCTCGGGCGTCCGGTGCTGGCCGTGCCGGGGCCGGTGACGTCCGCGATGTCGGCGGGGAGCCACCGGCTGGTGCGCGAGGGCGCGGTGCTGGTCACCCGCACCGAGGAGGTGCTCGAGGAGCTCGGCCCGATCGGCGCGCACCTGGCCACCGACCCGCCCGCCGTCCGCCGCGCCACCGACGCCCTCGACACCGTGGGGCGCCTGGTGCACGACGCCCTCCCCGCCCGCGGAGCCCGGGAGATCGGCTGGCTGGCCAAGGAGGCGGGCGTCCCGGTCGGGGCGGTGCGGGTGGCCCTGGTCGACCTGGAGCGGCGGGGCCTGGTCGACCACCACGCCGGCCGCTGGCAGCTGCGGCCCGAGGAGGTGCGGGCGGGTGGTGGCGGGACACGCGGGTGGGGTGCTTGACCCGGGGCGGTCGGGGCCGGACCGTCGGCAGGTGCCCTCGACCCGTCCCGCCGGCCCCGAGCGAGGCGCCCCCGACCCCGCCGGGCCGGACGGCCCCACCCGGCCGGTCGCCCCCGAGGTGGGGGAGGCGCTGGAGGGGTTCGTGCGGCACCTGGCGCTGGAGAAGGGGCGGTCGGCGCACACCGTCCGGGCCTACCGGGGCGACCTCGACGGGCTGCTGTCCCGCCTCGACACCCTGGCCGGGCTCGACCTGCCCCTGCTGCGGCGCTGGCTGGCCGAGGGGCACGCGGCCGGGCTGGGGCGCTCGACGCTGGCGCGCCGGGCCGCGGCGGCCCGCACCTTCACCGCCTGGGCGCACCGCACGGGACGACTCGGGAGCGACCCGGGGGCGCTGCTGGTGTCGCCGCGGCCGCGGTCGCCGCTGCCCGACGTGCTCGACACCGCGGAGACGGAGTCGCTGTTCGCCGCGGCGGTGTCGGGGGCCGCGGAGGGGGAGCCGGTGGCCCTGCGGGACCTGGCCGTCGTCGAGCTGCTCTACGCCACCGGCGTGCGGGTGGGGGAGCTGTGCGGACTGGACGTCGACGACGTCGACCAGGAGCGCCGCGCGCTGCGGGTGCTCGGCAAGGGCGACCGCGAGCGGACGGTCGTCTACGGTGTCCCCGCCGCCCGGGCCCTGCGCCGCTGGCTCGACGACGGGCGGCCGGCGCTGGCCCGCAGCTCCTCCCCGCCCGCACTGCTCCTCGGGGCGCGCGGCGGGCGGATGGACCCGCGGATCGTGCGGGAGGTCGTGCACGCCGCGGTGGCCGCCGTGCCGGGCGCCCCGGACACCGGGCCGCACGGTCTCCGGCACGCCGCCGCCACCCACATGTTGCAGGGCGGCGCGGACCTTCGTTACGTACAGGAGTTGCTCGGTCACGCTAAGCTAGCAACCACTCAGCTCTACACACACGTGACCGTCGAACGGCTGAAGGTGGTACATGAGCAGGCACACCCCAGGGCATAGCGCGGTCCTGGACGGATCGGTGCAGCTCAAGGCGTTCGCCGGGGCCATCGTCACCGCACTGAACCGTCGCGAGCAGGGCCCGCTCGAGCCGGCACCGGCTCCCGTGGCGCCGGTCGGGCCCGTTCCGGTCGCCGACCGGACGCCCGTCGAGCAGCTCTGGGACGCCTACCTGACCGAGCCGACACGCCCGGTGCGTGATCGACTGCTCGTCCACTACACGCCGCTCGTCCGCGCGGTCGCGCACCGCACGGCGGCCGGGCTGCCGACCTACGTCGACATCGGCGACCTGGTCCAGTCCGGGGTCTTCGGCCTGATCGACGCCGTCGAGCGCTTCGACCCGCAGCGCTGCCCCCGCTTCGAGAGCTACGCGGCCCAGCGCATCCGCGGCGCCATCCTCGACGAGCTGCGCGCCCAGGACTGGGTGCCGCGCACGATCCGCGGGCGGGCCCGGGAGCTGGAACGCGCGCAGGAGCGGCTGGAGTCGCGGCTGCGGCGCGCGGCGTCCGACCACGAGCTCGCCGCCGAGCTGGGTGTCGCGCCGCGCGACCTGCGCAGCGTCGGCAAGCACGTGGCGCTGGTGAGCATCGACGCCCTCGACGACGGCGCGGGCGGGCTGTCGGAGCTCCTCGCCGACGACGACGCGCCGGACCCGATGGCCGTCATCCAGGCGCGCGAGACCTCGCGGCAGCTGTCGATCGCGGTGGCGCAGCTCGGGGAGCGCGACCGGCTGGTCGTGCAGATGTACTACCTGGAGAACCGGACGCTGGCCGAGATCGGGCGGCACCTGGGCGTCACCGAGTCGCGGGTGTGCCAGCTGCACACGCGGCTGGTCGGACGGCTGCGGGGCCGGCTCGAGGAGCTCGCCGCGGGCTGACCCCGCTCATCCCGGCCACGGCACGGGCACCGGCAGCAGCCGGACCCGCGGCGGGCGCAGGAGCACGAGCGGGTCGAGGTACTCGGTGCGGTCGCGGCGCACGCCCCAGTGCAGGCAGTCGGGGCAGCCCGGGTGGCCCGGCTCGAGGACCCCGAGCACGGCGCCGGCCGCGACGACGGTGCCCGCGGTGACGGCCGGCGCCACCGGCTCGTAGGTGGTGCGCAGGCCGTCGTCGTGCTGCACGGACACGAGCGACCGCCCGCCCACCGGCCCCGCGAACACCACCGTCCCGCCCCGCGCGGCGAGCACGGCCTGCCCCGGGACGCCGGCGAGGTCGACGCCCCGGTGCCCCGGGCCGTAGGCGTGCTCGGGCGCCCGGAACGGCCTGCGCACCTGCGGCACGGGCAGCAGCGGCCATGCGTACCGCGCACCCGGCGCCGGCACCCCGGCGAGCGGGGGAGGAGGAGGTGGTGGGGCGGCAAGCGGCGGAGGAGGAGGTGGTGGCGCCGCGAGCGGGGGAGGAGGAGGTGGCCCGGTGGCAGAAGACCCCGTGGTCGGGGCCGGTGCCGGAGGCGGCGGAGGGGTGGGCGCGGCTCCGGCCGTGGCCGCGGCGGCGGTGGCGGTGGCGCGAGGGACGACCACGTCGGCCGCAGGAACGACGGCGGGCACGACGAGGGCACCCGCGACCAGGACGGCGACCACCACCCTGCCGCCCCACCACCGCACCGCGAACGGCACACCAGGGCTGTGCGCAGACCACGGGATGACCATGGCGTCCCGCTGACCCCGCCGCCCCCGTCGCTCCACCCCCCGAGCCTGCCCCGCGCACCCCTCCCCGGCGGGACGAACCCGCAGGCTGGGGACGGGCGAGGGGGCATGTGGACAACCCCGGGCCTCCGCGTGAGGGGGGTGCGGGCCCCGGCGTACACTCGACCTGCACCCCGGTTCTCCGGGGTGACTTCGCGCGTTCGCGCATCCCCTCGGGGGATCGGCGGCCGGGCGGTCCCGCAGGTGGTCACACCGGCGGGTCCGGACGCCGACGCGACGCCAGGGCGGTACCGCCGAACCGGCGCTCCGCACAACCGCGTGCGTGGTCGCCGAGCGGCCGCGCCTGACCGAGAGGTGAACGCAGGCCATGGCCGTCGTCACCATGAAGCAGCTGCTCGACAGCGGCGTGCACTTCGGGCACCAGACCCGTCGCTGGAACCCGAAGATGAAGCGCTACATCCTCACCGAGCGCAACGGCATCTACATCATCGACCTGCAGCAGACGCTGTCCTACATCGACCGGGCCTACGAGTTCGTGCGCGAGACCGTCGCGCACGGCGGCACGATCATGTTCGTCGGCACGAAGAAGCAGGCGCAGGAGGCCATCGCCGACGAGGCGGGCCGCGTCAACATGCCGTACGTCAACCAGCGCTGGCTGGGTGGCATGCTCACCAACTTCCAGACCGTCCACAAGCGCCTTCAGCGGATGAAGGAGCTCGAGACGATGGAGCAGACGGGGGGCTTCGAGGGTCGCACCAAGAAGGAGATCCTCATGCTCACCCGCGAGAAGACCAAGCTCGAGAAGACCCTGGGCGGCATCCGGGACATGACCAAGGTCCCGAGCGCGGTCTGGATCGTGGACACCAAGAAGGAGCACATCGCCGTCGGCGAGGCTCGCAAGCTGGGCATCCCGGTCGTCTCCATCCTGGACACGAACTGCGACCCGGACGAGGTCGACTTCCCGATCCCGGGCAACGACGACGCGATCCGCTCCGCGGCGCTGCTGACGAAGGTCGTGGCGCAGGCGGCGGCCGACGGCCTCATGCAGCGCTCGCAGCGCGCCCGCGGTGGCGACGGCGGCGAGGAGAAGGCCGCGGCCGAGGAGCCGCTGGCCGAGTGGGAGCAGGAGCTGCTCACCAGCGGCGCCGGCTCCGACGGCGCGAGCCTGACGGCCTCCGCGGCGCCCGCCGAGGCGCCGAACCCGGCCGCCGAGCCCGCTCCGGCCACCACCAGCAACGGCACCCAGACCGCCAGCTGACCTCCTCACCGCCCCGGGCCCCACAGGCCCGGGGCGGTGCCGGTCCCACCGACTGAAGGACGAAGAGACACCACCATGGCGAACTACACCGCCGCCGACGTGAAGAAGCTCCGCGACCTCACCGGGTCCGGGATGATGGACTGCAAGCGCGCGCTGGAGGACTCCGACGGCGACTTCGACAAGTCCGTCGAGCTGCTCCGCATCAAGGGCGCGAAGGACATCGACAAGCGCGCCGGGCGCGAGACGGCCAACGGGCTCGTCGTCGCCGAGGGCGGCACGATGGTCCAGCTGAACTGCGAGACCGACTTCGTCGCCAAGAGCGACGACTTCCAGAAGCTCGCCGACTCCGTCCTCGCGGTCGCGGTGGCCGAGAAGCCCGCCGACCTCGAGGCGCTCAAGGCCACGAAGCTCGACGACGGCACCGTCGAGGACGCCGTGCTCGCGCTGTCGGCGCGCATCGGCGAGAAGCTCGAGCTCAAGCGCTACATCCACGTCGACGGCCCGGTCGCGCTGTACCTGCACCGCCGCGCGTCGGACCTGCCGCCGGCCATCGGCGCGCTGGTCTCCTACGACGGTGGCGACGAGGACGCGGTCAAGGGCGTCGCGATGCACATCGCCGCGGCCCGCCCGAGCTACACTACCCGCGACGAGGTCCCGGCCGACGTGATCGAGAACGAGCGTCGCATCGCCGAGGCCACCGCCCGCGAGGAGGGCAAGCCCGAGCAGGTGCTCGCCCGCATCGTCGACGGCCGCATCAACGGCTACTACAAGGACGTCGTGCTCCTCGAGCAGCCGTCCGTGCAGGAGCCCAAGAAGACCGTGAAGGCCCTGCTCGACGAGGCCGGCGTCACCGTGAAGACGTTCGCGCGCTTCGAGGTCGGCCAGGCCTGATGACCGAACCCGGAGTCGACACCGACCCCCGCCCCGGATTCCGCCGCGTGCTGCTCAAGCTCGGCGGGGAGATGTTCGGCGGTGGTGCCGTCGGTGTCGACCCGGAGGTCGTCGAGACCGTCGCCCGCCAGATCGCTGAGGTCGTCTCCTCCGGCGCGCAGGTGGCGGTCGTCATCGGCGGCGGCAACTTCTTCCGCGGCGCCGAGCTGCAGGACCGGGGCATGGAGCGCTCCCGGGCCGACTACATGGGCATGCTCGGCACCGTCATGAACTGCCTCGCGCTGCAGGACTTCCTGGAGCGCGAGCACCACATCGACACCCGAGTGCAGACGGCCATCACGATGGGCCAGGTGGCGGAGGCCTACATCCCGCGCCGCGCGATCCGGCACCTCGAGAAGGGCCGGGTCGTCATCTTCGGCGCAGGAGTGGGTATGCCCTACTTCTCCACCGACACCGCGGGTGCCCAACGGGCACTCGAGATCGGCGCGGAGGCGCTCCTGCTGGCCAAGGGCGTCGACGGTGTGTTCACCGCCGACCCCAAGACCGACCCGGGCGCGAAGCTGTACGAGGAGATCACGCACCGCGAGGTCCTGGAGCAGGGTCTCAAGGTCGCCGACGCCACCGCGTTCAGCCTCTGCATGGACAACAGGATGCCGATCATCGTGTTCAACCTGCTCGTCGAGGGCAACATCGCCCGCGCGGTGCGGGGTGAGAGGATCGGCACGCTGGTCAGTACGCCAGGGGAAAGGTAGGTACGTCGTGATCGACGAGACGCTCTTCGACGCCGAGGAGAAGATGGAGAAGGCCGTCTCCGTCGCCAAGGACGACCTCGCCTCGGTGCGCACCGGCCGCGCGACGCCCAACATGTTCTCCCGGGTCATGGTCGAGTACTACGGCGCCATGACCCCCATCAACCAGCTGGCCTCCATCAGCATCCCCGAGGCCCGCATGGTGATCATCAAGCCGTACGACGCGAGCTCGCTCAAGGCGCTGGAGAAGGCCATCCGCGAGTCCGACCTGGGGCTCAACCCGGGCAACGACGGCCAGATCATCCGGTGCGTCATCCCGCAGCTGTCGGAGGAGCGGCGCCGCGAGATGGTGAAGGTCGCGCGCGGCAAGGGCGAGGACGCCCGGGTCACGATCCGCAGCGTCCGCCGCAAGGCCATGGAGGAGCTCGGCCGCATCGTCAAGGACGGGGAGGCCGGCGAGGACGAGGTCGCCCGCGCCGAGAAGGAGCTCCAGACCACGGTCGACAAGTACGTCCACCAGATCGACGACCTGGTGAAGCACAAGGAAACCGAGCTCCTCGAAGTCTGAGCCCGTGTCGACCTCCGCCTCCCGTGACCTGCCTTTCACTCCGGCCGGGCCCCCGTTGACGCCCGGGCAGGCCGCGGCGCCGCGGCAGCTGAAGTCGGCGCGGCTGGGGCGCAACCTGGTCGCGGCGGTCGTGGTCGGCGTCTCGATGGGCGCGATCATCCTGTCGTCGCTGCTGTTCGTGCGGCAGTTCTTCGTGCCGGTGCTCGCGGTGTCCGCGGCCATCGCCACCTGGGAGCTCGCCGGCGCGCTGCGCCGCGGGGCGGGGATCGAGGTGCCGCTGCCGGTGGTGCTGGTGGGCGGGCAGGCGACGATCTGGCTGGCCTGGCCGTTCGGCACCGCGGGCCTCGCCGGCTCGTTCGCGCTGACGATGGTGGCCACGCTGCTCTGGCGGATGCGCGGGGGCGCGTCGCACTACGTCCGCGACGTCACCGCCACCGTCTTCACCGCCGCCTACGTGCCGCTGTGCTGCGGTTTCGCCGTCCTCATGACGGTCGCGCCCGACGGGCTCGGGCGCGTGCTCACGTTCATGCTCCCCGTCGTCGCCTCCGACGTCGGCGGCTACGCGGCGGGCGTGCTGTTCGGCCGCCACCCGATGGCGCCCACGATCAGCCCGAAGAAGTCCTGGGAGGGCTTCGCGGGCTCGCAGATCGCGGGCATGGCGACAGGCGCGCTGTGCGTGCACCTGCTGCTCGACGGGCCGTGGCTGGCCGGGGTGCTCACCGGGTCGCTGCTCGTGGTGTCGGCGACGCTGGGCGACCTCGTCGAGTCGATGGTCAAGCGCGACCTCGGCATCAAGGACATGGGCAACCTGCTGCCCGGTCACGGCGGCATGATGGACCGCCTCGACTCGCTGCTCCCGACGGCCGTCGTCGCGTGGCTGCTGCTCACCGTGCTCGTCCCCGCATGACCGGCGGCACCATCCCGAGCCCCAACCTCTGGAACTGGCCGGAGGTCTACGAGCGGGAGAACCGCGCCCAGGACGTCGACGGGGCGATCTGGGACGCACTGCGCGAGGAGGCCCCGTGGGCCGGGGCGGACGTCGTCGACGTCGGCTGCGGCGACGGCTTCCACCTGCCGCACTTCGCCCGCGAGGCCGCCTCGGTGGTGGGGGTGGAGCCGCACCCGCCGCTCGTGCGACGGGCGCGGGAGCGCGGCCTGCCGGTGGTCCGGGGCGGCGCTGCCGCGCTGCCGCTGCCCGACGCGTCCGCCGACCTGGTGCACGCCCGCACCGCCTACTTCTTCGGGCCCGGCTGCGAGCCCGGCATCGAGGAGGCCGAGCGCGTGCTGCGCCCGGGCGGCGCGCTCGCGATCGTCGACCTCGACGCCACGCAGGCGCCCTACGGCGACTGGATGCGCGCCGACATCCCGCACTACGACCCGGTGCGCGCCGAGCGGTTCTTCGTGCGCCGCGGGTTCTCGCTGCGCCGCATCGCCACCCGCTGGACGTTCGAGGACCGCGCGACGCTGGAGGAGGTGCTGCGCATCGAGTTCTCCCGCGCCGTGGCCGACCGGGCGATCGCGGCCACTCCCGGCCTCACCGTGCCGGTGGCCTACCGGCTGCACGTGCGCCGCCGCGGCGCGACGGGCCGGCTCAGTCGAGCGTGAGCTCGCTGCCCGACACCGTGACGGGCACGGCGGCCAGGCCGCTCTCCGCGGGGCCGGTCAGGACGGCGCCGGTGAGGTCGAACCGGCTGTCGTGGCACGGGCAGACGATCTCCGCGCCCTCGACGGCGTTGACGTTGCAGCCCTGGTGCGGGCAGACCGTCGAGAACGCCGCGAAGCTGCCCGCGGTGGCCTGGGTGACGACGACGGCCCGGTCGGCGAAGATCGTGGCGCCGCCGACGGGGACGTCGGCGGCGGCGAGCGGTCCGCTCGCGGCGGGCGCGGAGCCGGCCCCGGCGGCGCAGCCGGCGACGGTCAGGCCCGCGGTCAGCGCGGCGGCGCCGATCACGACGGTGCGGCGGTCGATCTGGGCGTCGGGCACGGAGGTACTCCAGGCGGCGGTGGTGGGGGAGCGTTCGGCCCGAGCCTGGCACACCCGGGCGTAGCGCTACCGTGAGGAGCATGGCGAGGACGGTCACGCTCTCCGCCGCCGCGGTGCTCGCACTGGGTGGCGGCGCCGGGTGGTTGGTGGGCAGCTCGGCACTGGACGCGGGCACCGGCACGGTCGTGCTGGCCGCCGGGATCGCGGTGACGGTGTGGCTGGTGGTCATGGGCAGCCGCGAGGCCGCGGCGCGCCCGATGGAGCACTGGCGCAGCCGCCGGCTGCTGCGGCTGGCGGTGATCGGGCTGGTCGTGATCGTCGCCGGCTCGGCCGGGCTCGGGTTCACCCCGTACGGCGAGCTGGCGGTGCCGCTCGGGTTCGGGGTGGTCGGCGCGCTGCTGCTGCCGGCGTCGTCGCTGCTGGGCGACCGCACCTACCTCGTCCTCGGGGCGCTGCTCATGCTGCTCGCCGCGCTCGGCGCCTTCCTGGCGCTGAACTCGGTGGGCCAGCTCTACCCGCGCGGGCTCGTCGGGCTCGGCGCCGGGGTGCTGCTGTGGGCGGCGTCGGCGTACCGGTCCGGGCTGGTGGTGCAGCTGAGTGGCGCACGCTACCGGTAGGCACCTCCCGGCACCTGGCACACTGGAGGGCGTCATGACCTCCCTCCCGCTCGTCTTCGATGCGCCCCGCCGTGCGCTGCCGCCCCGTCACCTCGCCGACCTCGACCCCGCCGAGCGCCGTGCCGCGGTGGGCGAGCTCGGGCTGCCCGGCTTCCGCGCCGACCAGCTCGCCCGGCACTACTTCGGCCGGTTCACCGCCGACGTCGAGCAGATGACCGACCTGCCGGCCGCCGCCCGCGACGCGCTGCGCCCCCTGCTGCCGCAGCTGGTCACCCCGGTGCTGGAGCAGGCCTGCGACGACGGCACCACGCGCAAGACGCTGTGGAAGGGCCACGACGGCACGCGCGCCGAGTCGGTGCTGATGGGCTACCCCGACCGCGCCACCGTGTGCGTGTCGAGCCAGGCCGGCTGCGGGATGGCGTGCCCGTTCTGCGCCACCGGCCAGGGCGGGCTGGAGCGCAACATGTCGACGGGCGAGATCGTCGAGCAGGTCCGCCAGGCCGCCGCGGCCGCCCGCGACGGCGCGCTCGGCACCCCCGCGCGGCTGTCCAACGTCGTGTTCATGGGCATGGGCGAGCCGCTGGCCAACTACAAGCGCGTGGTCGCCGCGGTGCGGCGGATCACCTCGCCCGCGCCCGACGGCCTGGGGATCTCCGCGCGCGGCGTCACCGTCTCCACGGTGGGGCTGGTGCCGGCGATCGACAAGCTGGCCGCCGAGGGGCTGCCCGTCACGCTCGCCGTGTCCCTGCACACCCCCGACGACGAGCTGCGCGACACGCTCGTGCCGGTCAACAACCGGTGGAAGGTCGACGAGGTCCTCGACGCCGCGCGCCGCTACGCCACGACCACGGGGCGGCGGGTGTCGATCGAGTACGCGCTGATCCGCGACGTCAACGACCACGCGTGGCGCGCCGACCTGCTCGGCAAGAAGCTGGCGCAGCGCATCGGCAAGCACCGCGTGCACGTCAACCTCATCCCGCTCAACCCGACGCCGGGCAGCGAGTGGGACGCCTCGCCGCGCCCGGTGCAGGACGAGTTCGTCCGGCGCGTCCAGGCGGCCGGGGTGGCGTGCACGGTGCGCGACACCCGCGGCCGCGAGATCGCCGCCGCCTGCGGGCAGCTGGCCGCCACCGGGGCGTGACGCGCCCGCCCCTGGCCCCCCACGACGGCGGGATGCTCGACGTCGGCGACGGCCAGCGCCTGCGCTGGGACGTCCGCGGGAACCCCGACGGCACGCCCGCCGTCGTCCTGCACGGCGGCCCCGGCTCGGGTGCGCCCACCGGCATGCACCGGTCGTTCGACCCGGACCGCTACCGGATCGTGCAGTTCGACCAGCGCGGCTGCGGCGGCAGCACCCCGCACGCGTCCGACCCGGCCACCTCGCTGGCGGCGAACACCACCGCCCACCTCGTCGCCGACGTCGAGCGGCTGCGCGAGCACCTCGGCGTCGACCGCTGGGTGGTCGTCGGCGGCTCCTGGGGCTCGACGCTCGCGCTGGCCTACGCGCAGGCCCACCCGGAGCGGGTGCGGGCGGTGCTGCTGGTGGCCGTGACGACGACCCGGCGCAGCGAGATCGACTGGCTCTACCGCGGCGTCGGCCGGTTCCTGCCCCGGGAGTGGGAGGCGTTCCGCGCCCACCACGACGACCCCGACCTGCTCGGCGGCTACGACCGCCTGCTCGCCGACCCCGACGCGGGCGTGCGCGAGCGCGCCGCGCTGGCCTGGGCCACGTGGGAGGACGCGGTGCTGTCGCCCGAGCCCGGCGGCCGGGCGGTCTACGCGGTGCGCCCGCCGCGCGAGCTGCTCGCGCTGACCCGGCTCTGCGCCCACTACTTCTCCCGCGGCGCCTTCCTCGAGGAGGGCGCGTTGATCCGCGGGGCCGCGGCGCTGGGCGGGATCCCGGGCGTGCTGGTGCACGGCCGCCTCGACCTCGGCGGCCCGCTGGTCACCGCGTGGGAGCTGGCGCAGGCCTGGCCGGGTGCCGCGCTGCACGTCGTCGAGGACGCCGGGCACCTGGGCAGCGCGGAGTCCGGGCGGCTCATGCGCGAGGCGTTGGAGCGGTTCGCCGACGCCCCCTGATCAGCCCTCCCGCCGCAGCTCCACGAACGACAGGCCGTGCGCGGCCTCCTCGACCGAGGTGAGGACCAGGCCGGCCCTGCGGGCCAGCTCGGCGAACTCGGTGCGGGTGCGCTCGCGGGCGCCGAACACGACGAGCATCCGCAGGTCCATGACGACGTCGTCGCGGCTGGGGCGGTCGGGGTCGGGCACGCGCTCCACCAGCAGGACGCGACCGCCCGCGGGCAGCGCCTCGGCGCAGCGGCGCAGGATCGCGACCGCGGCGTCGTCGGGCCAGTCGTGCACCACCTGGGCCAGCACGTAGAGCGGCTCGCCGGGCGGCAGGGCGTCGAAGAAGCTGCCCTCGACGACCGACGTGCGCTCGTCCAGCCCGGCCCCGGTGAACCGCTCCCGCGCCCGCTCCGCCGACGCCTCCTGCTCGACCAGCGTGCCGAACAGCGTCGGGTCCTGCTCCAGGACCGCGGCCAGCAGGCCGCCGGTGCCGCCGCCGACGTCGACCACCGAGCGCGCCGCCCGCGCGGCCAGGCCGGGCGCGACGGCGGGCACCCACACCGCAGCCCACTGGTCCATGTAGGAGTCGAAGGAGGCGGCGAGCGCGGGGTCGGCGGCGAGGTGGTCCCAGAAGCCGCGCCCGAACACCTGCGGGTAGGCCGCGGTGCCGGTGCGGACGGCGTGCCCGAGCCCGGCCCAGGCGCGGTCCAGGTGCCCGGCGGCGCCGTCGAGGTCGAGGAACGCGCGCAGGTGGTCGTCGAGCAGGGGCTCGCCCAGCTCGCCGAGCGCGAACACCCGCGGCCGGACCTCCTCGAGCACGTCGCACACGACCAGGCGGCGCAGCAGGCCGAGCGTGGCGCGCGGGTCGGTGCCGCAGCAGGCGGCGATCGCGTCGGCCGTGCGGGGGCCGGCGGCCAGCACGTCGGGCACGCCGAGGGACACGGCGAGGCGGACGGCCGTGGGCGTCAGCAGGTCGGTCAGCCGGCGCAGCCGCAGCGGCCGCGGGTCGTCCGGGTCGGGCGGCCCAGGAGATCGTCGGACTGCGGGTCGTCGGGGTTCCACCGCGGCAGCGTAGGAAGGGTGCCCTAATCGGTCAAACGGGGGAACCGGTCAGCGGGGGAGCCCGAGCACCTCGGCCAGGTCGAAGTCGACGGCCTGCTCCAGCTGCGCGTAGGTGCACGACTCCGGCTGCCGGTCGGGGCGCCAGCGCACGAACTGCGCGGTGTGCCGGAACCGCACGCCCTCCATGTAGTCGTAGCGCACCTCGACGACCCGCTCCGGGCGCAGCGGCACGAACGACAGGTCCTTGCCGCTGTTCCAGCGGCTGGCCTCGGCCTTGCGCGGGGTGCGCTCGCCCTCCTCCTGCTTCGCCCACGCCCACGGGTGGTCGTCGAACGTCGTGACCAGCTCCTGCAGCTCTGCGAACAGCTCCCGGCGCCGCGCCATCGGGAACGCCCCGATCACGCCGACGCTCGCGAGGTGCCCGTTGTCCTGGTAGAGCCCGAGCATGAGCGAGCCGACGACGTCGGGCCCGGACTTGTGCACGCGGTAGCCCGCCACCACGCAGTCGGCCGTGCGCTCGTGCTTGATCTTGGCCATCACGCGCTTGTCGGGCTGGTAGGTCTGGTCGGGCTTCTTCGCGATGAGGCCGTCGAGCCCGGCGCCCTCGAACTGCTCGAACCACTGCTCCGCGAGCGCGTGGTCGGACGTCAGCGGCGTGACGTGCACGGGCGGGCGCGCGTCGGCGAGCGCACGCTCCAGCGCCGCGCGGCGCTCCTCGAACGGCAGGCCGGTGAGGTCGTCGTCGCCCAGGGCCAGCAGGTCGAAGGCGACGAAGCTGGCCGGGGTGGTCTCCGACAGCATCGTCACGCGGCTCGCGGCCGGGTGGATCCGGTGCTGCAGGACCTCGAAGTCGAGCGTGTTGTGCTCCCGGTCGAGCACGACGATCTCGCCGTCGACCACCGCGCGGTCCGGGAAGTTGGCCTTCACGGCCTCGACGACCTCGGGGAAGTACCGCGTCATCGGCTTCTCGTTGCGGCTGCCGATCTCGACCTCGTCGCCGTCGCGGAAGATGATCGACCGGAAGCCGTCCCACTTGGGCTCGTAGAGCTGGCCCTGCGGCACAGCGGCCACGGGCTTGGCCAGCATCGGCTTGACCGGGGGCATCACGGGCAGGTCCACGCCCGCCATCCTGCACCGTCGGGCAAGGTGGGGGCGTGCGCGTGCCCGATCGTGTCCGGCTGGCCCTGGAGGTCCTCGACCCGCAGCCCGCCGACCGCGTCCTGGAGATCGGCTGCGGCCCGGGCGTCGCCGCCGTCCTGGTGTGCGAGCGGCTCGTCGACGGGCACCTGCTGGCGGTCGACCGCTCCGCCACGGCGGTGCGCCGCACCCTGGACCGCGGCGCCGACCACGTGCGGGCCGGGCGCCTGGAGGTGCGGCAGGCCTCGGTGGACGAGCTGGACCTGCCCGACGCGTCGCTCGACGCGGTGTTCGCGGTCGAGGTCAACCTCTTCTGGACGCGCTCGCCCGCCCCGGAGCTCGCGGTGCCGGCCCGCGCGCTGCGCCCCGGCGGCGCCCTGCACGTCTGCTACGGGGCGGGGCCGCAGGATCCCGCGCGGGTGACCGGGGCGGTCACCTCGGGCCTGGAGCGGCACGGCTTCACCGACGTCCGGGTCAGCGCGGACGCCCGCGGCCTGGCGGTCTCGGGACGGCGGACGTGAGCTGGACCCGCGCCGAGCTGGAGGCCGCCCGCACCCGGACCATCCCCGACGTCCTCCCCGGGCCGGGCGACCCGCCGCTGCGCGTGCTGTTCTGCGGCATCAACCCCGGCCTGGTCTCCGCGGTCACCGGGCACCACTTCGCCCGCCCGGGCAACCGGTTCTGGCCCGTGCTGCACCGGTCCGGGTTCACCCCGCGGCAGCTGCGGCCCGAGGAGCAGGGGGAGCTGGCGGGGCTGGGCCTGGGCATCACGAACATGGTCGCCCGCGCCTCGGCCCGCGCCGACGAGCTCACCGACGACGAGGTCGTCGCTGGCGGCCTGCGCCTGCGGACCCTCGTGGCGCAGCACCGGCCGCGCTGGCTCGCGGTCGTCGGGATCACGGCCTACCGCACCGCGTTCGGCGCCCGCGACGCCGTCGTCGGCCCGCAGGAGGGCAGCTGGGACGGCACGCGCGTGTGGGTGCTGCCCAACCCCAGCGGCCTCAACGCGCACTGGTCGGTGCAGGCGATGGCGGAGGAGTTCGGGCGTTTGCGCGCGCTCAACACGGCCGGCAGGTGAGCAGCCCGTGCGCCAGCAGGTCGAGCATCCGGCCGGCCTGCGCGGCGTCGTGCGCGGCGAGCGAGACGCCCGACAGGCTCGCGAGCACGTCGTCGGCCTCGACGTCGTCGCGGACCGTGCCGGCGCGCGCGCCGGCCTCGAGCAGTGACGCGACCGCCGCGAGCAGCCGCCCGCGGGTCTCGGCGAACGGGTTCCCGCCCGACGCGACGAGGGCGCGCAGCGCGTCGGCCATGCCGCGCTTGGCGGTGGCGTAGGCGACGAACCGGTCCATCCACGACCGCAGCGCGCGCTCGGGCGGCCGGTCGGCCAGCAGCTCGCCCGCGGCGTCGCAGAGCCGGGCGAGCTCGGTGCGGTAGGCCGCCTCGACCAGGGCCTCGCGGGTGGGGAAGTGCCGGTACAGAGTGCCGATGCCGACGCCCGCGTCACGGGCCACGGCCTCCAGCGTGACGTCGGGGCGCCCGTCGGAGAACGCGCGCACGGCCGCGGTGACCAGGCGGTCGCGGTTGCGGCGCGCGTCGGCCCGCATCGGCCGCGTGCCTGTGTCCGGCGTCACATCTCCCTCTCGGAATGAAGCGGAGGACCCTCCGCTTGTACGACTCGTAACGGAGGTTCCTCCGCTACCAGGCTACCGGCCACGAGAGGAACGGGACATGACCACCGCATCCCGTGTCAGAACCGGATTCACCGCCACCTCCACCGCGGCCGAGGTCCTCGCCGACGTCGACCTGACCGGCCGTCGCGCCATCGTGACCGGCGGCGCCTCCGGCATCGGCGTCGAGACCGCCCGCGCGCTGGCGGGCGCCGGCGCCGAGGTCACCCTGGCCGTCCGCGACGTCGACGCGGGCGTCCGCACGGCGTCGGACATCGTCGCGACCACCGGCAACGACCACGTGTCCGTCGCGTCGCTCGACCTGACCGACCGCGCCTCGATCGCCTCCTTCGTCCGCCTCTGGGACGGGCCGCTGCACGTGCTCGTGAACAACGCCGGCGTCATGGCCGCGCCGCAGACGCGCACGCGCGAGGGCTGGGAGCTGCAGTTCGCGACCAACCATCTCGGCCACTTCGCCCTGGCCACGGGCCTGCACCTGGCGATGGCCGCGGCCGGGGACGCCCGCATCGTCTCGGTCAGCTCGAGCGCGCACCTGCGCTCGCCGGTCGTGTTCGACGACGTGCACTACCTGGGCAGGCCCTACGACCCGTGGACGGCGTACGGGCAGTCGAAGACCGCCAACGTGCTGTTCGCGGTGGAGGCCACCCGCCGCTGGGCCGACGACGGGATCACCGCCAACGCGCTGATGCCCGGCGGGATCCGCACGAACCTGCAGCGCCACCTCACCGCGGCCGACCTCGACCGCCGGGGCTCGGCGAACGGCCCCGGCCCGGCCCTGCGCTGGAAGACCGTCGCCCAGGGCGCCGCGACCTCGGCGCTGCTCGCCGGGTCGCCGCTGGTCGAGGGCGTGTCCGGGCGCTACTTCGAGGACTGCGCCGAGGCCGAGCTGCACCGTCCCGGCCACCGCACCGGGGTCGCCGCGTACGCGCTCGACCCCGAGGCCGCCTCCCGGCTGTGGGACGAGTCGGTGCGCGCGCTCGCGTAGGATCTGGAGCATCTGCTCTGGTTTCTCCTCGGGGGTGCGGCATGTGGTTCTGGCTGATCGGCGCGATCCTCGCCGAGGTGACGGGCACCGTGGCCCTGCGCTTCTCCGAGGGCTTCACGCGGCTGGTGCCGTCGGTCGTCGTGGCGCTGGGGTACGGCACGGCGTTCTACGCGCTGTCCCAGGCGCTCGCGCGGGGGATGGCGATCGGGGTGGCGTACGGCGTGTGGGCCGCCGTCGGCGTCGCCCTGATCGCGCTCATCGGCGTCGCGTTCCTCGGCGAGTCGCTGACCTGGATCCAGGTCGGCGGCATCGGGCTGGTGATCTGCGGGGTCCTCGCCCTGGAGCTCGGCGGCGCGGCGCATGCCGCCTGAGGCGGGCGGGTCCGACGGGCGGCGGCGCAAGGGGGAGGCCCGGCGCCGCGCCCTGCTCGACGCCGCGTTGCGGGTCGTCGGCCGGGAGGGGGTGTCGGCGGTGACGCAGCGGGCCGTCGCCGCCGAGGCCGGCGTGCCGCCGACGGCCGTCCTCTACTACTTCCCGACCGTCGACGACCTGCTGGTGGCCGCGCTGCTCGACGTCAACGACCGCTGGGTCGCCGCGGTCGACGCCCTGCCGGCCGACCGGGAGGGCGCGCTCGACGGCCTCGCCGCGCTCGTCGCGGGGAGCGCGGAGCACGCGCTCGCGGAGTACGAGCTGTGCCTGCTCGCCGCCCGGCGCCCGGCGCTGCGCGGGGAGCTCGACCGCTGGTGGGGCTCGCTCGACGCGCTGGCGCGGCGGCTGGTCGGCGCACCGGACGGGCCCGCGGCCACGGCCTTCACCGCCGGCGTCGACGGGCTGCTGCTGCGCGTGTCCGGCGGCGGGCTGGACCCGGCGCGGGCCCGGGCGGTGCTCGACGCCCTGCTCGCCCGCTAGTCGAGGTCCGGGGGCGCTAGTCGAGGTCCGGGGGTTCGGGGGGTTCCTCGACGCCCTCGTGCGCGTCGCGGTCGGCCCACTCCAGCAGCGGGGCCAGGGAGAACACGGCGTCGTCGATGCCGGCGTGCAGGTCGCCCAGCTCGGCGAACCGGGCGGGGACCGTGGCGATGGTGAAGTCGCGGGGATCGGCGTCGTCGATCTCGTCCCAGCGGATCGGCGTCGACACCACGGCCTCGGGCACGCCGCGCACCGAGTAGGCGCTGCGGATCGTGTGGTCGCGGGCGTTCTGGTTGTAGTCGACGAACACCGACGCCGGGTCGCGGTCCTTGCGCCACCAGGTGAGGTCGACCAGCTCGCAGCGGCGGCCCACCTCGCGGGCGAAGGCGTGCGCGGAGCGGCGGACGTCGGCGAAGCCGTGCTCGGGCGGGACCCGCACGTAGACGTGCATCCCGGAGCCGCCGGAGGTCTTGGGGAAGCCCGTCGCGCCGAGCTCGTCGAGCACCTCGTGGACGACGTGCGCCACGCGCCGCACGTCGTCGTAGGAGGCGTCGGGCATGGGGTCGAGGTCGATGCGCCACTCGTCGGGCTGCTCGACGTGGTCGCGCCGGGAGTTCCACGGGTGGAACTCGACGGTGGACATCTGCACCGCCCACACGACGTCGGCCGGGTGCTGCACGCACAGCTCGTCGGCGGTGCGGTTCCAGCGCGGGAAGTGCACGCGCACGGTCTCGACCCAGTCGGGCGCGCCCCGCGGCAGCCGTTTCTGGTGCACCTTCTCGCCCGTGACGCCGGTGGGGAAGCGGTGCAGCATGCAGGGCCGGTCGCGCAGGGCGCGCACGATGCCGTCGGAGACGGCGAGGTAGTACCGGGCGAGGTCGAGCTTGGTCTCGCCGCGGGCGGGGAAGTAGACGCGGTCGGGGTTGCTCAGCCGGACGGTGCGGTCGCCGACCTCGAGCTCGATCGCCGGCCCGGCCACGACGCGGCGCTCAGCGTCGCCAGGCGTGGCGCTTGCGCAGCGACTGCAGGACCAGCGCGGCGGCCAGCAGGATGCCGACGCCGATCAGCCAGAGGTCCTCGGTGCGCCCGGTGTGGTTGCCGATCAGCATGATGAACATGATCACGACGACGGTCCAGCCGGCGATGATCGACCCGCGCGGGAACCCGCCGTGCCAGCCCCACTCGACCGACGGCTCGTCCTGGGGGTCGATGCCGTCCGTGCGCTGGACCAGCTCTCGGGAATCGTTCGCCACGGGTGTCCTCCTGATCTCGCGTGCGGGTCACATGGTGGCACAGGACGGCCGCGAGGATGATGGTCGGTGATGAACACCCGATCCGTGCTCGTGCTGGGCTCCACCGGCTCCGTGGGCACGCAGGCGCTCGACCTGCTCGACGCCCACCCCGACCGCTTCACCGTCGCCGGCCTCGCCGCGGGCGGCGGCGACGTCACGGTGCTGCTGCAGCAGGTCCGCCGCCACGGCGTCCGGAAGGTCGCCGTGGCCGACCGCGCCGCCGCCGACGTGCTGCGCCGCGCCCTGCCCTCGGCCGGGCTGCGCGGGGTCGAGGTGCTGTCGGGCCCCGCCGCGGCCACCGAGCTCACCGCGGGCGCGGGCGCCGACATCGTCCTCAACGCCATCACCGGGTCGGTCGGCCTCGGCCCGACGCTGGCCGCGCTGCGCTCGGGTGCCGTGCTCGCCCTCGCGAACAAGGAGTCGCTGGTGTCCGGCGGCGCGCTGGTCACCGGGGCGGCCGCGCCGGGGCAGATCGTCCCGGTCGACTCCGAGCACTCCGCACTGGCCCAGTGCCTGCGGGGCGGCCGGTCCGACGAGGTGGCGCGGCTGGTGCTCACGGCGTCCGGCGGCCCGTTCCGCGGGCGCACCCGCGCCGACCTCGACGGCGTCACCGTCGCCGAGGCGCTGGCCCACCCGACCTGGGCGATGGGTCCGGTCATCACGATCAACTCGGCGACCCTGGTCAACAAGGGGCTCGAGGTCATCGAGGCGCACCTGCTGTTCGACGTGCCCTACGACCGGATCGACGTCGTGGTGCACCCGCAGTCGATCGTGCACTCGATGGTCACCTTCGTCGACGGCTCCACGCTGGCTCAGGCCAGCCCGCCGGACATGACGCTGCCGATCGCGCTGGCACTGGGCTGGCCCGAGCGCCTCGAGGGCGCGGCGGTGCCGTGCACCTGGGCGGCGCCGCAGACCTGGACGTTCGAGCCGCTCGACGAGGACGCGTTCACCGGGGTGCGGCTCGCCCGGCGCGCGGGGGAGGCCGGGGGCTGCCTGCCCGCCGTGCTCAACGCGGCCAACGAGGAGGCCGTGGCCGCGTTCGTCGCCGGGGCCCTGTCGTTCACCGGCATCACCGACCTGCTCGACCGCGTCCTCGACGCAGCGGGGGACTGGACCGGCGACCCCGCTAGCGTGGACGACGTGCTGGCGGCGGAGGACTGGGCGCGGGCGCACGCCCGCGAGGCGACGGGAGTGCCCGGATGATGTTCGTGCTCGGCATCCTGATCTTCTTCGTCGGGATCCTGTTCTCGGTGGCCTGGCACGAGCTGGGCCACTTCGTCACCGCGCGCTGGTTCGGCATCAAGGTGCCGGAGTTCATGGTCGGCTTCGGCAAGACGATCTGGTCGACGAAGCGCGGCGAGACCGAGTACGGCCTCAAGGCGATCCCGCTCGGCGGCTACGTCCGCATGATCGGCATGATCCCGCCCGCCCGCGGCGAGCTGCTGGGCAGCAGCCGGCGCACCGGCCCGTTCCAGGGCCTGATCGACGACGTGCGCCGGCAGTCGGCGATGGACGTGCGCCCCGAGGACGCCGACCGCCAGTTCTACCTGCGCAAGCCGTGGAAGCGGATCGTGGTCATGGCCGCCGGCCCGATCATGAACCTGATCCTCGCGGTGCTGCTGTTCGCGGTGCTGCTCATGGGCATCGGCATGAACACCGGCACCACCACGGTGAGCGCCGTCAGCGAGTGCGTGCTGCCCGCCGACGCGGCCACGACGAGCTGCCCCGTCGGCGCACCGCCCACCCCGGCCGCCGTGGCGGGCTTCCGCCCGGGCGACGAGATCCTCGCGCTCGACGGGCAGGAGTTCTCGCGGTTCGACGGCGAGGAGCTGCGGGCGGCGATCCAGCGGAGCACCGGGCCGGTCGTCGTCACGGTCCTGCGCGACGGGCAGCGCCTCGACCTCACCCCGACCCCGATCCGCAACCTGGTGGCCTCCGTCGACGACCCGACGCAGTTCGTCGAGGGCAACTTCCTCGGCATCGGGCTGCTGCAGGACTACGAGCGGCAGAGCCTCGGCGCGGTGTTCGTCGAGATCGGCGACGTCGTCGGGCGCACCGGGCAGGCCATCGCCGAGCTGCCCTCGCGCGTGCCGGGGCTGTTCGGGTCGGTGTTCCTCGGCGAGGAGCGCGACGTCAACGGGCCGATCGGCATCGTCGGCGTCTCGCGCATCGGCGGGGAGGTGCTGGAGCAGGAGATCCCGTTCGTCGCCGAGGCGTCGCTGCTGCTCAGCCTGCTCGCGGCCGTCAACATCTCGCTGTTCCTGTTCAACCTGCTGCCCATCCCGCCGCTCGACGGCGGGCAGATCTTCCCGGCGATCTGGGAGGCCGTGAAGAAGCGCATCTGGCGGCTGCGCGGGCGGCCCGACCCCGGGCCGGTCGACGTGGCGAAGCTGATGCCGGTGGCCTACGTCGTGGCCATGGTGTTCATCGTGTGGAGCGGGCTGCTGCTGGTCGCCGACGTGATCAACCCCGTGCGGCTGTTCCAGTGAGCCTGGCCCCCGAAGCCGACACGCGTCCGCTGGCGGTGTTCGACGTCGACGGGGTGCTGGCGGACGTGACGCACCGGCTGCACCACCTGCGCGCCCGGCCGCAGCGCTGGGAGCGGTTCTTCCAGGCGGCCGACCGCGACCCGCTGCTCGTCGAGGGCGCAGACCGGCTGCACGCCGCCCTGGCCGACCACGACGTGCTGTACCTGACCGGGCGCCCCGAGCGCACCCGCCGCCTCACCGAGCGCTGGCTGGCCCGCCACGACCTGCCCACGGGCCCGCTGGTCATGCGCAGCGACGACGACCACCGCCCCGCGCGGTGGATGAAGCGCGAGGTGCTGCGGCGGCTCTCGGCCACCCGCGACATCGTGTCGGTGATCGACGACGACCCGGCCGTCGTCGCGGTGCTGGAGGCCGACGGCTGGCCGGTGGAGCTGGCGACGTGGCTGCCGCACTCCTCCACGCTGCAGAGCGCGCAGGAGCGCCAGGGCCGGACCTGACGCGGGCTTTGCTCTGGACACCGATACGCACCGGACCCGGTGCGTATCGGTGTGCAGAGCAAAGGGGTGGTGCTTCCCGACACGGTGAGCGGCGGCGGCCGGCAGTACGGGGGATACTCGAGGTCGTGAGCGTCTCCCTGGGTATGCCCGTTCCTCCCGCACCGACCCTCCACGACCGGCGGAAGACCCGTCAGCTGCAGGTCGGGACCGTCGGCGTGGGGTCGGACCACCCGATCTCGGTGCAGTCGATGACCACCACCCTGACCTCCGACGTCAACGCCACGCTGCAGCAGATCGCCGAGCTCACCGCGGCGGGCTGCGACATCGTGCGCGTCGCCTGCCCGAGCCAGGACGACGCCGACGCGCTGCCCGCGATCGCGGCCAAGAGCCAGATCCCGGTGATCGCCGACATCCACTTCCAGCCCAAGTACGTGTTCGCCGCGATCGACGCCGGCTGCGCCGCGGTGCGCGTCAACCCGGGCAACATCCGCAAGTTCGACGACCAGGTCAAGGAGATCGCGCGCGCCGCCCGCGACCGCGGCACCCCGATCCGGATCGGCGTCAACGCGGGCTCGCTCGACAAGCGCCTGCTGGAGAAGTACGGCAAGGCCACGCCCGAGGCGCTGGCCGAGTCGGCGATGTGGGAGGCGTCCCTGTTCGCCGAGCACGACTTCCACGACATCAAGATCTCGGTCAAGCACAACGACCCCGTCGTGATGATCCGCGCCTACGAGATCCTCGCCGAGCAGTGCGACTACCCGCTGCACCTCGGCGTCACCGAGGCCGGGCCGGCGTTCCAGGGCACGATCAAGTCGGCCGTGGCGTTCGGGGCGCTGCTGCGCCAGGGCATCGGCGACACGATCCGCGTCTCGCTCTCGGCCCCGCCCGTCGAGGAGGTCAAGGTCGGCACGCAGATCCTGCAGTCGCTCAACCTGCGGCCCCGCAAGCTCGAGATCGTGTCGTGCCCGTCGTGCGGGCGCGCGCAGGTCGACGTCTACAAGCTGGCCGACGAGGTCACCGCCGGGCTCACGGGCATGGAGGTGCCGCTGCGCGTCGCCGTCATGGGCTGCGTCGTCAACGGTCCGGGGGAGGCCCGCGAGGCCGATCTCGGCGTCGCGTCGGGCAACGGCAAGGGCCAGATCTTCGTCAAGGGCGAGGTCATCAAGACCGTCCCGGAGCACGCGATCGTCGAGACGCTCATCGAGGAGGCCATGAAGCTGGCCGAGGCGATGGACGCGGCGGGCGAGCCCCAGGTCTCGGTCGGCTGACCGCACGCTGATCCGCCGTGGGCATCGGCGCGCCGGTATGGCACCGTAGGCAGGTGCTCAGAGTCGCCGGTGCCCGGCTTCTCGACGACCGGGACCGCCCGGTCGTCCGCGCCGCGCTCGACGCGGATCCGGTGGCCTCCTGCATGGTCGCCGCGCGCGTCGAGGTGGCCGGTCTCGACCCCTGGCGCCTCGGCGGCGAGGTGTGGGCCTCCGGGTCGCGCCTGGACGGTCTCTGCTTCTCCGGCGCCAACCTCGTGCCGCTGCGCGGCGAGCGCCCGGCGCTGCGCAGCTTCGCCGACCGCGCGCGCCGCCACGGCCGCTCCTGCTCCTCGATCGTCGGCCGCGCCGAGCTGGTCCTGCCGCTGTGGGAGGAGCTCGCCCCGCACTGGGCGCCCGCCCGCGAGGTCCGGGCCGACCAGCCGCTGATGGTGCTGGCCGGCCTGCCGTCGGTGGCGGCCGACCCGGCCGTGCGCGCCGTGCGCCCCGACGAGCTCGACCGCTACCTCCCCGCCGCGATCGCGATGTTCACCGAGGAGGTCGGCGTCGACCCGCGCGGCGGCGACGGCGGCGCCGGCTACCGCGCCCGCGTCGCGGAGCTCGTCGCCGCGGGCCGCGCGTTCGCCCGGTTCGAGGGCGACCAGGTCGTGTTCAAGGCCGAGGTCGGCGCCCTGTCCTCGCGGGTCGGGCAGATCCAGGGCGTGTGGGTGCACCCCGCCTGCCGCGGGCGTGGCCTGGGCACGGCCGGCACCGCCGCCGTCGTGGAGCGCCTGGCCGCGATGAACCGCGTGTCGAGCCTGTACGTCAACGGCTTCAACCACGTGGCCCGCGCCTCCTACGCGCGCGTCGGCTTCACGCAGGTGGCGAGCTTCTCCACGATCCTGTTCTAGGGCGCTCGCACCGGCACCGGCACCGGGTCCGTCCGCAGCGTCGTGAGGGCCACCACCAGCGACAGCGCGACGAGCCCCACCGGCAGCAGCAGCGTCAGCTGCATCGCGTGCGCGATGGCGGGGGCCGCCGCGGCGCGGGCGGCCGGCGCCAGCGCGTAGGCGCCCGCGACGCCCGCCCCGCCGACGAGCGCGGTGAGCAGCGCCGACACCGCGGCGAAGCCGAGCGACACCGACGTCTGCTGGGAGATCGCGAGGATCGTCGAGCCGCTGGGGATGTCGTCGTGGGGCAGGCCGCGGGTGGCGCCGGTGATCGTCGGCATGAGCGCCGCCCCGACCCCGACACCCATGACGGCCCCGGCCGCCATCAGCTCGACGACGGGCGCGCCGGCCGTCAGCCTGCTGATCAGGAGCAGCTGCCCGGCGAGGGTGACGGTGATGCCGGTCGTGGAGACAAGGCGCGGGGGCACGCGGTCGACGAGCCGGGTGGCGACCTGCATCGTGAGGCCCGTGGCGAGCACCTGCGGGATGCCGACGAGCCCGGCGAACATCGCCGACTCCCCGCGCACCACCTGCCAGTACAGCGGCACGACCAGCATCCCGCCGAAGTAGGCGGCGGTGAACGGCGCGATCGTGGCGAGACCGGCGGCGAGCGCGCGGTCGCGGAGCAGCCGCAGCCGCAGCAGGGGCGCCGGGTGGCGCAGTGCGCGCCGGACGAACGCGGCCACGGCGAGCGCCCCGGCGACCACGGGCACGGCCCCGGCCGTCGTGACGCGTCCGGCGTCGCCGATCGCGGTGAACCCGTAGGCGAGCGCCGCGGCCCCGGGCGCGAGCAGGACGAGCCCGACGAGGTCGAGGCGGGTGCCGGGGACGCGCGCGTCGGTCAGGAGCCAGCGTCGGCAGGCGATCAGGCCCAGGCCGATCGGCACGTTGATCAGGAAGATCCACCGCCAGGACAGGGTGTCGATCAGCCAGCCGCCCAGCACGGGGCCGACCAGCGGGCCGATCAGCACCGGGATCCCGAACAGGCTCATCATCCGGCCGCGCTGCCCGGGCGGGGCGGCGCGCAGCGCGATCGCCATGCCGACCGGGTTGATCAGCCCGCCGCCGAGGCCCTGCAGCACCCGCGCCGCGATCAGCCAGCCGACCGACCCGGACGCGGCGGCGAGCACGGAGCCGAGCGTGAAGACCGTGACCGCTCCGAGGTAGGTCGCCCGCGCACCGAAGCGGGCCGTCGCCCAGGCGGCCGCCGGGATGACCGCGACGAGCGCGAGCGTGTACGAGGTCGTCACCCACTGGACGGCCGACACGGAGGCGTCCAGCTCGCGCGTCAGCGCGGCCATCGCGACGACCGTGACCGTCGTGTCGACGACGACCATGAACCCGCCCAGCCCCAGCACCGCGGCCACCCGCCGGACGGGCGGTTCCAGTCCGCGGGTGGGGGATCGGCGGGGGGCGGGTCGTCCGGCGGCGGTGGTGCGGAGGCGCATGGGACCCAGGGTGGGAGGTGAACCGGACTTCAGGTCAAGAGCACGTCACCCCGCGCGGCCGGGCCGGCCGGGAGGTGCCTGTTAGCCTGCCGCCGTGGCCGGCCCGGGCGGAGCTCGCCCGGCGCGAGCCGGTGCGGCCGCAGGACCCGGAGCACCCGGTCCCGCGCACCCGCGCGTGCGGCTCGCCGGCGTCGACGCGGCCCGGGGGCTGGCGCTGCTCGGCATGGCCGCCGCGCACCTGCACGCCACCACCGGCCCGGACGGCCGGGCGACGGTCGTCGGCGACCTGGTGGCCGGGCGCTCGGCGGCGCTGTTCGCGGTGCTCGCGGGCGTCGGGATCGCGCTGGGGTCGCGGCGGGTGCGCACCGGGCGGGAGCACGCGGCGGCGGGATCGAGCCTCGTGGTGCGGGCGCTGCTCGTCGGCGCGCTGGGCCTCGGGCTGGAGACGCTGCTCGACGCCCCGCCGGCCGTCATCCTCGCCCAGTACGGGCTGCTGTTCCTCGTCGCGGTGCCGCTGCTGCGCGTGCCGGCGCCGGTGCTGCTCGCGGCGGCCGCACTGTGGTGCGTCGCCTCGCCCTTGCTCAGCCACGTGCTGCGCGCCGGGACGCCCGACGGCCCCGGCCCGCAGCCGTCGTTCACGATGGCGCCGGGCGAGCTGCTGGTGACCCTCGGCCTCACCGGCTACTACCCGGTGCTCACCTGGACGACCTACCTGCTGGTGGGGCTCGGCGTCGGGCGCCTCGACCTGGCGTCCGCCCGCACCGCGCGGCGGCTCGTCGTCGGCGGTGCCGCGCTGGCGGTGCTCGCCCTCGGCGCGTCGGCGCTGCTCGGCGGGGGACCGGGTCCGGATGCGGGCCGCCAGCGCGCCGGGATCACCCCGTCCGACGACTGGGCGTGGCTGCTCACCGCGGCCCGCCACAGCGGCACGCCGTTCGACCTCGCCCACACCACGGGCACCGCGCTGCTCGTGCTCGGGCTGTGCCTGCTGCTCCCGCGCGCGGTCGCGGCGGTGCCGGCCGGTCCGGGGGCGGTGCCGCTGACGCTCTACACCGCGCACATCGTCGTCGGTGGCCTGCTCGCCCCGTTCGGCACGGCCGTGTGGGTGCTGCAGGCGGCGGTGGCGCTGGTCGTCGGCGGGGTGCTGCGGAACGCCGGACGCCGCGGCCCCCTCGAGTACGGGGTGGCCGCGGCGTCCGGTGCCGTGCGCGAGCGCGTGCTCAGGTGCTCGGGAAGAGCTTCTCCTGCTCGGCGCGCAGCTCGTCGACCAGGCGGCCCGGGGGCAGCGTGACGTCGGCGTAGGTGAGCACGTCGTCCTTCTTCACGTCGCGCTGCAGCACGCAGCCCTCGGCCACGCCCATCGGCAGCAGGCCCTCGGCGCGGGTGACCGGCGTCGACTCGGCGAGGCCGTAGGTGTCGTAGCCGCCCAGCCCGTCGAGCGTGTCGCCCGCCTTGAGGTCGCGCTTCACGCCCGCGACGACGTCGACGCGCGGCCCGCCGGGCGGGGTGAGCGCGGCGTCGGCGAAGTCGACCGCGCGCGCGATCGTGTTCGGCACCTCGAAGTGGCAGAGGTGGTAGGGCGTGTAGAACGAGTACAGCGGGCCCTTCCCGAGCTTGTAGAGCTCGAGGTAGTGGCGCTGCTTCGGGTCGTCGTGCGTGCCCAGGACGTAGATGCCGGGCCCGGGCTGGGCCCCCACGACGTAGTCGACGATGCCGCCGAGCTCGCGCAGCTGGTCGACGTCGTACATTCCGGTGAGCTCGTCGACGTGCCCGTGGTGGTCGCGGCCGAACATCCCGCGCTTGGGCACCGTGAACCCGTGCGCGTTGGCCACGATGGCCTCCTCGAACGACACCTTGGTGCCGTCGGCGAAGCTGGTGACCATGTAGGGGTCCTGGCCCCACTTCTCGGCGAACCCCTTCTGCGTCGTGGGGTTGCGGTACTCGTCCTGCAGGCCCTTGATGTTGCCCGACACCAGCGGCGTCACGCCCAGGCTCTTCACGAACCGGATCAGGTTGCCCTGCACGCCGGGCTGGTCGCCGTCGACGCCGGTGAGGATGACGCCGGCCTCGCGCGCGCGGTGCGCGAGCAGGGGGCCGACGGTGCCGTCGAGCTCGGCGTTCATGGTGACGACGGGCAGCCCGCGCTCGATCGCGGCGACGGTGACGCGCGCGCCGAACTCGACCGCGCCCGTGACGTCGACGATGCAGTCGATCTGCTCGGCCGCCAGGAGCTCGAAGGCGTCCTCGAGCACGCAGGGGGTGCCCGCGGTGATCGCGGCGTCGATCTCGGCGGCGGTGCTCACGCGGGTGGGCGTGGCGCCGGCCTCGGTGTAGGCGCGCTCGGCGTTGGCGAGGGTCTTGTTCGCCACGGCGACGAGCAGCATGCCCGGCACGGTGTTGACGATGTGGTTGGCCAGGCCGCGGCCCATGAACCCGGCGCCGACCATGCCGACGCGGATCGGGCGGCCCTCGGCCTCGCGCCGCTGCAGCGCGGTGTCGGTGATGATCATCGGGAGCCCCAGGGCTTCTCGGACAGCAGCGGCCACGCCGCGTCCTTCGGCGAGATGACGGTGGGCTGGATCGGCCACGGGAGCGCGAGCTCCGGGTCGTCCCAGCGCAGGCCGCCCTCGGCGCCGGGCTGGTAGGCGGTGCTCACCTGGTAGTGCACGGTGGCGCCGTCGGTGAGCGCGATGTAGCCGTGCCCGAAGTCCTTCGGCACGAGCAGCGAGGTCATGTTGTCCTCGGTGAGCTCGGCCCCGAAGTGCTGCATGAAGGTGGGGGAGTCGGGACGCAGGTCCACGATCACGTCCCAGATCGCCCCGCGCAGGCAGCGGACCAGCTTGGTCTCCTGGTGCGGGTCGAACTGGAAGTGCATCCCGCGCAGCGTGCCGGCCTTGTGGTTGAACGAGATGTTCGTCTGCTCGACGACGGGGTCGAGCCCCGCGTCGAGGAACTCCTGGCGGCAGAAGGCCCGGGCGAAGAAGCCGCGGTCGTCCTCCAGGCGCTTGAGGTCGATCAGGGCGGCACCGTCGAGCGGCGTCGGTTGGATCAGCATGGATGCCTTCGCGTCGTCTGAGTCGACTGCGTGAGCCGACGTCTCGGGACCCCGATCGTAGGGGGCGCCGTGTCACCCTCTCGTGGTGCCCGGACGGTCGGCATACTCGCGGTCGTGCCCCGCCGCGTCCTCGCCCTGCTCCTCACGGCGGGGGTGCTCGGCGCGACCGCGGGCTGCGGCCTGTTCGGCGGCGGCCCGGACGAGGCGGTCGAGGGGTTCGTGGCCGCGTGGAGCGCCGGCGACCTCGCCGGGGCCGCGGCCCTGACCGACGACCCCGACGCCGCGCTCACCCTGCTCACCGCCACCCGCGACGCGCTGGCGCCGCAGGCGCTGACGGCCGAGGCGGCGCAGGTCCGCACGGCCACCGACCGCGCGACGGCCTCGGTCGACCTCACCTGGGACCTCGGCGGCGGGCGGCTGTGGAGCTACCTCGGCGAGCTGGAGCTCGCGCCCGACGCCGACCGCGAGTCCGGCTGGGAGGTGCGGTGGTCGCCGACCGTCGTGCACCCGCAGCTCGGAGCCGGGCAGCGGCTCGCGCTGCGCACCGAGACCCCGGCGCCGGCGCCCGTCGTCGACCGGATCGGGGCGCCGCTGCTGGAGGCGACGCCGGTGGTGTCGGTGCTGCTCGACCGCACCGCGGCCGGGGACCTGCCCGCCGTCACCGGGGCGCTGGCCGCGGCGCTGGGCCCCCTCGACCCGGCGATCACCGCGGCCTCGATCACCGACGGCGCCGCCCGCACGCCGGACGGGCAGGTGTACACGGTCGCCGTGCTGCGCGAGACCGACTACCGGTCGGTCCGCGACGCGATCTACGAGCTGCCCGGCGTCCGCTTCGTCACCGCGCAGCGGCTGCTGGGCCCCGACGCCGCGTTCGCCCGCCAGGTGCTGCCCGCGGTCCGGACGCAGGTGGCGCCGCGGCTCGACGGCGTCGCGGGCTGGTCGGTGCGCGTCGTCGACGGCAGCGGCGGCGACATCACCGCGCTGGCCGAGACCCCGCCGCGCCCCGGTTCCACCGTCGCGGTCGGCCTGGACCGGGCCCTGCAGACCGCCGCCGAGGACGCCGTCGAACCGATCACGCAGCAGGCCGTGCTGGTGGCGATCGCACCGTCGACGGGGGAGGTCCTGGCCGTCGCGCAGAACGGCGCCGCCGACGCCGAGGGGGCGCTGGCGCTCACCGGCCGCTACCCGCCCGGCTCCACCTTCAAGATCGTGACGGCGGCGGCCGGGATCGCGGAGGACGGGCTGGCGCTCGACACCCCGGTCGCCTGCCCCGGCACGCTGGCGATCGGCGGGCGCCCGGTGCCCAACATCGACGAGTTCGACCTCGGCACGGTGCCGCTGCGCACGGCGTTCGCCCGCTCCTGCAACACGACGTTCGCGCAGATCGGGGCGGGGCTCGCGCCCGACGCGCTGCCCGAGGCCGCGCTCACCCTCGGCCTGGGCGCCGACTTCGCGATCCCCGCGATCACCACCATCACCGGCTCGGTGCCGGTGGCGCAGGCCGAGGTGCAGCGCGCGGAGAACGGGTTCGGGCAGGGGCAGGTGCTGGCCAGCCCGTTCGGGATGGCGCTGGTGGCGGCCACCGTCGCGCACGGGGCGCCGGTGGTGCCGCGCCTGATCGAGGACGCGCCCACGCAGGCGCTGGTGTCCGCGACCGCACCGGACCCGGCGGTGCTCGAGGTCGTCCGCCCGATGATGCGGGCGGTGGTCACCGAGGGCTCCGCGACGGCGCTGGCCGGGCTGGGCGAGGTGTACGGCAAGACGGGCACGGCGGAGTTCACCGACGACGGCCGCGCCCACGGCTGGTTCGTCGGCTTCCGCGGGGACGTGGCGTTCGCGGTGCTGGTGGTGGACGGCGGGTCCTCGGGGCCCGCGGTTGCGGCGGCGGCCCGCTTCCTGGGCGCCACCCCCTGACGGGGGCGCGGCGAAACCGCGACACGGTCGCAGCGAGACCCCGACTCGCGGGAGCTCCCCGGAGCCCCGCGAGTCGGGGTCTCGTTGCGCGCGAGTCGGGCTCCTGCTGCGAGCGTGTCGCTGCGTCTCTTCCGGATCCGGCCGGGGCCGGGTCGGGGGCAGTCGGCGACCGGTCGCCGTCGCCCGGGCCGGGGTTCTACCCTGGCCCCATGCCGCGCAGCCGGATCCCCGCGCTCGCCCTCGCCGCCGACCTCGTGGCGGTGGTCGTGTTCGCCGCCGTCGGCCGCCTCAACCACGCCGAGGCGGGCGACCTCTGGGGCCTCGCCGCCACCGCCGCCCCGTTCGCGGTCGGTGCGGCCGCCGCGTGGGCCACGCCGTACGTGCGCGACGACCCGCCGGGCCTGCGGGCCGGGGCCGTCGTGCTGGCCGGCACCGTCGTCGTCGGGCTGGCGCTGCGGGCCGGGTTCACCGGCCGGCTCCCGCTGAGCTTCGCGATCGTGACCACGCTCTCGCTGGCCGTGCTGCTGCTCGGGTGGCGCGCGTTGTCGCTGGTCGTGGCCCGGCGCGCCGCCCACCGGGTGCCCTGAGCCCGCAGACGCCCCTCCCGGCGCCGACCTACACTGGGCCCATGCCCGCCCGCACGCTGCTGACCCCCGGTACGCCCACGCCGATCCGCCCCGTCCCCGCGCACATCCCGCGGCCGGAGTACGTCGGCAAGAAGGCCCCGGCGCGCAGCACCGAGCCGTGGGTGCAGGACGCCGAGACGATCGAGCTCATGCGTCACGCCGGCCGGATCGCCGCGCAGGCGCTCGCCGCGGGCGGGGCGGTCGTCGCGCCGGGCGTCACCACCGACGAGGTCGACGCCGTCGTGCACGAGTACCTGCTCGACCACGACGCCTACCCGTCGACCCTGGGCTACAAGGGCTTCCCGAAGTCCTGCTGCACCAGCCTCAACGAGGTGATCTGCCACGGCATCCCGGACACGACGGTGATCCAGGACGGCGACATCGTCAACATCGACGTCACCGGCTTCGTCGGCGGCGTCCACGGCGACACCAACGCGACCTTCCTCGCCGGCGACGTCGACGAGGAGAGCCGCCTGCTCGTCGAGCGCACCCGCGAGGCGATGATGCGCGCGATCAAGGCCGTGCGCCCGGGCCGCGAGCTCAACGTCGTCGGCCGCGTCATCGAGTCCTACGCCAAGCGCTTCGGCTACGGCGTGGTCCGCGACTTCACCGGCCACGGCATCGGCCGCAGCTTCCACAGCGGCCTCGTGGTGCTGCACTACGACGAGCCCGACGTCGACACGGTCCTCGAGGAGGGCATGACGTTCACCATCGAGCCGATGATCACCCTCGGCTCGATCGACTACGACATCTGGTCCGACGGCTGGACCGTCGTCACCAAGGACCGCTCGCGCACCGCCCAGTTCGAGCACACCCTCCTCGTCACGGCCGACGGCGCGGAGATCCTCACCCTGCCCTGAGCCCCCGATCGGCCGGCCCCTCGGGACGCCGATCACAGCCGGCACGATGGACGGGCGGGCCCCGCGGGTGCGACCGTGACCGGCATGGCGAAGATCTACGACGACATCGACGAGCGCATGACGGCCTGGATCTCGCGCCAGCCGGTGTTCTTCGTCGCCACCGCCCCGCTCGACGGCGACGGGCTGCTCAACCTCTCGCCCAAGGGCACGATCGGCACCTTCCGGGTGGTCGACCGGCTGACGTTCGCCTACCTCGACCTCACCGGCAGCGGCGTCGAGACCATCGCCCACCTGCGGGAGAACGGCCGGATCTGCGTGATGTTCTGCGCGTTCGACGGCGGGCCGCGGATCGTGCGCCTGCACGGCACCGGGCGCGTCGAGTTCGCCTCCGACCCCGGGTTCGACGCCGCGCTCGCCCCGTTCGGGGAGGCGGGGGAGAGCCGGCGCCCGCAGACCCGGGCCGTGATCACCGTCGACGTCACCCGCGTCGCCGACGCCTGCGGCTACGCCGTGCCCCGCATGGACCTCGTGGAGGAGCGCGGCATCCTCGACGCCTGGGCCGACACCCGCGGCACGGACAAGCTGCGCACCTACCACGCCACCCGCAACGCCACGAGCATCGACGGCCTGCCGGGGCTGCCCGCCCCGGTCTCGCCGGTCTCGCCGTAGGCCGTCCGGGCCTCCCGCGACAGGTGCCCCGCCGGGGACGCCGCCCGGGCGTCCCGCGACAGGTGCCCCGCGGGGGACGCCGCCCGTGCCGTCGCGCCGCCCTCGCCGGCGCCTCGACGTCGAAGGGCCGGGCGCGGCGGGCCGGTGATCGCCGGGAGTGCGCCACCAGGGTCGCGGTGGGGGCCGTGAGGGCACACTCCTGACGTCCGACGGCCGGTGATCACCGGAAGTGCGCCGGCAGTGTCGTCGGGAGGGCCGTGACGTCGCACTCCCGACGATCACCGGCCGGACGGCACCAGGCGCTCGCACTGGCCCCCCGCCGCACCGGTCCGCCGCCCGCACCCGGCCCGCCGCCCCGCCGCCCCGCACCGGCCCGCCGCCCCGGCGACTGCACCGGCCCGCCGCCCCGGCGACCGCACCGGCCCGCCGCCCCGGCACCTGCGCCGCCGCCCCGGCACCTGCGCCGCCCGATTCGACCGGCGACGGGGTCGGAGCGAGCGCCGGGCCCGGAGATCCTGTCCGGGGCTCCGTACCACTCGTGAGCGGCAACCGTGGCTCCGGCAACGGTCGCCACTCACGGGTAGGCGGCGGGCGTGCTCGGGTTCGGAGGAGGCGCCCGGCCGAGCGACTCAGGCTTGAGCAGGCGTCCCGAAGATCGCCTGCAGGCGGCGCAGCGTGTCGCGGATCGACTTGGCGTTGCCCTTGTGCATCCCGAACAGCGCGATGCCCGCGGCGACCGGTGACCCCGAGAAGTCGAAGGTCTCGGTGACGCGGGTGCCGCCGTCGACGGGCTCCAGCTCGTAGCGCCAGATCGCCTTCGCCGGGTGGCACCAGCCGATGAGCCGGTCCTGCTCGAACTCGACCACGCGGTTGGTCACCCGGTACGGCAGCCCGATCTTCATGTCCATGCCGAACCGGTCGTCCAGCGCGAGCCGCTGCGGCCCGGACACGGCCGCGCGGACGGTGCCCGAGCCGTCGAACTCGTGGTGGCGGTGCGGGTTCGCGAGCAGGGCGAACACCTCCGCCGCCGGAGCGGCCACCACCACGAAGGCGGTGACCGTCCGGCCGTCGATCACGGCGTGGTCCGAGCTCACGCGGCGGCCTTGTGGCGCTTGAGCGCCGCGAGCGCGTCGTCGGCGTGCATGTCGAACTTGGTCTCGCTCGCGATGACCTCGATGATCCGCCGGTCCTGGCCGATGACGAAGGTCTTCCGCTTGGTCGCCAGGCCGCCGGGCAGCCAGGAGCGCTTCGCGCCGAGCTCCTTGGCCACCTTCTTGCCCGCGTCCGACAGCAGCGGGTAGCCCAGCGAGTGCGCGGTCGCGAAGGTGCTCTGCGCCGTCACGCCGTCGCCGCTGATCCCGACGGGCTGCGCGCCCAGCGCCGCGAACTCCGCGGCGAGGTCCCGGAAGTGGCAGGCCTCCTGGGTGCAGCCGCCGCTGGAGGCGATGGGGTAGAAGAACAGCACCACGGGGCCGTTCCGGAGCAGCGCGGACAGCCGGCGCGGGGCGCCCGTCTCGTCCTTGAGCTCGAAGTCGCTGACCTGGTCGCCGACGTTCATGGGGATCCCTTCTCGGAGGTCTGTCGCGGGGGGAGCGGGAAGAACCCGCTGGTGCGCTTCACGTACTCGACGTAGCCGGGTCGGCGGTTGCCGATCGTCGACTCCAGCAGCTTCGCGCCGGTGCCCCTGGCCAGCAGCCAGGTCATCAGCGCGGCGCTGACCAGCCCGATGAGGCCGGCCGGGTGGTGCAGGGCGAGCAGGGTGAGGCCCCACCACACCGCCGCGTCGCCGAAGTAGTTGGGGTGGCGGGTGTAGCGCCACAGGCCGCGGTCCATGACCTGGCCCCTGTTCGCCGGGTCGGCCTTGAACGCGGCGAGCTGGGCGTCGCCGACGGTCTCGAAGAAGAAGCCGACCGCCCACGACAGCACGCCGAGGACGGTCACCGTGACCGCGAGCGCGCCGGAGGCGTAGCCGTACTGGCCCAGCTGCACCGGCAGCGACACGACCCACATGATCACGGCCTGCGGGACGTAGACCTTCCGGACGATGTGCACGACGGGGTCGCCCTGCGCCTTGGACATGATCTCGACGTAGCGCGGGTCCTCGTCGGTGCCGCGGTTGCGCCGCTCGATGTGCCAGGCGAGCCGGAAGCCCCAGACGCAGGTCAGCGCCGTGATCAGCAGCTGGCGCCACAGGTCGCCGTCGCCGAGGGCGAGGACGAACGAGGTCAGGGCGACGACCGCGAACCCCGCACCCCACACGACGTCGATGCCGTCGTGGCGGTTGCCGCGCACGACCAGCGCCACGAACAGCGCGCCGGCGAACAGCACGAGCACGACGACGGCGGTGACCCACAGGTTGGTCAGCGCCGCGCCCCAGGGGTACGGAGTCATGTCGGTCATCGTGTCGGGCGGGCCGGCAGGTCGCGCGTCGATCCGTTGGTGGTGCTGCCGTTCGTCACCGAGACGTGATCGGCGCTGCCGCCCGTGTCGCTGCCGCCGGTGCTGCGGGCGGCGCCCCGGTCGAGCTCCGGGTCGCGGCCCAGCGTCGACGTGCGCCCGCGGGGCAGCCCGGAGCGGCCGTCGGCGTCGGGGCGGACCATGAGCATCTGGTGCACGCCCATCCGGTTCTCCTCGAACGCCAGCGCGGCGCCCGCGAGGTAGAGCAGCCAGACCCGCCACTGCTCCTCGCCGACGAGCCGGATCGCCTCGGCCTTGTTGTCCTGCAGCGTGTCCAGCCACGGCCGGACGGTCCAGACGTAGTGCTCGCGCAGGGAGTGGACGTCGACGACCTCGAGGCCCGCGGCCTCCAGGAAGTTCAGCGTCTCGCCCAGCGGGCGCATGTGCATGTCGGGGGCGACGTAGGACTCCATGAACGCGCCCCCGCCCGGCGCGGTGTTGGCGCCCGCCGCGCCGCGCGACATCTGCTGCAGCAGCAGGCGCCCGTGGGGGAGCAGCAGCTTGTGCAGCTGCGCGGCGTAGACCGGGTAGTTGTCCTGGCCGACGTGCTCGCCCATCTCGATGCTGGAGATGGCGTCGAAGGGCTGGTCCGTGATCTCCCGGTAGTCCTGCAGCCGGATCTCGATCTTCTCCGACAGCCCGAGGGCCTCGACGCGCGCCATCCCGAACGCCCGCTGCTGCGCAGAGAGGGTGACCCCGACGGCCGTGACGCCGTAGTGCTGCGCCGCGTGGATGAGCAGCGACGCCCAGCCGCAGCCGACGTCGAGCAGACGCATGCCCGGCCGCAGCCCGAGCTTGCGGCAGATGAGGTCCAGCTTGTCGGTCTGGGCCTCGCGCAGGCCGTAGGACGCGCTCGTCTCCTGCGTCCAGTAGCCGCAGGAGTAGGCCATCTGCGGGTCGAGGAGGAACTCGTAGAAGTCGTTGGAGAGGTCGTAGTGGTGGGCGATGGCGGCGCGGTCGCGGCGGCGGGTGTGCAGGCGGCCGTCGAGCCGGGCCTCCGACGCGGGGGGCTTCGGGCGCAGGCCGAGGATGCCGAGCTTCCCGGCCAGCTTCGCGGCGTCGAGCTTGTCGGCTGTGCTGAGCGTCAGCGCACCGAGGTCCTGGCTGCGCGCCAGCTTCCAGAACCGCGACAGGCCGTCGGCGACGTCGCCCTCGACGTCGAGCTCACCCGCCACGAACGCCCGGGCGAGGCCGAGTTCGCCCGGGTTCCACAGCAGCCGCCGCAGTGCGCGGCGGTGGCGGATGATCGCGACGGGACCGTCGGGCGCGCCGGCCTCGGAGCCGTCCCACGCGCGCAGGCGGATGGGCAGCGGCGCGCCGATGAGGCGCTCGACGAGCCCGGCGAGCTGCGGGGCGACGGGAGTGGGCACGGTGGTGTCTCCGGATTCGGCCTGAGGGGGATCAGTAGGAGCGGTGGTGCTGGAGCGAGAGCTGGTACACGTCGAGGTAGCCGACGCGGAACCCGGCCTCGCAGTAGGCGAGGTAGAACTCCCACATGCGGCGGAAGGTCTCGTCGAAGCCGAGGCCGGCGACGGTCTCCCAGCGCTCCAGGAACGTGCGGCGCCAGTGCGCGAGCGTGCGGGCGTAGTCCGGGCCCAGGCTGCGGCGCTCGGCGATGCGCAGGCCGGTGTGGTCGCGCAGGTTCTGCTCGATGGCCTCGACCGACGGGATCACCCCGCCCGGGAAGACGTACTTGGAGATCCAGGTGTAGTCGTTCTGCGACACCAGCATCCGGTCGTGCGGCATGGTGATCGACTGGAGTCCGACCTTGCCGCCAGGCTTGAGCAGGCGGTCGAGCGCGGCGAAGTACGTCGGCCAGTAGGCGACGCCCACGGCCTCGATCATCTCGACGCTGACCACGGCGTCGTAGCTGCCCTGGGCCTCGCGGTAGTCGCGCAGCAGGACCTGCACGCGGTCGGCGACCCCGGCGGCGTCGAGGCGCTGCTCGGCGAGCTTCGCCTGCTCGGCGGAGATCGTCAGGGTGGTGACGCGGGCGCCGCGCTGCGCGGCCCGGGTGGCGAGGCCGCCCCAGCCGGTGCCGATCTCCAGGACGTGGCTGTCCGGGCCGACGCCCGCCATGTCCAGGATGCCGTCGATCTTGCGCTCCTGGGCGAGCACGAGGTCGTCGCTGCCGTCGGCGAACCAGCCGGCGGAGTAGGACATCGTCTCGTCGAGGAACGTGGCGAACAGGTCGTTGGACAGGTCGTAGTGGCGGTGGATGTTCTCCCGCGACCCCTCGACCGTGTTCACCTCCTCGCTGGGCTGGCGGGCCTCGGCGAAGCGCCGGCCGATCCGCTGCAGCACCGGCGGGATCAGCGTCGCCATCTTCGCCGCGAACGGGGCGAGGAGGTCGGCGAGCTCGGTGGTGGTCCAGTCGCCGACCATGTACGACTCGCCGAACCCGATCTTCGACCCCGCGCCGAGGCGGTGGAAGAAGGCCTCGGGGCGCACGATCCGCATGACGGGGGAGTCGGGGCCGCCCGCGCCGATGCGCTCGCCACCGGGGAACACCACCCGCACCGGCAGCGGCCTGACCGCCTGCCGGAACAGCACCTCGGCGATGCGCGCCTTGCCCGGAGCCCGCGGCGGCGTGGCCAGGCCCGGCCACACGCCCTCGTTGGGCCGGGGCACGAGGTGGTTGTTGGAGCGCCGGACCGGGGTCGGGCTGATGGGTTCGGTCGTCACTGGACGCCTTCCTGTGGTGCGTGCTTCGGCCGACGGATCACGGGCAGGCGCCGCAGCCACAGCGCGATGCCGTGGCGACGGATGAGAGCCGAGGTGCGATGGGTCACGAGCGGGCGCCGCACGAGCATCCGGGCCAGCGCGGCGGGGGTGGCCGGGCGCCGCGACCCGGTGACGGTGGCCGTCAGCGCGGTCGCGCCGTCCTGGCGCAGGGTGACCGACACCGTCAGGCGCTCGCCGGGCAGCGGCAGCACCATCCGGTAGTCGCCCTCGACGGTGAGGAACGGCGAGACGTAGAAGTCCTTGGGCGTCTCGGCACGGCCGACGTCGTCGGTGCGGAGCAGGTAGCAGTGGCGCTCGCCGTAGGTGTTGTGGACCTCGGCGACGACGCACTCGAGCGCGCCGTCGGGCCGGTGGCACCAGTACACCGTGATCGGGTTGAACACGTACCCGAGCACCCGGGCGTGGGCGAGCATGAGGACCTGCCCGCCCGCCAGGTCGACGCCCCGGGTCGCGAGGTAGGCGTCGAGGTTCCGGCGGATCGAGCGGTCGGGGTCGCCGAGGTGGTCGCGCGCCTCGAACCGGGCGAACGGGCGCAGCCACACCGGCATCTGCGGCAGCGCGTCGAGGTCGACGAGCCAGAGGTAGACGGAGTGGGTGAAGCGCCGGTCCATCGCCTGGCGCCGGACGTGCCGGACCTCGGCGTCGTAGAGGGCGGGCGCCTGCGGCACCCGTGAGTGGAAAAGAGGCCCCTGGGCCTCTTTTCCACTCACGACCTCGGTCACCAGCCCGCCCCGAGGCTCGCGGCGGCCCGCACCCCGGCGGCGCACCCGTCCTCGTGGAAGCCCCAGCCGTGGTAGGCGCCCGCGAAGGCGACCGTGCCGTCGTTGAGCAGCGGCAGGCGGCGCTGCGCGGCCACCGACTCCGGCGTGTAGATCGGGTGCTCGTAGTGCATCGTCGCGATCACCGAGTCCTGGTCGACGCGGTCGGTGCCGTTGAGCGTGACGACGTAGTCCTCGGGCTCGGCCAGGCGCTGCAGCCGGTTCATGTCGTAGGACACGAGGACCGGCGCGTCCTGGCTGGAGCAGGCGGACTTGAGGTAGTTCCACGACGCCCGCGCCCCGGCGTTGCGCGGCAGCACCGACGTGTCGCGGTGGAGTTGGGTCGTGTTGGCGGAGTAGGCGAAGGCACCGAGGACGGCGCGCTCGTCGTCGGTGGGGCGGTCGAGCAGCGCGAGCGCCTGGTCGGGGTGCGTGGCGATGACGACCTTGTCGACGCGGTGCGGGCCGTCGGCCTCGATCCGCACGCCGTCGCCGTCGCGGCGCACCGACGTCACGGGGTTGGACACGTGCACCGCCGAGAGCCCCTTGACGACCTTCTCCACGTACGCGCGCGAGCCGCCGGTGACGGTGCGCCACTGCGGCGAGCCGCCGACGGCGAGCAGCCCGTGGTGGTGCAGGAACGTGAACAGGTACCGCGCCGGGTAGGACATCGACACGGACTCGCCCGCCGACCACACCGCGCTCACCACGGGCAGCATGAAGTGCTCCACGAAGTAGCGGGAGTAGCCGCCGATGGCCAGGAACGCGCCGAGCGTGACGTCGCCGGCGCGCTCGTCGTCGAGCACCCGGCGGGCGTGCCGGTGGAACCGGACGACCTCGCCGAGCATCCGCAGGTACTGCGGCCGGGCCGCGTTCGACAGCTGCGGGAACAGCCCGCCGAGCTTGCGCGCCCCCGCGTACTCCAGCCCGCAGCCCTCGCAGCGGACCGACATCGACATGTCCGACTCCTGCGTGGCCACCCCGAGCTCGGCGAACAGCCGCAGCAGGTTCGGGTAGGTCCGCTCGTTGTGGACGATGAAGCCGGAGTCGACGTTGGTCGTACCACCGTCCGGGGTGGACAGTTCGTGGGTGTGGGCGTGGCCGCCCAGGCGGCCGTCGGCCTCGAACAGCGTGACGTCGTAGCGCCGCTGCAGGAGGTGGGCGGCCGTGAGCCCGGCGACCCCGGACCCGACGACGGCGGCGGTGGGCCGGTCGGTCGCGGGCAGCTGGCTCATGTGTGTGCTCCATCGAGTACGGCCCGGAGGCCGCTGGGCGGGGGTTGGCGCAGAGCCTTCGCAATAGCGGGGTCCTCGGGTTCGATGTGGAGGACGCCGAGCACGAATCGGGTGACGAGGTCGTGCCAGACCTGCGACCGCGCGATCATGAAGTGGCCGGCGCCGGGCACGTCGAACCGGCAGATCCGCACGCCGCGCTCCTTGGCGCGCACGGCGTAGCGGAAGGACTCGCCGGGATCGGTCCAGCGCTCGCGGTCGCCGTGGGCGATGAGGACGGTCCGGCCGTCGAGCTGGTGGACGGGGTCGGCGCCGTCGAGCCAGGGCGCGAGCGCGCAGACGGCGACGACGTTCGACCCCGACGCGGCTCCGAGCGCGGCGCGCCCGCCCATCGAGTGCCCGACCAGCACGACCGGGACGCCGGGGAACCGCTCGGCCAGCTCGGAGATCGCCCACTGGGCGTCGCGCAGGGCGTCGCGGGCCGGG
Source organism: Pseudonocardia broussonetiae (assembly GCF_013155125.1). Classification (NCBI taxonomy): domain Bacteria; kingdom Bacillati; phylum Actinomycetota; class Actinomycetes; order Pseudonocardiales; family Pseudonocardiaceae; genus Pseudonocardia; species Pseudonocardia broussonetiae. The sequence goes on along the minus strand of NZ_CP053564.1, from coordinate 7,018,533 downwards.
GCGTTCCAGCCGCGGTAGCGGTAGCGCAGCAGGTAGGTGCCCGGTCCGCGTCGGCTCAGCGCGCGGGCGAACGGCACCATCCGCCGGTAGGTCAGCCGCTTGCGCTCGCCGCTCTCGCGGCTGTGCGCGCGGCCGCCGTGCAGGACGAGCACCAGGGCGGTCGGGCGGTCCTGCTCCCGGCCGACGGGCTCCAACCGGGGCAGACCGGACTCATCGGGCACGGAGACCTCACGGACGGGGGCGGGGCGCGGACGGTGTCTCCGGACATCCGTCGCCGGCCGCGCCCCGGTTGGGGGCTGGGACGCACGTCACACCCACCCCGTGCGACACAATGGACCGATGAGGCCGCTCACGACCTGGCAGAAGCTGCGCCTCACCGTCACGCGGCGGTGGGACACCTCCGGTTTCTCGTACGGGTTCGCCATCTGGGCGCTGTGGCCGTTCACGATGTTCGGCACCCGCATCGGCTGGAGCGGCGGCGAGCACATCCCCCGCACGGGCGGCGCCCTGCTCGCGATCAACCACGTCTCGTTCGCCGACCCGATCTTCAACGTCGCGTTCACGATCTCGCACGGGCGGATGCCGCGGTTCCTCGCGAAGTCCGAGCTGTGGGGCGTCCCGGTGGTCCGGTCGGTGCTCGGCAAGGGCGGCCACATCCCGGTCTACCGCTCCTCGGCCCGCGCGGGCGACGCCTACCGCGAGGCCATCGCCGCCGTGCAGCGCGGCGAGATCGTGGCGTTCTACCCGGAGGGCACCTTCACCTCCGATCCCGAGGGCTGGCCGATGAGGTCCAAGAACGGCATCGGCCGCATCGCGCTCGTCACCGGTGCGCCGGTGATCCCGGTCGCCAACTGGGGCACGCAGGACGTCCTGCCGCCCGGGTCGAACCGGCCGCGGCTGTTCTTCCCGCGGCGGCGGGTCAGCGTGGTCGCGGGCCCGCCCGTCGACCTCTCCCGCTGGCTGGGCGGCCCCCGCACCCGCACCGCGCTCGACGGCGTCACCGCGGCGATCATGTCCGACGTCACGGGGCTGGTGGCCGGGATCCGGGGCGAGCTGCCGCCGGCGCAGCCCTACGACCCGGCGGCGATCGCGTCCGCCCCGTCCGGCCCGCCCGGCCCGCCCGCGGTGGAGCCGGTGGACGAGCGCCCGGCGTCCTGAGTGCGGTGATCGCCGCGAGTGGTTCGACGGTGTCGCCGGTGACACCCCAGCGCCACTGCTGACGATCATGGGGACCGGTTCCCCGGTTCGGCCGCGCACGGCGGCTGCGGACGTCATGCTCCGCCGATGTCTCCGGAGTCCCTGCTGGCGCCCCTGCTCGAGCGGCAGGCGGGAGTCGTCACGCTCGCGCAGGCCGTGGCGGCCGGGGTGTCGGCGAGCACGGTGCACCGCCGCGTCCGCGCGCGGGCCTGGGAGCTGCTGCACCCGGGCGTCTACCTGGTGGGCGGTCACCGCTACACCGACGAGGTCCGGATCCGGGCCGCGTGGCTGTGGGCGGGCGGGGCCCCGGCGGTGGTCAGCGGTCCCGCGGCGGCCTACTGGTACCGGATGCTCGACCGGGCGCCCGCCGTCGTCGAGCTGACCGTGCCCCGCGGCCGGCACCTGCGGCCCGGTCCGGGCATGTCGGTCGTGCGCCGTGACCTGTCGCCCGCCGACCTCGTCACCGACCGCCACCTCGACGTGACGGCCGAGCCGCTCACGGCGCTGGAGACGGCGCTCGGGGTGCCGGACGGGTCGGTCTTCCTGGACCGGGCGCTGCAGCGGCACGTCCGGTTCCCGGCGCTGTACCGCGCGTACTGCCGCAACGTCGGCCGACACGGTGCGTCGCGCGCCGCCCAGCTGATCACGGCCTCGGCCGACCGGGCCGACTCCGCGGCCGAGCGCCTCCTCGTGACGCTGCTGCGGGACGCGGGGATCACGGGCTGGGTGCTCGGGCACCCGTTCGGGGCGTGGCGGATCGACCTGGCGTTCCCGGCGGAGAAGTTGGCGATCGAGGTCGACGGGTGGGCGTGGCACGTCGACGCGGAGCGGTTCCGCAACGACCGTCGCAAGGGCAACGCGATCACCCGGGCCGGATGGGACCTGCTCCGCTACACCTGGCACGCACTGGACGGCGAGCCGGCGGAGACCGTCGCGGAGATCGCCGGAGCCCTCGCCACCGCCGCATGATCACCACCTGCGGTGCGACGCGGCCAGAGATGGCCGGATCGCACCGCAATCGCCGATCACGAGCCGCTAGCGGGCCAGCTTCTCCAGCCGCCGGGCCGTGGGCCAGCGGACCGAGTGGGCCCAGCCGAGCTTCTCGAAGAGCCAGATGACGCGGGCGGAGATGTCGACCTGCCCGCGCCGCACGCCGTGTCGGGCGCAGGTGGGGTCGGCGTGGTGCAGGTTGTGCCAGGACTCGCCGAAGGACAGGACGGCGAGCGGCCAGACGTTGCGCGAGTGGTCGCGGGAGACGAAGGGCTGGTCGCCGATGACGTGGCAGATCGAGTTGATCGACCAGGTGACGTGGTGCAGGAGCGCGACCCGCACGAGCCCGCCCCAGAAGAACGCGGTGAGCGCGCCCCACCACGACATCGTGACGAGCCCGCCGATCAGGCCCGGGACGACGAGCGACAGCGTGGCCCACAGGACGAACAGCCTGTCGACGCGCACGATGTCGCGGTCGGCGAGCAGGTCGGGGGTGAAGCGCTCCTCGTTGGTCTGGTCGCGGCCGAACAGCCAGCCCATGTGGGCGTGGTAGAAGCCGCGGGCCAGGGCCACGGGGCCGGTGCCGAACAGCCACGGGGAGTGCGGGTCGCCCTCCTTGTCGGAGAAGGCGTGGTGGCGGCGGTGGTCGGCGACCCAGTCGATGACGGGGCCCTGCAGCGCGAGGCTGCCGGCGACCGCCAGCGCGACCCGCAGCGCCCGGGTGGCCTTGAACGACCCGTGGGTGAAGTAGCGGTGGAACCCGACGGTGATGCCGAGGCCGCTGGCGACGTAGAACGGCAGCGCGATGGCGACGTCGACCCACGTCAGCCCCCAGCCCCACGCGACCGGCACGGCGGCCAGCAGGGCGAGCAGCGGCACGATCACGAAGACGTAGACGGCGACGGTGGACGCGACGCCGCGCTGCCCGTCGAGGAGGGGCTTGGGCCCCGTCGCGCGGGCGGGGCTCTCGGCTACGGACATGCGCACCTCGGTGTCGACGGGGGAAGGGTGGCCTCACCAACCGGCCCAGTATCCAGCATTCGCGCCCCGGGCCCCTACAGATCGAGCCCGAGCAGTGCGTTCTCGACCACTTCGGGCAGCGCGGGGTGGATCCAGTACTGCCCGGTGGCCATCTCGCGGGCGCCGGTCCCGAACGCCATGGCCTGGACCAGCGGCTGGACGACCGTGCTCGCCTGCGGACCCATGACGTGCGCCCCGAGGATCCTCCCGGTGCCGCGCTCGGCGATGACCTTGCAGAAGCCGGTCGTGTCCTCCATCGCCCAGCCGTAGGCGACGTCGCCGTAGGCCTGGACCTTGACGACGTGGTCGAGCCCCCGCTCGCGGCACTGCGCCTCGGTGAGCCCGACCGAGGCGATCTGCGGCGAGGTGAACACCGCCGCGGGGACCGCGTGGTGGTTCGTGGTGCGCAGGTCGTCGGGGTGGGCGAGGTTGTGGGCGACGATCTTGGCCTCGTGGTTGGCGACGTGCTTGAGCGCGTAGGGCGAGCTGACGTCGCCGAGCGCGAACACGCCCTCGGCCGTGGTGCGCTGGTGCCCGTCGACGACGATCCGGCCGTCGTCGTGGACCTCCACACCCGCCTTCGCGAGGTCGAGCCGGTCGCCGTTGGGGGTGCGGCCGGTGGCGACGAGGAGCAGGTCGCCCTGCACCGTCGACCCGTCCTCCATGGTGAGCTCGACGCCGGCCGCGTCGTGGCGCGCCGCGGTGACCCACTGCCCGAGCCGGACGTCCCAGCGGTCGCGCACGGCGGCGGTGAAGCGCTCGGCGACGGTCTCGTCCTGCGAGCGCAGCAGGTGCCGCCCGCGGCCGATGATCGTGACGCGGGAGCCCAGCGCGGAGAAGACGTGCGCGAACTCGGCGCCGATGTACCCGGCGCCCACGACGACCAGGTGCTCGGGCAGCGCGTCGATGCGCATGACGGTGTCGGACGTCTCGTAGGGCACGCCCGAGTCGGTGATGACGGCCGGGATCGCCGGGCGCCCGCCCGCGGCGATGACGACGCGGTCGGCGGTGAACGGCTCGGCGCCGTCGACGGAGATCTCGCGCGGGCCGGTGAACCGGGCGTGCCCCTCGTAGACGGTGATGTTGGGGCAGCGGTCGACGCGGTACTCGCGCCCGCCGGCGGAGATGGGGTCGATCCGGCCGAAGACGCGGTCGCGGATGTCGGTCCAGCGGACCTTGTCGACGGTCGCGTCGATCCCGTAGCGCGCCGCGTGGCGGATGTGCTCGGCGACGTCGGCCGGGTAGACGTACATCTTGGTGGGGATGCAGCCCACGTTCAGGCAGGTGCCGCCGAACACCCCGTGCTCGACGATCGCCACGTCGAGGTGGTCGAAGCGCGAGTCGACGATGGAGTTGCCGGAGCCGGTGCCGATGACGGCCAGATCGTGGTGTCGCACCAACCGGAGGTTAGTCCGGCGTGCGACGCCACGCGGGGTGCGAGTGGCCGGTACCGCACCCGCTCGCCCGCCGGACCCGGTAGCGGCGGCCCGGGTCTGGTAGGTAGAGGGCATGACCAACGACGTGATCGCGGCGACCGTCCACCGGGCCTGGGCGGCGGACCTCGATCCGCGGACGCTCTACGCCATCCTGCGGCTGCGCGTCGACGTGTTCGTCGTCGAGCAGTCCTGCGCCTACCCCGAGCTCGACGGCCGCGACCTCGAGGACCGCGCCCGCCACTACTGGCTCGGCGGCGAGGGCCGGCCCGAGCCGGTGCTGGGCACGCTGCGGCTGCTCAAGGAGCCCGACGGGGAGCACCGCGTCGGCCGGGTGTGCACCGCGCCCTCGGCCCGCGGGCACGGCCTGGGCCGGCGGCTGATGGAGGCCGTGCTCGGCGAGGTCGGCTCGCGCCCGTGCGTCGTCGACGCCCAGGCGCACCTGGGGGAGTTCTACCGGTCGCTGGGGTTCGAGCCCACGGGCGAGGCCTACGACTGGGACGGCGTGCCGCACGTCCCGATGCGCCGCCCCGGCCGCTGAGAACCCGGCCGCCAGGAGCTCAGCCCGCCGCGCGCTTGCGCGGGTCCGGCGGGAACGCCCCCACCTCGACGCAGCGCCGCGACCACGCCGCCAGCTCCGCGGTGACCGGCGCCAGGTCGGCGCCCAGCGCGGTCACCAGCGCCTCCTGCGACGCGTCGGTGGCGGCCTCGATGCCGTCGCGGACCGCGCGTCCCGCCTGCGTGATCGCGCCGTCGCCGAGCAGGCCGTCGGCCTCCAGCCGGGCGACGGCGGCCGCGGCCGCCGCCTCGGGCCACGCGCGGGTGCCGGAGTACTCGCCGACGGGGTAGCCCAGCCAGACCTCCATGAGCACGCCCATCCGCACCGGGTCGAGCCCGGCCGCGACGCACGCGGCCACGTGGCCGTCGCCGCGGTGCTCGCGCACCAGGTCGGCGGCGCGCCACAGGCGCCCGAACGGGTCGGCGAGGCGCGGCTGGGCGCGCAGGGCGGAGAACAGCGGGCGGCCGGTGCCGTCGACACCCTCGACGGCGGCCTCCAGGACCCCCGCGACGCGCGCCGCGTCGTCCGCCGCGGCGTCCCCGAGGGCGGCCCGCAGGCTCGCCGCGGTGGCGGCGTCGCGCAGCGCGATCAGCTCCGGCAGCGGCACGAGCGCGCGGCCCGTCGTCCACATCGCGTCGACGAGCCCGGGCTCGAACACCGCGAACGCCGCCGCGACGACGGCCGAGGGCACCTCGCCGAGCGGGGCGGCACGGCCGGTGACGTAGCCGGTGAGGAAGTCGTGGCCGCGCGCGGCGAGCGCCGCGTTGACCGGCTCGGACCAGACGGCGTGCATCGCCACCGGCTCCAGGGCGTCGCGCAGGGCGCGGGCCGGGGTCGCGGCGGGCCCCGGGACGGCGGCGGGGGAGTCGGGCGGAGCGGCGAAGAAGGCGTCCCGGGCGGCGGCGTAGTCCACGGTCGGACGTTAACCGACCGTGCTCCGCCTCACACGGCAGGTTGCGGGATACTTCCCGGCGCAACCGCGCAACGACAGGAGTGGTGACGGCATGAGCGAGGACCCGACCCGGGCGACCCGATCAGGCGGGCCGGCCTACGGGAGCGTCGGGCCGAACGACCCGCACGCCGATCCGGCCACCGATCCCGGCATGCGCCCGGTCGGGCCGGGTGCCGGTCCCGACGGTCAGACCGTCGCGGTGCCGCAGGACCCGGACACCGCGCCGGTGCCCACCACCCCGGCGCCGCGGCGCGACCCGGTCCCCGTCGGCCGCTCCCGCACGGGCGGGCTGTGGACGGGGCTGATCCTCTCGGCGATCGTCGGCGTCTTCCTGCTGGTGTTCATCCTGCAGAACAACGTGCCGGTCGTGATCGAGTTCCTGGGCCTGTCGGGCACGCTGCCGCTGGGCGTGGCACTGCTGCTGGCCGCGATCGCCGGGCTGCTGCTCGTCGCCATCCCGGGCGGACTGCGGATCCTGCAGCTGCGCCGGATGGCCGGGCGCGCGGGCCACTAGGGGGTGGGTCACCGCACGGGCACGCGTCGGCGCGTGCCCGTGCGGGAGGTCCTCAGGAGTACGAGTGCTCGGCGTCGGGGTACTCCCCGCCGCGCACCTCGTCGCCGAACCGCTTCGCGGCGTCGAGCAGGATCGACCCGACGTCGGCGTACTGCCGCACGAACCGCGGCTTGCGGCCCCGGTTCATCCCCGCCATGTCCGACCAGACGAGCACCTGCGCGTCGCAGTCGGGACCCGCGCCGATGCCGATCGTCGGGATGGCGAGCTCGCCGGTGACGCGCTTGGCGACGTCGGCGGGCACCATCTCCAGCACGACGCCGAACGCGCCGGCGGCCTGCATCGCCAGGGCGTCCTCGATGAGCTTCTCCCCGGCGTCGCCGCGGCCCTGGATGCGGAAGCCGCCCAGCGCGTGCTCGCTCTGCGGGGTGAAGCCCAGGTGGGCCATCACCGGGATGCCGGACGCCGTGAGCGCCTCGACCTGCGGGGCGAACCGCGCCCCGCCCTCGAGCTTGACGGCGTGCGCGCCGCCCTCCTTCATGAAGCGGAAGGCGGTGGTGAGCGCCTGCTCGGGGCTGATCTGGTAGCTGCCGAAGGGCAGGTCGGCGACGACGAGCGCCTGCTGCGAGCCCCGGACGACGGCCTTGACCAGCGGCATCAGCTCGTCGACCGTGACCGGGATCGTGTTGTCGTAGCCGTAGACGTTGTTGCCGGCCGAGTCGCCGACGAGCAGGACCGGGATGCCGGCCTCGTCGAAGATCTCCGCGGAGTACACGTCGTAGGCGGTGAGCATCGGCCAGCGCTCGCCGCGGTCCTTCATCTCGCGCAGGTGGTGCACGCGCGTGCGCTTGGGCCTGGGGGCCGCCTCGCGGTACGGGGCCTGCACCTCGGTGCCGGGTCCGGTGCTCCGGGCTGCTGCGTTGTCAGACATCGTTGTCCGTCCTCCCTCGAGGCCCTCGCGGGTCCCCGGGTTGTCAGGTGGTGACGATCGAAGCGTGACAGCCCGGCGGCCCGGCGGCACCGGTGAGCGACGGAGTTCACACGGCCTGGCATGATCGCGGCCGATGGACGTCCGCCACGCCGCCCCCGCCGCCGCCCTCGCCGTGCTGGCTCTGGTCGCCGCGTGCACCACGACGACCACGGGTCGGGGGGCCGCCGCGGCCGGCGCCGCCCCGCCCGGGCTCGAGGCGTTCTACGACCAGGACCTGAGCTGGGGGCCGTGCGCCCCGTTCGCCGTCACGGCCGACGACACCGACGCCTACGCCGACCCCGCGCTGGACTGCTCGCGCGTCACGGTGCCGCTGGACTACGCGCAGCCCGGGGGCGAGACGGCCACGATCGGGGTCCTGCGCAAGCGCGCCACCGGCGACCGCATCGGGTCCCTGCTGATCAACCCGGGCGGGCCCGGCGCGTCCGGCATGAGCTACGCCCCGTCGATCGCCGGGCAGATCGTGGGCACCCCGCTCGCCGAGCGCTTCGACCTCATCGGCTTCGACCCGCGCGGCGTCGGGGCCAGCGAGCCCGCGATCGACTGCGAGACCGACGCCGAGCGCGACCAGGAGCGCGCCGACATCGACGCCGACGCGTCGCCGGAGGGCGTCGCGCTCCTGGAGGCCGACTCGCAGGAGTTCGTCGCCCGCTGCGTCGAGCGCGTCGGGGTGGACGTGCTGGCCAACGTCGGCACCCGCGACGTCGTGCGCGACCTCGACGTCGTGCGCGCCGCCCTCGGCGACGACGAGCTGACGTTCCTGGGCTACTCCTACGGCACGTTCATCGGTGCCAAGTACGCCCAGGCGTTCCCCCGCAACGTCCGCGCGCTCGTGCTCGACGGCGCCGTCGACCCGGCCCAGAGCGCGGTGGAGAGCGCGGTGGCGCAGAACGCCGGGTTCCAGCTCGCGTTCGACGCGTTCGCCGCCGACTGCACGACGCAGCCCGGCTGCGCGCTGGGCACCGACCCGGCGCGGGCCGTCGACGCGTTCAAGGCGCTGGTCCTGCCGCTCTACGACGCGCCCGCGGCCGTGCCCGACGGCCGCACGCTGGGCTACGCCGACGCCATGACCGGCGTCATCCAGGCGCTCTACAGCGAGCAGCTGTGGGAGCCGCTGCGGCTCGGGCTCTCCGAGCTGGCCGTCGGCCAGGGGCGCGTGCTGATGCTGCTCGCCGACCTCTACGAGAGCCGCGCCGAGGACGGCACCTACGACGACTCGCTCGAGGCGTTCCCGGTGATCAGCTGCCTCGACGAGGAGCGGCTCACCGACCCGGCGGTGTTCCTGGAGATCGACACGCGGGCCCGGGAGGTCGCCCCGTTCCGCGACGACGGCCGCGGCCCGACCGCCGCCCGCCCGCCGTGCGCGTTCTGGCCGGTGCCGCCCACGACCGAGCCCGCACTGCCGTCGGTCGCGGGCCTGCCGCCGGTGCTGGTGGTCTCGGTCACCGGCGACCCCGCCACCCCGTACGAGGCGGGCGTGCGCCTGGCCGACCAGATCGGCGGCGTCCTGCTGTCGGTCGAGGGCAACCAGCACACCGTCGCGCTGTCGGGGGTGCCGTGCGTCGACGACGTCGTCACCCGCTACCTGGTCGACCTCGCGGTGCCCGACGACGGCACGAGCTGCACGATCTGACGACGTCGACCGCCGTGACCGGCCACGAAACACGTTCGTAACGCGGCGTTCCTAGGCTCCGGCCCATGGATCGCCAGCAGGAGTTCGTGCTCCGCACGCTCGAGGAACGCGACATCCGCTTCGTGCGGCTGTGGTTCACCGACGTGCTCGGTTACCTCAAGTCGGTGGCGGTCGCCCCCGCCGAGCTGGAGGGGGCCTTCGCCGAGGGCATCGGGTTCGACGGCTCCGCGATCGAGGGCTTCGCGCGCGTCTACGAATCGGACATGGTCGCCCGCCCCGACCCGTCGACGTTCCAGGTGCTGCCCTGGGAGACGGCGTCGGGCGAGCACTACTCGGCCCGCATGTTCTGCGACATCGCCATGCCCGACGGCTCGCCGTCCTGGGCCGACCCCCGCCACGTCCTGCGCCGCGCCCTGAGCAAGGCCGCCGAGGCGGGCTTCACCTGCTACGTCCACCCCGAGATCGAGTTCTACCTCCTGCGCGACCTGACCTCCGACGGCTCCGAGCCGGTGCCGGCCGACAACGGCGGCTACTTCGACCAGGCGAGCCACGACGTCGCCCCGCACTTCCGGCGCAACGCGATCGAGACGCTGGAGTCGATGGGCATCTCCGTCGAGTTCAGCCACCACGAGGGCGGCCCCGGCCAGCAGGAGATCGACCTTCGCTACGCCGACGCCCTGACGATGGCCGACAACATCATGACCTTCCGGTACGTGGTGAAGGAGGTCGCGATCACCCAGGGCGTGCGGGCGTCGTTCATGCCCAAGCCGTTCTCCGCGCACCCCGGCTCGGCGATGCACACGCACTTCTCGCTGTTCGAGGGCGACCGCAACGCCTTCCACGACCCCAACGACCCCTACGAGCTGTCCGAGACGGGCAAGGCGTTCGTCGCGGGCGTGCTGCGCCACGCGCGCGAGATCAGCGCCGTCACCAACCAGTGGGTCAACTCCTACAAGCGCCTGATCACCGGCGGGGAGGCGCCCACGGCCGTGTCGTGGGGCCACGCCAACCGCTCCGCGCTCGCGCGGGTGCCGATGTACTCGCCCGGGAAGTCCTCGACCCGGCGCGTGGAGATCCGCACGCTCGACACCGCCTGCAACCCCTACCTGGCGTTCGCGGTGATCCTCGGTGCCGGCCTGCAGGGCGTCGCCAAGGGCTACGAGCTGGGCCCGGCCACCGAGGACGACGTCTGGTCGCTCACCGACACCGAGCGCCGCGCCATGGGCTACGAGCCGCTGCCGCAGAACCTCACCGAGGCGCTGCACGCGATGGAGGGCTCCGAGCTCGTCGCCGAGATCCTGGGCGAGCACGTGTTCGACTTCTTCCTGCGCAACAAGCGGGCGGAGTGGGACGCCTACCGGCGCAACGTCACCCCCTACGAACTGGCCACCTACCTGCCGGTCCTCTAGGCCGGCGCCGGGGAAATCGGGACGGTCCCGCCGCGCGGCGGTGGGACCATCGGGGCATGCGCGTCACCCTCCACGAGTCGGTCGCGGCGTTCGCCGCCGCGGCCGGCCCGCTCTACGCCGCCGACCCGGCGCGGCACACGATCGCGCTGACGGTCCTCGACGCGCTCCGGGCCCGGGGCGACCGCGCGGGGCTGCTGCTCACCGTCGCCCGCGGCGGCGAGACCGTGGGCGCGCTGCTGCAGGAGCAGGGCCGGCCCGCCACGGCGTCGGCGCTGCCGCCCGCCCTGGCCACGGCGGCCGAGCGGGTCGTCGACGCCGACCTGCCCGCCGTCAACGGGCCGGTGGCGGAGGTCGAGGCGTTCGCGGCCGCCCACACCGCGCGCACGGGCCTGCGCTCCGAGGTCGCGATGCGGATGCGGCTGTTCCGGCTCGTCGCGCTGACCCCGCCGTCGGCGGCGCCGGGGTGCGCGCGCGTCGCCGGGCCCGGGGACGTCGACCTGCTCACGGAGTGGCACAGGGCCTTCGCCGCCGAGGCCGTCAGCTCGCTGGACCCGCCAGCGGACCCGCGGCCCGGCGTCGTCGGGTCGATGGAGCAGGGGGCGGGGCACCTGCTGTGGGAGGTCGACGGGCGGCCGGTCGCGTACGCCGCGGCGCGGCGCCCGGTGGGCCCGATGTCGCGGATCGGGCCGGTGTACACGCCGCCCGAGCACCGGGGCCACGGCTACGGCACGGCGGTCACGGCGGCGGCCGCCGCGTGGGCGACCGGGGCCGGGGCGCGGGAGGTCGTCCTGTTCACCGACCTGGCCAACCCCGTCAGCAACGCGATCTACCCGCGGATCGGCTTCCGGCCCGTCCTCGACGCGCTGGAGCTGCGGTTCGTCCGCTGAGCCGGGGTCCCCGTGCCCGCCGGCCACGGCTCGGGCCGGGGACTCCGCGCGCGGGCCTAGACTCGCAGGCGTGGCGGGACGCATCCGGGATTCGGACATCACCGAGGTCCGCGACCGCACCCGCATCGACGAGGTCATCGGCGAGTACGTGGCCCTGCGTCGCGCCGGGTCGGGGTCGCTGAAGGGCCTGTGCCCGTTCCACGACGAGAAGTCACCGAGCTTCAACGTCCGCCCGACGCACGGCACGTTCCACTGCTTCGGCTGCGGCGAGGGCGGCAGCGTCTTCGACTTCGTCATGAAGATCGAGGTCGTCGGGTTCGCCGAGGCCGTGGAGCGGCTCGCCGACCGGATCGGGTTCCGGCTCACCTACACCGGCGGCGGCGCGTCCGTGCAGCGCGACCGCGGCACCCGCTCGCGGCTGCTGGAGGCCAACAAGCGGGCCGCGGAGTTCTACGCCGAGCTCCTGCGCACCCCCGAGGGCGCGCCCGGCGTCGAGTTCCTCACCTCGCGCGGCTTCGACGCGGCGGCGGCGGAGCGGTTCGGCTGCGGCTGGGCGCCCGCGGGCTGGGACACCCTCACCAAGCACCTGCTCGCGGGCGGCTTCTCCCTCGACGAGCTGATCAAGGCCGGGCTGTCGAAGGAGGGCAGGCGCGGGCCGATCGACCGGTTCCACCGCCGGCTGCTGTGGCCGATCCGCGACCTCGGCGGCGAGGTCGTCGGCTTCGGGGCGCGCCGGATCTTCGACGACGACGGCATCGAGGCCAAGTACCTCAACACCTCCGACTCGCCGGTCTACCGCAAGACCAACGTGCTGTTCGGGCTCGACCTCGCCAAGCGCGAGATCGCCAAGCGGCGCCAGGTCGTGGTCGTCGAGGGCTACACCGACGTCATGGCGATGCACCTCGCGGGCGTGCCGACGGCCGTCGCCTCCTGCGGCACGGCGTTCGGCACCGAGCACATCGCGGTGATCCGCCGGCTGATCGGCGACGACTCGTTCGACCTCGGCGAGGTCATCTACACCTTCGACGGTGACGCGGCCGGGCAGGCGGCGGCGCTCAAGGCGTTCGAGGGGGAGCAGAGCTACACGGGCCAGACCTACGTCACGATCGCGCCCGACGGGCAGGACCCGTGCGAGCTGCGCCAGTCCCACGGCGACACCGCCGTGCGCGACCTGGTGGCCCGCCGCGAGCCGCTCTACGAGTTCGTCATCCGCTCGATGCTGCGAGAGCACAACCTCGAGACGCCGGAGGGGCAGACCGCGGCGCTGCGCCGGGCGGTGCCGCTCGTCGCGCGGATCAAGCGCGAGGACCTGCGCGACGAGTACGCACGCCGCCTCGCCGGCTGGACCGGCTGGCCCGACGAGTTCGCGGTCGTCCGCCGCGTCCGCGAGGAGAGCGGCACGGCGCCGGAGAAGGTGCGCGGCCGCCGCGACGCCCCGACCCCGCCGCCGCGCGACGACCCCCGCCTGCACCTGCAGCGCGAGGCGCTCAAGGCGGCGCTGCAGCTGCCCGCGATCGCCGGTCCCGCCTACGACGAGCTGCCCGAGCAGGTGTTCAGCCACCCCGCGCTGGCGGGCGTCCACCGCGCGGTGCAGGCGGCGGGCGGGGTGTGCGCGGGCCTGGAGGGCTCGACCTGGCTCGACGCGGTGAGCGCCGAGTGCGTGCCGGAGTCGCGGCCGCTGGTGCACGAGCTGGCCGTGGAGCCGCTGCAGATGCCGCGGCGCGGGATGGAGGAGGCGCGGTACGTGGGGAGCGTGGTCGCCGGCGTGAAGCTGGCCCTGGTCGAGGCGCAGGTCGCGGAGCTGAAGGGGCGGCTGCAGCGCACCAACCCGCTGGAGGACGCCGACGCCTACCACCAGCTGTTCGGCGACCTGGTGCCGCTGGAGCAGTACCGGATCGCGCTGCGCGAGCAGGCGGCGCGGTGAGCGGCTGCGCCACCCGTGAGTGGCAACGAGTGCCAGAGCCCTCTTTTCCACTCACGGCAGGTTCCCGATGATCCGGCTCAATCCGCTGAAGGCGATCCGCAGGGTGCTGGGCCGCGACGACCTCCCCGCCGGGTTCACCGGCGAGCTGGAGCCCGACGAGCGGGTCCTCGCCGTCGCGCCGATGCCCGACGGCGCGAGCTGCGTCGTCACCACCTGGGGCATCTGGACGCCGGGCGAGGACGGCGCGCACCGCGTCGGCTGGCACCGCGTCAGCAAGGCCGTCTGGGGCGCCGGGGTGATCGCGCTCGTCGAGGCCGACGAGGAGCCCGCCGGGGGAGCGGTGGTCCTCACCGACCGGCCCGTGCGCCGGATCCGGCTCACCGAGCCCGGACGCGTGCCCGAGGTCGTGCAGGAGCGCGTCACCGCCTCCATCCGCAGCCGCCACCACCGCGAGCTGCCCGGCGGGGGCGCGTGGTTCGTGCAGCGCAAGGTGCCCGGCCGCGACGGCGTCGTCCTGCAGGTGCGGCCCGACCCCGGCACCGACCCCGCGGCGGTCCGCCAGGTCGCGTCCGACGCCGCGGCGGCGCTCGGGCTGGGCGCCCCGTGACGTCCTGGGACCCGGCGCTCTACCTGAGCTTCGACGACCACCGCGCCCGCCCGTTCCACGACCTGCTGGCGCGCATCGGCGCTGTCGAGCCGCGGAGGGTCGTCGACCTCGGCTGCGGTCCGGGCCACCTCACCGCGCTGCTGTCGGGGCGCTGGCCGGGCGCCGCGGTCACCGCGCTCGACTCCTCGCCGGAGATGGTCGCGGCCGCCCGGGAGAACGGGGTCGACGCCGACCTGGTCGACGTCCGCGACTGGACGCCCGCTCCCGACGCCGACGTCGTCGTCACCAACGCGGTGCTGCAGTGGGTGCCGGAGCACGTGGCGCTGCTGCCGCGCTGGCTCGAGGCGCTGCCGTCGGGGGCGTGGTTCGCGATGCAGGTGCCCGGCAACTCCTCGGCGCCCTCGCACCACCTCGTCCGCGAGGTCCTCGACCAGCCGCGCTGGCGCGGGTCGGTGGCCGTCGGCGACGGGGACGCGCTGCCCGAGCCGGCCGCGTACGCCGACCTGATCGCGGGCACCGGCGCCGAGGTCGACGTCTGGGAGACCACCTACCTGCACCGCCTCACCGGCGCCGACCCGGTGCTGCGCTGGATCAGCAGCACCGCCCTGCGCCCCGTCCGCGACGCCCTGCCCGCGGCGGAGTACGACCGGTTCCGCGACGAGCTGGCGCCCCGGCTGCGCGGCGCCTACCCGCCCCGCCCCGACGGCACGACCTGGTTCCCGTTCCGCCGGGTCTTCGCCGTCGCGCGCACCGCCTGACCCTCCCGCCAGTCAGTCGACTCCGCCGGGAGAACACCAGCGCCTCCCGACGCCCGACCGCCCCCGCCCCGGATCGGGGTAGGTTCGATCTCGGCGTGCAGCGTCGCGCGCACCGCCGCGTCCGTCGAACGTCGTCTGGGGAGTCCGCGTGTCCCAACCCACCGTGAGCAAGCCCGTCCTCCTGACGGTCGACGACGACCCCGGGGTGAGCCGGTCGGTGGCCCGCGACCTGCGCCGCCGCTACGGCCAGGACCACCGGATCGTCCGGGCCGAGTCGGGCGCCGACGCGCTCGAGGCGCTGCGCGAGCTGGTGCTGCGCGGGGAGCCCGTCGCGGCGATCCTCGCCGACTACCGGATGCCCGGGATGAACGGCATCGAGTTCCTCGAGCAGGCCATGGACATCGCGCCGCACGCCCGCCGCGCCCTGCTCACCGCCTACGCCGACACCGACGCCGCGATCCAGGCGATCAACGTCGTCGACGTCGACCACTACCTGCTCAAGCCGTGGGACCCGCCGGAGGAGAAGCTCTACCCCGTCGTCGACGCGCTCATCGAGACCTGGCGCGCGGTCGGCCAGCGGCCCGTCGACGAGATCCGGCTGGTCGGGCACCGGTGGTCGGCCGAGTCGTTCGCCGCGCGCGACTTCCTGGCCCGCAACGCCGTGCCCTACCGCTGGTACAGCAGCGACGACGCCGAGGGCGCCCGGCTGCTCGACGCCGCGGGCGCGGGCGCGGACGACCTGCCCGTCGTCATCACCGTCGACGGCACCGCGCTGCGCGCCCCCACCGACGCCCAGATCGCGTCGGCGTGCGGGCTCACCGTCGACCCGGCCACCGACTTCTACGACCTCATCGTCATCGGCGGCGGCCCGGCCGGGCTCGGCTCGGCGGTCTACGGGGCGTCGGAGGGGCTGCGGACGGTCCTGGTCGAGCGCCAGGCCACCGGCGGGCAGGCCGGGCAGAGCTCCCGGATCGAGAACTACCTCGGCTTCCCCGACGGCGTCTCGGGCGCGCAGCTCACCGACCGGGCGCGGCGCCAGGCCGCCAAGTTCGGGGCGGAGGTGCTGACGGCGCGCGACGTCGTGGCGCTGGAGGTGCGCGGCTCGGCCCGCGTCGTGCAGTTCGGCGACGGGTCGGAGATCGCGGCGCACGCCGTCGTCCTGGCCACCGGCGTCGCCTACCGCAGCCTCGACGCCCCGGGCGTCGCCGAGCTGGCCGGCCGCGGCGTCTACTACGGCTCGGCCGCCACCGAGGCCCCGGCCTGCGCGGGGCAGGACGTCTACATCGTCGGCGGTGCCAACTCCGCCGGGCAGGCCGCGGTGTTCTTCTCCCGGCACGCGCGATCGGTCACCGTGCTGGTGCGCGGACCGAACCTGGAGGCGTCGATGTCGCACTACCTGATCAAGCAGCTCGAGGCGATCGACAACGTCGTGGTGCGCACCGGCACCGAGGTCGCGGAGGCCTGCGGCGACGGGCACCTGGAGCGCCTGGTGCTGTCGGACCGGACGTCGGGGGAGAAGGAGACGGTCGAGGCGGGCGCGATGTTCGTGTTCATCGGGGCCGCGCCGCGCACCGACTGGCTCGACGGGGTCGTCGTCCGCGACGCCCGCGGCTTCGTCCCCACCGGCCCCGACCTCACCCACGGCGGCGGCCCGCCGCCCGGCTGGACGCTGGACCGCGACCCCTACCACCTCGAGTCCAGCGTGCCCGGGGTGTTCGTGGCGGGCGACGTGCGGTCGGAGTCGGTCAAGCGGGTGGCGTCGGCGGTCGGCGAGGGTGCGATGGCGGTGACGCTGGTGCACCGCTACCTGGCGGAGCAGTGACGACCCGGGCCGACCTGCGGACGCTGTTCCTGTTCGAGGCGCTCTCCGACGAGCAGCTCGCGTGGGTGTCCGAGCACGCCGACGAGGTCGACGTGGCCGCGGGCAACGACATCGTCGTCGAGGGCGAGCCGGCCGACTGCTTCTACGTCCTGCACGCCGGCACCGTCGCGATGAGCCGCGTGATCGCCGGCGACCCCGTGGAGACCACCCGCACCGACCACCGCGGGGTCTACTTCGGGGCCGTCCAGTTCTACCTCGACGACGAGAGCGCGCGGACCTACCCGGCGTCGGTCCGCGCCGTCACCGACTGCTGCGTGCTCGCGCTGCCGGCCCGGGAGTTCGCCGCGGAGTTCAGCCGCTGGTTCCCGATGGCGGTGCACCTGCTGGAGGGCATGATCCTCGGGCTGCGCAAGGGCGGGCAGATCACCGCCGAGCGCGAGCGCCTCCTCGCGCTGGGCAAGCTGTCGGCGGGGCTCACCCACGAGCTCAACAACCCGGCCGCGGCCGCCGGGCGCGCCGCCGACGCCCTGCGCGACAAGGTCACCGGCATGCGCAACAAGCTCGCCATGATCGCCGACGGGCGGATCGCCGGCCCGCAGCTGCACAAGCTGGTGATGGCGCAGGACGAGTTCGTCAAGAAGGTCCGCCACGCCCCGCCGCTCTCGCCGATCGAGACCTCCGACCGCGAGGACGAGCTGGGCGACTGGCTCGACGACGCCGGCATCAGCGGCGGCTGGGACCTCGCGCCGGTGTTCGTCGCCGGCGGGCTGGAGGTCTCCGACCTCGACGCCGTGCGCACCGCGACCGACCCGGCGGTGCTGGAGGGCGCGATCCGCTGGCTCGCCTACACCGTCGAGACCGAGAGCCTGCTGCGCGAGATCACCGACGCCACCAGTCGCATCTCCGACCTCGTCCTGGCGGCCAAGCAGTACTCGCAGATGGACCGCGCGCCGTTCCGCTTCGTCGACGTCCACGAGGGGCTCGACGCCACGCTCGTCATGTTCGGCCGCAAGCTCGCCTCCGCCGACGGCACGGGCGAGGGCGGCGTGCGCATCGTCCGCGACTACGACCGCTCGTTGCCGCCGATCCCGGCCTACGCGGCCGAGCTCAACCAGGTGTGGACCAACATCATCGACAACGCGGTCGACGCGATGGGGGGCTCCGGCACGCTGACGGTGCGCACCTCGCGCGACGAGGACCGCGTGCTCGTCGAGATCGGCGACTCCGGCCCGGGCATCCCGCCCGAGGTGCGGCAGCGGATCTTCGAGCCGTTCTTCACGACCAAGGGCGTCGGCAAGGGCACCGGGCTGGGGCTCGACGTGAGCTACCGCGTGGTCGTGTCGCGCCACCACGGCGACATCGCCGTCGTCTCGCAGCCGGGGGACACCCGGTTCCAGGTGCGCCTGCCGATCACGGAGGCGCTCGTATGACCCGGGCCCGCACGACCCGGGCCCGCACGACCCCGGCCCGCACGACCCCGGCCCGCACGACCCCGGCCCGCACGACCCAGGAGCAGCCATGACCATGCAGATGCCGATGGCCGCGGCCGACGCCCGCATCACCCCGTCCGGGCCGGTCGTGCTCGACCTCGGCGGCCACTCCGTCGTCGTCGACCACGAGGCGGCCGGGCCGACCCCGTTGGAGCTGATGACGGGCGCGCTGGCGGCCTGCAGCGCGATGTCGGCGCGCACCCACCTGGCCCGCGACGGCGACATCGGCGACGTCGAGGTGATCGTCACCCTCGACGCCGGCCCGCCCACCCTGTTCTACCGGCGGGTGGTCCTGCCGTTCTCGCTGAGCACCGCCGACGCCCACCGCCTGGCCGACGCCCTGGAACGCACGGAGCTGACGATGATGCTGCGCCCGTCGTTCCAGATCCGGACGTCGGTGGAGCACGCGGGCGAGGTGCTCAACTAGTCGTCGCGGCCGGCGCCCGCGCTCGGCTCGGCCGTGCGCACCTCGGGTGCGGTGAGCCCGGCCCGGGCGAACGCCGCCCGTACCGCGTCGGTGACGGCGTCGATCCGCTCGACCGGCACCAGCGCGATCGCCGAGCCGCCGAACCCGCCGCCGGTCATCCGCGCGCCGAGCGCCCCGGCGTCGCGGGCCACCTGGACGGCGAGGTCGAGCTCGGCGCACGACACCGCGTAGTCGCGGGCCAGGGAGGCGTGCGAGGCGTCGAGCAGCGGGCCGATGTCGCGCAGCCGTCCGGCGTCGAGCAGGGCGACGACCTCGCCGACCCGCGCGATCTCGCTCACGATGTGCCGCGCGCGTGGCAGCAGGTCGGCGTCGAGGCCCTCCAGGTCGGCGGGGGTGGCGTCGCGCAGGCTCGGCATGCCGAGCGCCGCCGAGGCCTTCTCGACGGCCGCGCGCCGCGCCCCGTACTGCCCGTCCGCGAGGTCGTGGCGCACCCGGGTGTCGATGACGAGGACGGCGAGCCCGTCGTCGGCGGGGGCGAAGGGGACCTGGCGCGTCGACCCGTCGCGGGTGTCGAGCAGCAGCGCGTGGCCCGCGGTGCACAGCAGCGCCGCGGCCTGGTCCATGCCGCCGGTGGCCGCGCCCACGACCTCGTTCTCCGCGCGCACGCACGCGCGCGCGAGCTCGTCGCGGGGCAGGCCGAGCCCGAACAGCTCGTCGGCGGCCACGGCCACCGCGCACTCCAGCGCCGCCGAGGACGAGAGGCCGGCGCCGAGCGGGACGGTCGCGGTGACGGTCAGGTCCATCCCGCCGACGGGGTGCCCGGCGTCGCGCAGGGCCCAGAGCACGCCGGCGGCGTACCCGGCCCAGCCCGCCGGCGAGCCGGGGCCGACGTCGTCGAGCGCGAGGTCGACCCCGCCGCCCTCGGCGTCGCTGCGCGCGGTGAAGCGCCCGTCGCTGCGTACCGCGGCCTCGACGACGGTGCGCTCGGCCAGCGCGAAGGGCAGGCACAGGCCCTGGGCGTAGTCGACGTGCTCGCCGATGAGGTTGACCCGTCCGGGTGCGGACCAGCGGCTCACGCGGCACCACCCGTGAGTGGATATCGGTGCTCTGGCACTCGTTGCCGCTCACGGGTCACGGGCCCGCCTCCCTCAGCCGCTCCGCGATCCGCTCCGGCGAGGCGTCGTTGAGCCACGCCGCCATCCCCGACTCCGACCCGGCCAGGTACTTGAGCTTGCCCGGCGCCCGGCGCAGGGAGAACAGCTGCAGGTGCAGGCGGGTGAGGTCGCGGCCGGTGTGCACCGGGGCCTGGTGCCAGGCCGCGATGTAGGGCGGGTCCTCGCTTCCGGGGCCGAAGTAGCGCTCGACGCGCCCGAGCAGGTCGCGGTAGACCACCGCCAGCTCGGCGCGCTCGTCCTCGTCGAGGGCGGCCAGGTCGGGCACCGGGCGGTGCGGCACGAGGTGCGCCTCCACCGGCCAGCGCGCGGCGGCGGGCACGAACGCCGTCCAGCGCTCGCCGTCGACCACCACGCGGGTGCCGGCCTTGCGCTCGCTCGCCAGGACGTCGTCGAACAGGTCGCGGCCGGTGCGCTGGCGGTGCGAGCCCGCGCGGTTCAACAGCTGCGCGGTGCGGGGCGTGACGTAGGGGTAGCCGAACACCTGCCCGTGCGGGTGCTGCAGCGACACCCCGATCTCGACGCCGCGGTTCTCGAAGGCGAACACCTGCTCGACGCCCGGGCGCGCCGACAGCTCCGCGATGCGGTCGGCCCACGCCTCGATCACGGTGCGGACCCGCTCCACCGGCAGCGCGGAGAACGCGGCGGTGTGGTCGGAGGTGAAGCAGACGACCTCGGCCGTGCCGGTGGCCGGGCGCTGCGGCCACAGCGGGTCGGCGTCGACCTCGGGCGGCACGGGCGCGCTGCCCTCGCCGAACGAGGGGAAGCGGTTGTCGAACACGACGACGTCGTAGTGGTCCGACGGGATCTCCGACGCCTCGTGCCCGGGCTTCGTCGGGCACAGCGGGCACAGGTCGGCGGGCGGCATGAACGTGCGGTTCATGCGGTGCGCGGCGATCGTGACCCACTCGCCGGTGAGCACGTCGAAGCGCATCACCGACCCGTGCTCGACGACGGGCAGGTCGCGGGTGTCGGGCGGCGGCACGCGCCCGGGGCTCTCGTCATAGTAGCGCAGCGTGCGGCCGTCGGCCATGGGCGCGTCGGTGCGGTGGACGCGTGTCATGACTGCGCCTCCGTGGAAGTGCGGATGTCGGCGGAGGGGATCACGACGCCAGCACCAACCGTCCGCACGACTCGTCCAGCGCGCGGCGCGCGGCCGGCTCCAGGCCGTCGTCGCTGACCAGCACGTCCACCTCGTCCAGGGCCGCGATCGTGCTCAACCCCACCACCCCCCACTTCGAGTTGTCGGCCACCACGGCCACCCGGCGGGCGCTGGCCACCAGCGCCCGGTTGGTCTCTGCCTCGGCCAGGTTCGGCGTGGTGAAGCCGGCCCCGACGTCCATCCCGTGCACCCCCATCAGCAGCCAGTCGACGTGCAGGCCGCGCAGCGCGTTCACCGCGACCGGCCCGACCAGCGCATCCGACGGCGTCCGCTCGCCACCGGTGAGCACCACGCACAGGTCGCTGCGACCGGACTCGTGCAGCACCTCGGCCACCCGCAGCGAGTTCGTGACGACCGTGAGCCGCGGGATCGCGACGAGCTCGGCGGCCACGGCGTGCGTGGTGGTGCCCGCCGACAGCGCGACCGACGCCCCCGGCTCGACCAGCGTGACCGCGGCCCGCGCGATCGCCCGCTTCGCGTCGGTGTGCAGGCCCGACTTCGCCGCGAACCCGGGCTCCTCGACGCTCGACCCGGCGGCCGTCGCGCCGCCGTGGACGCGCGTGACCAGGCCCCGCGCGGCCAGCACCTCGATGTCGCGGCGCACGGTCATGTCGGAGACGCCGAGCCGCTCCACCAGGTCGGACACGCGCGCGCCGCCGGTGCTGCGGACCTCGTCGAGGATCAGCTCCTGGCGTTGTCGGGCGAGCATTCAGCGACCTCCCCGCACCACGGCCGCGGACGCCGGCGCGACGGTCACGCTGCCGGTGACGGCCCCGCCGCCGAGCAGTTCGGTGCCCGTCGCCGGCACGGTGACCGGCCGCTCGCCGCGGTTGAGCACGAACAGGAAGTGCCCGCGGCGGACGACCTCCACACCCTCCTGCGGCTCGTCGAGCCGGGCGACGCCGGCGTCGCGGGTGAGGCGGTCGGCGAGCGCGGTGGTGGCGGCGTGGTCGAGGCGGGTGGCGACGTACCAGGCCGAGCCCGCGCTGACGGCCCGGCGGGTGACCGCCGGGGTGCCGGGCAGCGGGCCGTCGGCGTAGCGGGCGACGACCTCGGCGTCGGTCACGCCCAGCACCTCGGTCCACAGGTCGGCGGTGCCGCCGTCGTCGAGCGTGACGGTCGCTCCCACCGGCAGCGGCGTGAACTCCTCCGCGCGCACGCCGAGCAGGTCTCGGAACGCGCCCGGGTAGCCGCCGAGGCGCACGTGGTCGTGGCCGTCGACGATGCCGGAGAAGTAGGTGACGAGCACCGTCCCCCCGGCCGCGGCGAACGCCTCCAGCGCCGGCGCGACGCGGTCGGAGCACAGGTAGAGCGTGGGCACGACGACGAGCCGGTACGCCGACAGGTCCGACTCCGGGTGCACGACGTCGGCGGTGGCGCCCAGCTCCGTGAGGGCGCGGTGCCAGCGGTGCGCGGCGTCGAGGGCGCGGAGCTCGCCGCTGGGGTGCGAGTCGAGGTCGCAGGCCCAGTGGGACTCCCAGTCGTGGAGCAGGGCGACGTCGGCCCGCACCGGCTCGCCGGCGACCTCCCCGATCGCGGCCAGCGCCGCCCCCAGCCCGACGACCTCGCGGAACCGCGCCGAGTCGCGGCCGGCGTGCGGGACGAGCGCGGAGTGGAACTTCTCCCCGCCGGCCTTCGACGCGCGCCACTGGAAGAACCCGATGCCGTCGGCGCCGCGGGCGACCTGGCGCAACGAGTCGACGAGCAGCTCGCCCGGCAGCTTCGTGATGTTGACCGGCTGCCAGTTGACGGCCGAGGTCGCCGACTCCATCAGCAGCCACGGCCGCCCGCCCGCCGTGCCGCGCGTGAGGTCGGCGGCGAACGACTGCTCGGCGTGCGGGTGCGCGTGCCGGTGGTCGAGGTAGTGGTCCTGGCTGACGACGTCCATCTCCGGGCCCCAGCCGAAGTAGTCCTGCTCGTACTGGTGGTCGGCCACCATGAAGTTCGTGGTGACGGGAACGCCGGGGGAGTGGCGGCGCAGCACGTCGCGCTCGGCGCGGTAGTGGTCGAGCCACGCGTCGGAGGAGAAGCGGGCGAAGTCGAGCTCCTGGGTCGGGTTGGGCACCGCGGGGGTGATCCGGGGCGGCAGGACCTCGTCGAAGCTCGTGTAGTGCTGGCTCCAGAAGGCCGTGCCCCACGCCTCGTTGAGCGCGTCGACGTCGCCGTAGCGGTCGGCGAGCCAGACGCGGAACGCCGCCGCACTGACGTCGGACCAGTCCTTGCCGATGTGGCACCCCAGCTCGTTGCTGACGTGCCACATCCGCACCGCGGGGTGGCTCCCGTAGCGCTGCGCCATCTGCTCGACCAGGCGCAGCGCGTACTCCCGGAACACGGGCGAGGAGGGGATGAACGACTGCCGGCTGCCCGGCCACAGCGTCCGCCCCTCCCGGTCGACGGGCAGGACCTCCGGGTGTCGGTGGGTCAGCCACGGCGGGGGCGCCGCCGTGGCCGTCGCCATGTCGATCGCGATGCCGCCCTCGTGGAGCAGGCCCACGACCTCGTCGAACCACCCGAAGTCGAACTCGCCGGGGCGCGGTTCGAGCAGGCCCCAGGAGAAGACGCCCAGGGTCACGAAACCGACCCCGGCCTCCTGCATCAGGGCGACGTCCTCGGGCCACACCGACCGCGGCCACTGCTCGGGGTTGTAGTCGCACCCCAGCGAGATGCCGTCGAACGGAAGCACGCTCGTCCCTTCGTCGCGATCCGACGAGTATCCACAAGTTCCCACAAGAACGCACATCGAGGGCAGGGGGAGCCCGGTGCCCACCCCCCACCCCCGCCCGGGCCGCCGGGGGCGGTGCGCTACGCTTTCCAGGCCGATCGGGGCGGTGCCCCGGCGATACGGTCCTCCGTAGCTCAACGGCAGAGCACCCGACTGTTAATCGGGCGGTTACTGGTTCGAATCCAGTCGGAGGAGCAACAACCCCAGCTCAGCGCCCTACGATCGGCGCGTGGAGCACCGCGATCCGGGACCCGACACCGACGAGCGTCCGGTGACGGCACTGCGCGGGATCCTCAACGCCTGGGACCCGATCGGCGTCGTCGAGGACGGCGAGCCGCCCGACGAGTACGACTGCCTGATCGCACCGGTCCTGGACCGGCTGGCGAACGGCGAGGGGGCAGGGGAGATCGCGGCCTTCCTGCGGGCGGAGCTGGCCGACCACTTCGGGCTCGACACCGAGCGGTACGACTTCCAGGTCGAGCCGGTGGCGCGGGCCGCGGTCGACCTGAGGGACCGTCGCGGCGGCTAGGACCCGCACATCGGCTCCACATCACGGACGCGTTGCGGTCCCCTTGCGCCCACCCGGATGCGGTGTCACGCTCCCCGCGATCTTTCCAGCGTCGGGAGGCTGCCGTGTTCGGTCCGGTCAAGAGGCTCGCGGTCGTGCTGGCCGCAGGTGCGCTCCTCGCGGCGGGGTGCGCCGAGGAGCAACCCGCCCCCGGGGCGCAGGGCGGGGGGGCCGAGGACGGCCCGTTCCGGATCGGTGCGGTCCTGGACATCACCGGCGCCGGGGCCAGCCTGGGCGTGCCCGAGCGCGACACCCTGACGCTGCTCGCCGACCAGCTCAACGCCGAGGGCGGCATCGACGGCCGGCAGGTCGAGCTGATCATCGAGGACAACGCCTCCACCGAGGACGGCGCCGCCCGCGCGGCCTCCAAGCTCATCACCGAGGACCAGGTCGACATCCTGCTCGGGGCCAGCCGGACCGGCCCGAGCCTGGCCATGCGGCCGATCGCCGAGTCGACCCCGCTCCCGATGATCTCGCTGGCGGCCAACGCCGCGATCGTCAACGGGTCGGAGTGGGTGTTCAAGACCGCCCAGAACGACTCGGTGGTCATCGAGAACATCGTCCGCGACGCCGCGGCCAAGGGCTACAAGACCCTCGCGCTGGCCCGCGACGCGTCCGGGTTCGGCGAGGGCGTGCAGCAGCTGTTCGACGAGATCGGCGGGCCGTCCGGGGTCAGCGTCGTGGCCGTCGAGAGCTTCGCCCCCGACGCCACCGACTTCACCGCGCAGATGGTCAACATCCGCAACGCCAACGCCGACGCCGTCGTCATCTGGGGCATCCCGCCGGCCGCGGGCCTGGCCCAGAAGGCCTACACGCAGCTCGGCGTGGGCAAGCCCGTCTACCAGAGCCACGGCATCGGCAACCAGGTCTTCCTCGACACCGCCGCGGAGAGCGCCGACGGGCTGGTCGCCCCGCTGGGCCGCCTGGTCGTCGCCGACCAGCTCCCCGCCGACGACCCGCAGAAGCAGGTCATCACCGACTTCATCGCCGACTACCGCGGCGCCTACGGCACCGCGCCGTCGACGTTCGCCGGGCACGCCTACGACGGCTGGCAGCTGGCCGTGGACGCGCTGCGGGCCGCGGGCACCGACCCGGAGGCGCTGCGCGAGCACCTCGAGGGCGTCACCGACTTCGTCGGCGTCTCCGGCACGTTCACCATGACCGCCGAGGACCACAGCGGGCTGCAGGCCGACGACCTCGTGCTGGTCACCGTGCGCGACCGGCAGTTCCAGCTCGCCACCCCGTGACCCGCTGATGGCAGACCTGCTCCAGTTCACGATCGCCGGGCTGTCCCAGGGAGCGGTCTACGCACTAGTGGCCATGGGCTTCGTGGCGGTGTTCTCCGTCAGCGGGGTGATCAACCTGGCGCAGGGCGAGTTCGCCGCGCTCGGCGGCCTCGTCGCGCTGTCGGGCGTCGGTGCCGGCCTGCCGATGCCGCTGGCGCTGGTGGTCGCGCTGCTGGTCGTCGGCCTGGTGGCGGTGCTCATGCAGCGGCTGGCCATCGCCCCCGTCCGGCGGATGACGACGCTCGTGTCGATCATCCTGACGCTCGGCGTCTCCACCGCGCTCAAGGCCCTGATGCTGCTGCTCTACGGCCCGCAGGGGCGCGGGCTGCCGCCGCTGCCGGGGCCGGACCTCGTCATCGGCGGCGTGTCGGTGCGCGCCCAGGAGCTGTGGATCCTCGGCGTCACCGCCGTCGTGGCGGTCGCGGTGACGGTGTTCTACGACCGCACGATGCTGGGCAAGGCGTTGCGGGCCTGCGCGGAGCAGCCCGTCGCGGCCCGGCTCGTCGGGATCTCGCCCGTGGCGGCGGCCACCGTCGCGTTCGCGGTGGCCGGGCTGCTCGGGGCGATCGCCGGGGTGCTGGCCAGCCCGATCCAGCTCACGCAGTGGGACTCCGGACTGCTGCTCGGGCTCAAGGGCTTCGTCGCCGCGACCCTGGGCGGGCTGGTGTCCATCCGCGGCGCGGTGCTCGGCGGGCTGGTGCTCGGCGTGCTGGAGTCGCTGGTCGCGGGCTACATCGACTCCGGTTACCGCGACGCGGTGGCGTTCGTCCTGCTCATCGTGGTCCTGGTGGCGCGGCCCGAGGGCGTGTTCGGCCGGCACGCGCAGGCGAGGGTCTAGGGGTGCCGCGGTGAAGCGCCGGTCGGACGCCGTGGGCGTCGTCGTGCTGCTGGTGGCCCTGCTCGGGCTGCCGCTGCTGCTGCCGGTCTGGGTCACCAGCACCGCCGTCTACGCGACGATCTACGCCATCGCCGCGATCGGGCTGTCGCTGCTGATGGGGCTGGCCGGGCAGGTCAGCCTGGGGCACGCGTCGTTCTTCGCCGTCGGGGCCTACACCCAGGCGATCCTGGTCACCCGCACGCAGGTCCCCGGCCTGCTCGCGGCGGCGATCGCGGTCGGGCTGGCCGTGCTCGCGGCGCTGCTGGTCGGCCTGCCGCTGCTGCGGCTGCGCGGGCACTACCTGGCGCTGGCCACACTCGGCCTCGGGATCATCCTGACGGTGGTGGCCATCGAGACCCCGTTCCTGGGCGCCACGTCGGGGATCTTCGGCATCCCCAAGCCGGAGTTCGGCGGCCGCCGCTACGACACCCCGGCCGAGTACCTGTGGCTGCTGGCCCCGGTGGTGGTCCTGGCCGTCGTGGCCGCGCGCAACGTCGTCGACAGCCGGGTGGGGCGCGCACTGGGAGCGGTCAACGACTCCGAGGTGGCCGCGGAGACCCTGGGCGTCGACACCTTCCGCCTGCGGCTGCAGGTGTTCGTGCTGTCGGCCGCCTACGCGGGCGTGGCGGGGGTGTTCTTCGCGCACTGGCTGGCCGTGGTCAACCCGAACGCGGCGAACTTCTCGCTGTCGGTGGAGTTCCTGCTCATGGCCGTGCTGGGCGGGCTCGGGACCGTCTGGGGGGCCGTGGTGGGCGGCTTCGCCGTGGAGTTCCTCGACGAGGGGCTGCGCGAGGCCGTGCCGCTGCTGGTGCCCGGGGCGACCGGCGAGGTGCAGCTGATCGGCTTCGGGCTGGTCCTGACCCTGGTCATGATCTTCCTGCCGGGCGGGCTGCACCAGCTCTTCCGGATGCTGACCGGCGTCCGACCGGCCCCAGCCGGTGACGGCGCGGAGGTGCCGGCCGGCCCGGACCGGGACGACGGCCCGCTGCTCGCCCGCGACGGGCGCCCCGAGCCGGGCACCGTCCTGCTCTCGGTCCGCGGCCTGACCAAGCGCTACGGCGGCGTCGTCGCGGTGGACGGGGTGGACCTGGACGTCGCGGCGGGCGAGATCGTCGCCCTGATCGGTCCCAACGGCGCAGGCAAGACCACCTGCTTCAACATGGTCAGCGGCGTGACCGAGCCCAGCGCCGGCACCGTCGAGCTGCGGGGCGAGCGGATCGACGGCCGCAAGCCGCACGTCTTCGCGCGGGCGCGGGCCACGCGGACGTTCCAGAACCTGCAGGTCTTCGGTTCGGCGACGGTGCTCGGCAACGTGATGGTCGGCCGGCACCTGCGCAGCCGGGCCGGGCTGCTGCGCGGCATGCTCGGCGTCGCCGCCCGCCGGGAGGAGCGCGAGGTCGTCGAGGCCTCCCGCGCAGTGATCGACCTCGTCGGGCTGACCGCCGACGCCGACCGGCCCGCCGCGGACCTGCCCTTCGGGCGCCAGCGGCTGATGGAGGTGGCCAGGGCGCTGGCCGTCGAGCCGGACCTGCTGCTGCTCGACGAGCCGCTGGCCGGGCTGTCGGGCGCCGAGCGTCGGGACCTGGCGCTGCTCCTGCGGCGGCTGCGCGCCGGTGGGATGGGGATCGTGCTGGTGGAGCACGACGTGGAGGCGGTGCTGGCGCTGGCCGACCGGGTCGCGGTGCTCGACGACGGCGTGCTGATCGCGCTGGGCACGCCGCAGCAGGTCCGGGAGGACCCCGCCGTGGTGGCCGCCTACCTCGGCGTCGACGACGACGACCCCGAGGCGGAGCGGGCGCGGCGGGCGCTGGCGGCGGGGAGCGAGGGATGACGGCGGCGGGCGGCGCGTCCGGGGCTGCGGACGTCGCCGGTGGTGGGATCGAGGCGGAGGCGGTCGAGGCCGGCTACGGCCGCATCGCGGTGCTGCACGGGGTGTCGCTGGCCGCGCGGCCCGGCGAGATCGTCGCCGTGGTCGGCGCGAACGGCGCGGGCAAGTCGACCCTGCTGCGCGCGCTGTCCGGGCTGCTGCCCCTGACGGGGGGCCGGGTCCGGCTGGCCGGGAAGGACGTGACGGGCCGCGGTCCGGAGGCGATCGCCGCGGCCGGGCTGGCGCACGTGCCGGAGAACCGGCTGGTGTTCCCGACCCTCGCGGTGGAGGACAACCTGGCGCTCGGCGGGTGGACCCGGCGCCGCGACCGGACCGGCCGGCGCGCCCGCCGCGAGCAGGTGCTCGAGTACTTCCCCCGCCTGGCCGACCGGCTCGGCCAGGCCGCCGGCACGCTGTCGGGCGGCGAGCAGCAGATGCTCGCCATCGGCCGCGGGCTGATGGCGAGCCCGTCGGTGCTCGTCCTGGACGAGCCCAGCCTGGGGCTGGCCCCCCGGGTCGTGCGGGAGATCTTCGCGACGCTGGGCCGCCTGCGCTCCGAGGAGGGGCTGGCGATCGTGCTGGTCGAGCAGAACGTGCGGGCCGCGTTCCGGGTGGCCGACCGGGCCCTGGTCATGGACCGCGGGCGGGTCCTGCTGGAGGGCGTCCCGGCCGACCTGCTCGACGACGAGCGCATCCAGCGCGCCTACCTCGGCGGCGGCTACGCCGTCGGCCCCGACGCCTGACCGCTCACCCGTCCTCCAGCTCGGCCAGCGCCGCCGTCCAGCGCTCGCGCCGCGCCGCGTCGTCCTGCTCCCACCACGGGTCCCCGCGCTCCCCGAGACCGCGCTTGGCGGTGCCGACGCGGGAGCGGGCGCGGGCGAGGGCGTCCGCGTCGTCGCTCTTCTTCGAGGTGCGCACGGCGGAGCGGGCCACGCCGAGGTGGTGCAGGAGCGCGGTGCGGACGTCGTCGGGGAGGGTGGGGTCCTCGGCCCGCCAGCGCCGGCCGTCGACGACGATGAAGCGGCCGTCGGGGGTGCGGGGCGGGGTGCTGTCGGTCGCCACGGCTCTCGCCTCCCGGGTTCGTCGTCCGCCGGGGAGTGTCGCCGAGACCGCGCACCCGCGCACGGCCGGACGAGTTGCAGGAAGGCCACCTTGCTGTGCGGAAGCGTCCACAAGGTGGCCTTGCTGCAACGTGAGCCGGGCCCGCCAGTGCCACACCTCACCGCTGGACCCGGTGTCCGTGCGGGGAGCATGGGGATCATGCACATCGGCATCGACAGCTTCGTCTCCGCGGTCACCGACCCGGGCACAGGCCGCACCGTGAGCCCCGAGGACCGGGTCGCGCACCTGCTGGAGGAGGTCCAGCGGGCCGACGAGGTCGGGCTCGACTCCTTCGGCATCGGCGAGCACCACCGCAGCGAGTACTACGACTCCGCGCCCTCGGTGCTGCTGGCCGCCGCCGCGGCGCGCACGAGCCGGATCCGGCTCAACAGCGCCGTCACGGTGCTCAGCGCCGACGACCCGGTGCGCGTGTTCCAGGAGTTCGCCACGCTCGACCTCGTCTCCCGCGGTCGCATGGACCTCGTCGTCGGGCGCGGGTCGTTCACCGAGGCGTTCCCGCTGTTCGGGCTGTCCCTGCGCGACTACGACGAGCTGTTCGCCGAGAAGCTCGACCTGCTGCTGCGCATCCGCGAGTCGCGGTCCGTCACGTGGTCGGGCAAGCACCGCCCGCCGCTCACCGGGCAGGGGGTCTACCCGCGACCGCTGCAGGACCCGCTGCCGGTCTGGGTGGGCGTCGGCGGCACGCCGGAGTCGTTCATCCGGGCCGGGATCCTCGGGCTGCCGCTGATGGTGGCGATCATCGGCGGGGAGCCGCACCGCTTCCGCCCGCTGGTCGACGCCTACCGCGAGGCGGGACGCCGGGCCGGGCACGACCCCGCGCAGCTGCGGGTCGGGCTGCACTGCTTCGGCTTCGTCGGCGACACCACCCAGCAGGCGAAGGACGACTTCTACCCCGGCTGGTCGGAGATCTTCACCAAGATCGCCCGCGAGCGGGGCGGCTCGGCGCCGACGCGCGCCGCCTACGAGGCCACGACCGGCCCGACGGGCGCGTACTTCATCGGCGACGCCGAGGCGGTGGCAACGAAGATGCTGGCCGTCTCCGACGCGCTCGGCGGCGTCGACCGGATCGCCCTGCAGATGACCAACGTCCGGCTGGCCCACGACGACCTGCTGCACGGCATCGAGCTGCTCGGCACCGCGGTCGCGCCGATCGTGCGGGAGCGGGCGGTTCGCGCCGTAAGTCCGAACTGAGAGTCCACTCTCACTTCGCTGGTAGCGTCGGACGGGTCGATCGCCGTCGGGGAGAGGACGCACCATGACCCAGGCACCACCGCTCCCGCCGCTGCACATGCAGCGCGACCGCTTCGATCCCGTGCCCGAGCTCGCCGAGGTCCGCGAGGGCCCGGGGATCCGCCGCGTGCAGTCGGTGTTCGGGGCGCCGGCGTGGCTGGTGGCCCGGCACGAGGACGTGCGGGAGGTCCTCGCCGACGCGAGCCGGTTCAGCAACGCGGGCGGCCTCGCGATGCGGATGCCCGGCGACACCCGCTCGGCGGAGGAGAAGCGCCGCGCGATGGCCGGGCAGATGCTCGCGGCCGACCCGCCCGACCACACCCGGCTGCGCCGGTTCCTGACCCCGGAGTTCACCGTCCGCCGGATGCGCCGCCTCGAGCCGCGGATCGTCGAGATCGTCGACGAGCACCTCGACGCGATGGAGCGCGCCGGCAGCCCGGCCGACCTGGTGCCCTCCTTCGCGCTGCCGATCCCGTCGCTGGTGATCTGCGAGCTGCTCGGCGTGCCCTACGCCGACCGCGACGAGTTCCAGCACCGCACCGGCCGCCAGCTCGACCTCTCCATCCCGATGGACGAGCGGGTCGCGCTGCAGCGCGAGAGCCGCGCCTACATGGACCGCCTGGTCGCCGGGGCGAAGGCCGATCCGGGCGAGGACGTGCTGGGCATGCTGGTCCGGGAGCACGGTGACGAGATGACCGACGACGAGCTCGCCGGCATCGCGTCGCTGCTGCTGATCGCCGGCCACGAGACGACGTCGAACATGCTGGGCCTGGGCACGCTCGCGCTGCTGCGCCACCCCGACCAGCTCGCGACCGTCCGCGACGATCCGGAGTCCGTCGACGCCGCCGTCGAGGAGCTCATGCGCTGGCTCTCCATCGTGCACACCGGCGTCGCCCGCACCACGACGACCGAGGTGGAGATCGCCGGGCAGACGATCCCGGCGGGCGAGCTGGTCCTCTGCGCGCTGCCCACCGCCAACCGCGACCCGGGCTTCGTCGACGACCCCGACACCCTCGACGTCTCCCGCGGCGCGATGGGCCACCTCGCCTTCGGCCACGGCGTGCACCACTGCCTCGGCGCGCCCCTGGCCCGCATGGAGATGCGGATCGCGTTCCCGGCGCTGCTGCGCCGCTTCCCGCGCCTCGCGGCGGCCGTGCCGTTCGAGGAGGTCCCGTTCCGGGCGTTCCACTTCGTCTACGGGCTGCACTCGCTGCCCGTCACCTGGTAGGAGTCGAGCATGGAGATCATCGCTGACCGCGACCTGTGCATCGGGGCGGGCCTCTGCGTCACCAGCTCCGAGGCCGTGTTCGACCAGGACGACGACGGCATCGTCCTGCTCCTGGTCGGGGAGCCGGAGGGCGCCGACGCGGACGCGGCGCGGCAGGCCGTCTCGCTGTGCCCGTCGGGGGCCCTGCGCGTCGAGGAATGACGCGCCGCCCGGCGGATGGGAGAGTCGGGCCGTGACGGCCGGGCGCGCGATGCGGGTGGACGCCGCGCGCAACCACGAGCGGATCGTGGTGGCCGCCGGCGCCGCGTTCGAGGAGGACGGCCCGGGGGTGGCGCTCGACGAGGTCGCGCGCCGCGCCGGGGTCGCCCCCGCCACCCTCTACCGGCGCTTCCGCAACCGCGACCAGCTCGTGCGCGCGGTCGTCGAGCACGTCCTCGCCACCGAGGTCGCGCCGGCCGCCGAGGTGGTCACCGACGACCCGTGGGACGACCTGGTCGGGATGCTCGGCGCCGTCGTCGACTCCCTCGCCGCGCACCGCACGGTGCTGCGGCTGGCCCGCGAGGTGCGCGCGGTCGACGTCGACCTGGTCGGGGCGTGGGTCGCGGCGATGGAGCGGCCGCTGCGCCGCGCGATCGACGCCGGGCGGGCGCGGCCCGAGCTGCTCGGGCGCGACCTGGCCGCCGTCGTCGTCATGGCGCTGGCCACGGTGCACGAGCGGGACCCCGCCGGGGCCGACCGCCGTCGCTACCTGGCCCTGCTCGTCGACGGCCTGCGTCCCGCGCCCGCCCCGCTCCCGCCCCCGTCGGAGCGGACGCTCGGCGAGCGGTAGCGCTCAGGCCCCGGGGGTGCCGGGGTTCGGCGCGTAGGCCAGGTGGACGACGCCGTTGTCGAAGCTCTGCGCCGACTTCAGGGTCATGGCCCGCTTCGGGGTGCCCGGGCCGAACAGCGTCGGGCCCTCGCCGAGCGCCACCGGGTAGACGAACAGGTGCAGCTCGTCGACCAGGCCGTCGTCGAGCAGCGCGCGCACCAGGGTGGTGCTGCCGAAGACGTAGATGCCGCCGTCGACGCCGTCCTTGAAGCGGCGGATCGCGTCGGCGTCGTAGGCGCCGAGCAGCGTGGAGTTGTTCCAGCCGTCGACCTCGGTGCGCGAGCCGGACACCACGTACTTGGCGGTCTCGTTGAAGAACGGGGCGCCCGGGTCGTCGGCCATGTCGCGGCCCGACCACGCCGGGCCCGACTCCTCCCACGTGGTGCGCCCGAGCAGGATCGCGGTGGCGCTGCCCGTGGTGAGCTGCCCGATCGCGGCGCCCATCTCGTCGGTGAACGGGTAGTCCATGGTCCACATCGGCGCGCCGACCGCGTTGTCGACGGTGGTGAACAGCTGGACCTGGATGGTGCCCATCGGTGCTCCTCGTGCTCGGTTCGGGGGTGTCGGGGTGGGGACGACGGCCGGCCGCCGATCTCATCGCTGGCCGAACCTACCCACCGGGGGCGTGCGGGAGGATGGCCCCATGGCGATCCGGCTGCGCGCCCTCGAGCGCGACGACCTGGAGTTCGTGCACGGCCTGACGAACGACTCCAAGGTCATGTCGTACTGGTTCACCGAGCCGTACGAGGCGCTGGTCGAGCTGCGCGACATCTACGACCGGCACGTGCACGACAACCGCGAGCGCCGCTTCGTCATCGAGGCCGCGGGGGAGCCCGCGGGCGTCGTCGAGCTGATGGAGATCGACTACATCCACCGCGTCGCCGAGTTCCAGATCATCGTGCACCCCGACCACCAGGGCCGCGGGTACGCGCGCGAGGCGACGATGCAGGCGCTCGACTACGCATTCGCCGTGCTCAACCTGCACAAGGTCTACCTGATCGTCGCCGTCGAGAACCCGAAGGCGATCCACATCTACGAGAAGGCCGGCTTCGTGACCGAGGGCGAGCTGCGCGAGGAGTTCTTCGCCGACGGCCGCTACCGCAACGCCCTGCGCATGGGCATCCTGCAGCGCGAGCACCTCGACCCGCGGTCGTAGCCGGCGTAGCGTCTGCCTCGGCCGCCCGGGGCTGATCCCGCCCCGCACGTCGGGTCCGGCACCTGTAGAGGATGCTCGCCCGGACCCGTTCCACGGCGGCCCCGCTCGTCCGATCGCGCGCCCCGGCGCGCCGAGGAGCCCCCGTGTCCGACAAGTCACCGCGCCAGTCCGCGAGCAAGAAGTCCGGCAAGTCCATCAAGGAGAAGCGCGCCGAGAAGAGGGACAAGAAGGACGGCGGCTCCGGCAGCCTCACGGGGAAGTAGGCCGCACCCGCAGCACCGGCTTGCCCGGCGCGCGGTCGGGGGAGTCGACGTAGGCGTGCGCGGCGGCCACGTCGTCGAAGTCGAAGACGCGGTCGACGGTCGGCACGAACGCGCCGCACGCCAGCCCGGCCCGGACGAAGTGCTCCGCGCGCCGCAGCGCCGCCGGATCGCCGGTGATCTCGAAGACGAGGTAGCGCCGCATCCAGACCGGGGCGTACCGGCCACCGGGCAGCGGCGTCGGCTCGCCGGACAGGCCGCCGTGCACGAGCACCGTGGCGCCGGGCGCGCACGCCGCCACGAGCTCGGCCACCCGCGGCCCGCCGACGGCGTCGAGCACGAGGTCGGCACCGGCCCCGCCGGTGGCCGCGCGCAGCGGACCGGCGAGGTCGGACCCGTCGTCGACGACGACCTCCGCGGCGCCCGCGGCCAGCAGCGCGTCGCGGCCTGCGGGCGCGGTGACCGTCGCGACCGGCACCGCGCCGAGGTGGCGCAGCACCTGCACCGCCGCCAGGCCGATGCTGTTGGCCGCCGCGGTGACGACGACGCGGTCGCCGGGCCGGACCCGGACGACCTCCTGCACCATCCCGTAGACGGTGACGTAGGGCATCCACACCGCCGCCCCCGTGACGGCGTCCATGCCCGGCGGGCGCGCCACCAGCGCCGCTGCGGGCACGACCGCCTCCTCCGCGTAGACGGGGAAGTCGTTCTGGGAGAACGCGGGGATCACGCAGACGGCGTCGCCCGGCCGCCACCGCGTGACGTCCGGGCCGACCTCCAGCACCTCGCCCGCGGCCTCCGAGCCGAGCCCGGCCGGCAGTCTCGGCCGCTCCAGGTAGGTGCCGCGGCGGAAGTTGACCTCCGCGCGGTTCAGCCCGACCGCGTCGACCCGGATCCGCACCTCGCCCGGCCCGGGTGCGCGGACCGGGAGGTCCTCGATCCGCAGGACCTCCGGACCGCCGGTCTCGTGGAACCTGATCGTGCGCGCCATGCCCGGCAATCTACGGCCGCCCACGGGCGGTCGGGCAGCGTGCACACCGGACGGCCACCGTGCACGCGGTCGACCGTGTGCACGGTGACCGTCAGATGTGCACGGCGCCCGGCTAGCGGTGCCGCCGCCGGGCCGTGGCGCAGGCGATGCAGGTCTCGGCGGCGGGCAGGGCGTCGAGGCGCTCCGGGGCGATCGCGGCGCCGCACCGCGTGCACCGGCCGTAGGTGCCGTCGGCGAGGCGGGCGGCGGCGCGGTCGAGCGCCTCGATCTCCTCGCGGGCGCCGGCGAGCAGGCCCTGGAGCTGGGCGCGCTCGAAGCCGATCGTGACGCCCTCGGGGTCGTGCTCGTCGTCGTGGGTGGTGTGCGCCTGCTGCTCGGCGAGCCCCTCGACCTGGCGGGCCAGCGCCGCGGCGCGCTCGACAGTGGCGGCGCGCTCGGCGTCGATCGCGGTCCTCCGGTCGGTTCCCACCTAGCCCGCCGGCCCCGGATGCCGAGATCCATCCGTGTCGGAGTCGCGGGGGAAACGCGCGACCCGGTGTGCAGCGAACCGCGTCCCGACATCCTCCTGTTCCTCGACCTCGGACAACCGACCGTGGAAGTCCCGGAACCACCTGCGGTTCACCGAGTCCCGGAACGCCGCGGCGCACACGAGGTGACCGGACTCCAGGAGTTGCGTCCAGCCCGGTCTGTAGGTGCTCTCGCAGATCTGACGTTGCAAGTCATCGGTACCTCGGACCATCGTCTTCGACTCGGCCGACGGGCCGTCGACGACGTAGACGATCGTGAAGGTCTGCTCGGGAGTGGCGACCCACAGCACGAGGTCGTAGATCGGCATCCCACTCGCGTTGACGTAGCGCAGTTCAGGCAGAGCGCTCATCGCGTCGATGCGCACCCACACTGCTACGCGCGAGGCGTCCCGGATCTTCTCGGCGCGCTGGCGGTACTCCTCCTGGTCCTCGAGCACCCTCAACTGCCGGTACGCCACGCGAGCGGCGTAGGAGGCGGCGAGCAGCGCTGCGACCGTGGCCGAGGCGGACACCCAGTCGGCGACCGACCCCCAGTCGGTCACGGCAGGAGGCGGCCGAGGAGGTCGAGCGCGCGGGCGTGCAGGTCGGGGCCCGCGGTGGGGGAGCCCGCGACGTGGTGCAGCAGCGCCTGCTGGAACAGCCCGTCGAACAGGGCGTAGGTCATGGCGGGGGAGGTGGGCACCGGGCGGTCGCACAGCTCGCCGTAGCGGCTGACGATGCGCCAGACCATGCGCTCGAGCGTGGCGTCGATGTCGAGGACGTCGGCGCGGAAGGACTCCTCGAACAGCGACTGCGAGCGCAGGTCGTACCAGAGCCGGTGCATCCGGGCGTCCTCGACGAGCGTGGCGACCAGCCCGTCGGCGAACCCGGTGGCCAGGGCGTCGGCGGTGCCGGCTGTGGCGACGATCTGGTCGTAGCGCAGCACGCAGGCGGCCTTGTACTGCCGGACGCAGTAGGTGATCAGGTCGACCTTGTCGCGGAAGTAGTAGTGCAGGACGCCGTGGCTGAACGCGGAGTTCTGGGCGATCTCGCGCAGGCTGGTGCGGGCGTAGCCGAGCTCGGACAGCGTCGTGAGCGCCGCGTCGGCGAGCTCGCGGCGCCGCTCCTCGACCCTGTCGGACCGGTTGCCGGAGGCGTGCCCGGCCTTCTCTGCGGTGCTCATGACGGCAACGAGAGTACCCCGGCCGGTCCGTCTGGACAGTCGTCCAGACGTGTCTTGACACTCGTCCAAGCCGCCTCCTACGTTGTGGTCCGCATCACCGGCGATGAGAGGACCACGGATGAGCTCGATCGATCTGACGGGGAGGCGCGCGCTGGTCACCGGCGGCGCCCGCGGGCTGGGCGCCGGCATGGCGCAGGCCCTCACGGCCGCCGGAGCCAGGGTGATGATCGCCGACGTGCTCAAGGACGTCGGCGAGCAGACCGCCGCGGGCCTGGAGGGTGGCGGCTTCGTCGAGCTCGACGTCACCAGCGACAGCCAGTGGGAGGCCGCGGCCGCGCACACCGTCGCGGAGCTCGGCGGGCTCGACATCCTGGTCAACAACGCCGGCATCGAGGTCACGCAGCTCCTCGCCGACACCGACCCGGACGAGATCAAGAAGATGCTCGAGGTCAACATCCTCGGCACCATGCTCGGGATCAAGCACGGCTTCCGCACGATGCGCCCGGGCGGGGCGGCGGGCGGCGGCGGCTCGATCATCAACATCGCCTCGGTCGCCGCCACGATCGCGTTCCCCGCGATCGCGGGCTACTCGGCCACCAAGTCCGGCGTCGACCGGCTCACCCGCGTCGCCGCGATGGAGGCCGGCAAGCTCGGCTACGGCGTGCGCGTCAACTGCCTCTACCCGGGCCTCGTAGCCACCGACATGGGCGTCAAGCTCGCGGTGGAGACGGCCGGGCTCGGCCTGTTCGAGAGCCCCGACGCGGCCGTCGGCGCCGTCATCGAGCTGACGCCCTCGGGTCGCCTCGGCGAGGTCTCCGACATGGCCGACGCCGTCGTCTTCCTCGCCTCGGACGCGTCGCGGTTCGTCAACGGGGCCGGTCTCCCCGTCGACGGCGGCATGGGCATGTGACGGTGACCCTCCCGGGAGCCCCCGCATGGGTCTGACCGCCTACCTGGACAAGGGGGCGTCGCTCGGACGCGACGCCCCCTGCCTCGTGATGGGTCCGACCACGCTCACCTACGGGGACGTGCAGGACCACAGCCACGCCGTCGCCCGGGCGCTCGCGCGCTCGGGCGTCCGGGCGGGGGACAAGGTCGGGATCCTCTCGGGCAACGACCCCGTCGCCTTCGCCACCGTCTTCGGGATCTCCCGCCGCGGCGCGGTCTGGTGCCCGATCAACCCGCGCAACTCGGCGTCGGAGAACGCCGAGCTGCTCGACCTGTTCGACTGCGTCGCGCTGTTCCACTCCCGGGCCTACGCCCCGATGGTCGCGGAGATGGACCTGCCGCAGGTCACCACGACGGTGTGCCTCGACGAGCTCGACGACTGGTTGGCCGAGGGCAGCGAATTCGACGATGCCGGCTCCGGTGAGACCGTCATGATCGTCGGCACCGGCGGCACCACCGGCCGGCCCAAGGGCGTGCAGCTCACCGACCGCAACATCGAGACGATGACGGCGCTGGCGCTCATGGGGTACCCCTTCGAGGGACGGCCGGTGTACCTCGCCATGGCCCCGCTGACGCACGCGGCCGGGGTGCTCTGCTTCCCGGTGCTGTCGCTGGGCGGGCGGATCGTCGTCATGCCGGCGCCCGACGTCGGCGGGTTCCTCTCGCTCGTCGAGGAGCACGGCGTCACGCACACGTTCCTGCCGCCGACGCTGATCTACATGCTGCTCGCGCACGAGCAGCTGGAGTCGACGGACCTGAGCTCGCTGCAGTGCTTCTGGTACGGCGCGGCGCCGATGTCGCCCGCCCGCCTGGAGCAGGCGCTCCGCGACATCGGGCCGGTGATGGCACAGCTGTTCGGGCAGTCCGAGGCGCCGATGTTCGTGTCGATGCTGTCGCCGCGCGACCACTTCCTGCCCGACGGCTCGGTCGCCGTGCAGCGGCTCGCGTCGGCGGGGCGGCCGGGGCCGCTGGTCACCGTCGGCATCATGGCGTCGGACGGCTCGCTGCTGCCCGGCGGCGAGCGCGGCGAGATCGTCGTGCGCAGCTCGCTGGTGATGGCCGGGTACTACAAGAACCCGGAGGCCACGGCCGAGGCGTCCGAGCACGGCTGGCACCACACCGGCGACATCGGCTACCTCGACGAGGACGGCTTCCTGTTCATCGTCGACCGCGCCAAGGACATGGTCATCACCGGCGGCTTCAACGTCTACTCCGCCGAGGTGGAGCAGGCGCTGATGGCCCACACCGCGGTGCGCGACTGCGGCGTCGTCGGGCTGCCCGACGAGAAGTGGGGCGAGCGGGTCGTCGCGGTGGTGCAGCTGCAGCCGGGGGCCACGATCTCCGGCGAGGAGCTGCGGGCGTTCGTCAAGGAGCGGATCGGGAGCGTCAAGGCGCCCAAGCAGGTCGAGTTCTGGCCGGACCTGCCCCGGTCGACGGTCGGGAAGATCCTCAAGACCGACATCCGGGCGCAGCTCCTGCGATAGTCCGCGCCGCCGCCCCCTTGTAGGTTAGGGTGCCCTTATCGATCGATGAGGGGGCGGCATGGCACGGACGAACATGGCGGCGACGGCGGTGAAGCCCGAGGTCGCGGAGACGCTGCGGCTGCAGGTGCTGCGCCGCACGGAGGTCTCGCCGCACATGGCGCGGGTGACGCTGGGCGGCGGCGACGTCGACCGGTTCCGCTCCATGGGCTTCGACCAGTGGTTCCGGCTGTTCATCCCCGTCTCCGACGACTCGCTCGACCACGTGCCGCCGGTCTTCACCCGCATCGCGTGGGCCAAGCTGCTCGCCGCGCCGAAGGCTTCGCGGCCGGTGGTGCGCAACTACACCGTGCGCGCGCACCGGGCGCTGGGGACCGACGGCCCCGAGATCGACGTCGACGTGGTCCTGCACGGCGAGGGCGACGACGCCGGTCCGGGCTCGACCTGGGCCCGCACCTGCGCCCCGGGCGACCCCGTGGCCATCCTCGACGAGGGGATCGGCTTCGTCCCGCCGCCGGCGACGGCGGGGCGCACGGTCCTCGTCGCCGACGAGTCGGGGCTGCCCGCCGCGGCCGGGATCCTCGCGTCGCTGCCCGCCGACGCCGAGGGCCTCGCGCTGCTCGAGGTGCCCGCCGAGGCCGACCGCCAGGACCTGGCCCCACCGCCCGGCGTCGAGGTGCGGTGGATCGTCCGTACCGACCCCCACGACGTGCCCGGCCGCGCCGCGGCGGCCCTCGCGCAGGCGCAGGCGCTGCCCGACGGGCCGTTCTACGGGTGGACCGTCGGCGAGCAGGCGCTGCCCACCGGCGTGCGCCGGCACTGGGTGCGCACCGGCGTGCCCAAGGACCACATCATGTTCTGCGGGTACTGGAAGGTCTGATCAGACCCGGAGGTCGGCCGCCGGGAACGGGGGCCGCTCGTCCAGGCGCAGGCTGAGCCGGCCGGCGGCGCGCCAGGCGCGGGCGGTGAGGTCGAGGTCGGCGTCGGTGACGAGGTTGCCCATCACGCGCAGGGCCACCGTCATCAGGGCGCGCGAGCGCATCCCGACCGGGCCGGCGAGCGGCAGCAGCCGCGGCAGTGTGAGCAGCCCGGCGAGGCGGCGCGCGATGGAGAACGCCTGGCCGTAGTGGGTGCGCAGGGTGGCGGGCCAGGCGAGCTCGAGGTCGCGGTCCTGCGCGATCAGCTCGGCGACGAGGCGGCCGGTCTCCAGGCCGTAGTCGATGCCCTCGCCGTTGAGCGGGTTGACGCAGCCCGCGGCGTCGCCGATCAGGGCCCAGTTGCGGCCCGCGACGCCCGACACCGCGCCGCCCATCGGCAGCAGCGCCGACATCGCGGCGCGCACCGGGCCCTCGAGCTGCCAGTCCTCGCGGCGGGCGTCGGTGTAGTGCTCGATGAGGCTGCGCAGCCGGATCTGGGCGGGGCGCTTCGCCGTGGCGAGAGTGCCGACGCCGATGTTGACCTCGCCGTCGGACAGCGGGAAGACCCAGCCGTAGCCGGCCAGCACCTCGTCCTGCTCGCCGCGCAGCTCCAGGTGGGAGGAGATCCACGGGTCGTCGCTGCGGCCGGACCTCACGTACCCGCGGGCGGCGACGCCGTAGGCGGTGTCCTTGTGCCACTCGCGGCCGAGCACGCGCCCGAGCGTCGACCGTGCGCCGTCGGCGACGACGAGGCGCTCGCAGCCGATCGTGGTGCCGTCGTCGAACACGACGCCGGTGACGCGGTCGCCGTCGCGGACGACGTCGACGGCCTTGGCGCCCTCGACGGGCACCGCCCCGTCCTTGAGCGCCACGTCGCGGATGCGGGCGTCGAGCTCCAGGCGGGGGACCGCGCCGCCGTGGTCGGGCAGCGAGCCGCCGGGCCACGGCAGCTCCAGCACCTGCCCGAAGCCGGTGGCGCGCAGGCCGCGGTTGGTGCCGTGGGCGCGGACCCAGTCGCCCAGGCCGAGCCCCTCCAGCTCCGCGATGGCGCGGGGCGTCAGGCCGTCGCCGCAGGCCTTGTCGCGGGGGAACACGGCGGCGTCCGCGAGGACGACGTCGCGCCCGTGCCGCGCGGCCCACGCCGCGGCCGCCGACCCGGCCGGCCCGGCGCCCACGACGAGCACGTCGGTCGAGGTGGGCGGGGTCAGCGAGGCGGGCATGGTCCCAGTATCCCGGCCGGTGGGGCGGGGAGCGCGCCCACCGGACGCGACCCCCGTCTCATACGGGCGCCACCGGACCCCGACACGGCCGCAACGAGACCCCGACTCGCGGGCCCTCTGTCCGCGAGTCGGGGTCTCGTGGTGCGCGTGTTGCGGTGTCAGGCCTTCTTCGGCGGCAGGGCCAGGCGGTTGATCGTGCGCAGGACCTGCAGGTACTGCGTCGGGAGCGTGCCGGAGGTGTACTCCAGGCCGTACTCGGCGCAGATCGCGCGGATCTCCGGGGCGATCTCGGCGTAGCGGTTGCTGGGCAGGTCGGGGAACAGGTGGTGCTCGATCTGGAAGCTCAGGTTGCCCGTCATGAGGTGGAACAGCGGGCCGCCCTCGAGGTTGGCCGAGCCGAGCATCTGGCGCAGGTACCACTGGCCGCGGGTCTCGTCCTCGAGCTGCTCCTCGGAGAACTGCACGGCACCGTCGGGGAAGTGCCCGCAGAAGATGACGGCGTGCGACCAGAGGTTGCGCACCAGGTTGGCCGTCGCGTTGCCCGCGAGCACCGGCAGGAAGAACGGCCCGGCGAGCGCGGGGAACGCGATGTAGTCCTTCGTGAACTGCCGGCGGATCTTGCGGCCGATCGCCTTGAGCTGCGGCCACACCGACCGGAGCGTCTTCTCGCCCGAGGCGATCTTCTCCGCCTCCAGGTCGTGCAGCGCGACGCCCCACTGGAAGAACGTCGCGAGCAGGGCGTTCCACAGCGGGTTGAGCAGGAAGTACGGGTGCCACTCCTGCTCGTCGCTCATCCGCAGGATGCCGTAGCCCACGTCGCGGTCCTTGCCGACGACGTTGGTGTAGGTGTGGTGCTCGTAGTTGTGGGTGTACTTCCAGGCCTCGGCGGGGCTGGTGTTGTCCCAGTCCCAGGTGGTCGAGTGGATCTTCGGGTCACGCATCCAGTCCCACTGGCCGTGCATGATGTTGTGCCCGAGCTCCATGTTCTCGATGATCTTCGACGCCGAGAGCATCGCGGTGCCGGCGAGCCACGCGGGCGGCAGGATCCCGGCGAACAGCAGCGCGCGGCCGCCGATCTCCAGGTAGCGCTGCGTGCGGATCACGGAGTGGATGTAGGCGGCGTCGCGCTCGCCGCGGTCGGCGACGACGCGGTCGCGGATGGCGTCGAGGCGCCGGCCGAGCTCCTCGACCTGCGCGGCGGTCAGCCCCGCGGCCTCCGGTCCGGGCCGCGAGGCGACCGTGCGGACGGGCGGGCTCGGGGTGCCGGTGGGGGCGTCGGAGATCGGGCGGTCCAGCGTCGCGGTCATGGTCCGGGCTCCTTCTGCGGGTCGGGATCAGGCGGACTGGGAAGGGGGATCAGCGGGTCAGGTCGAGCCGGGCGGTGCCGGTCGCCCCGGTGATGCAGGTCTGCACGAGGTCGCCGGGCTCGCCGTGGACCTCGCCGGTGCGCAGGTCGCGCACCTGGCCGTCGCGCAGGGGCAGGACGCAGCTGAAGCAGATGCCCATGCGGCAGCCACTGGGCAGGAGCACGCCGGCGTCCTCCCCGGCCTCCAGGAGGCTGGCGCCGCCGTCGACCTCGACGGTCGTGTCGCCGTAGGTCACGGTGCCGCCCTCGCCGCCCGTCGAGCGGGCCGGCGGGGTGAAGCGCTCCAGGTGCAGCCGCGACCGGGCCTCGCCCCAGTGCTCCTCCGCGGCGTCGAGCAGGCCGGTGGGGCCGCAGACGAAGGCCTCGCGGTCGCGCCAGTCGGGGCACAGGTCGTCGAGGTCGGCCAGGTCGAGGCGGCCCTCGTCGCGGGTGGCGCGGACGGTGACGCCGGGCAGCGCGCGCAGCTCGT
This sequence comes from Pseudonocardia broussonetiae, assembly GCF_013155125.1. NCBI lineage: Bacteria > Bacillati > Actinomycetota > Actinomycetes > Pseudonocardiales > Pseudonocardiaceae > Pseudonocardia > Pseudonocardia broussonetiae. Next base: position 6,975,327 of record NZ_CP053564.1, on the reverse strand, counting down.
CGTCGAAGAGGACGTCGGCGGCGGTCGGGGCGCTGTGCAGCACGACCGCGTCCGGGTGCCCGTCCAGCGTGCGGAGCATGCCCATGACGGGCGTGATGCCGCTGCCCGCCGTGATCATGAGCAGCTTCGCGGGCACGGGGGAGGGGAGGACGAAGTCGCCCGTGGCCTGCTCCAGGCGCACGATCGACCCGACCGGCGTCGCGTCGACGAGGTGGCGGCTGACGAGGCCGTCGGCGAGGGCCTGCACGGTGATCGTCAGGTGCTCGTCGGACTCGGCGCCCGAGAGGGAGTAGGTGCGCCAGTGCCGCACGCCGTCGATGTCGACGCCGATGCGCACGTACTGGCCGGCGCGGTGCCCGGCCCACGCCCTCCCCGGCTTGATGCGCAGGGACGTGGCGCGCTCGGTCTCGCGGCGGACGCCGACGACCCGGCCGCGCAGCTCGGTGGTGGACCACAGGGGGTCGACCAGCGAGAGGTAGTCCTCGGGCAGCAGAGGAGTGGTGAGAGCGACCAGCGCCTTGAACATGACATCAGTGCAACACGAGTTGATGTCACATAGCAACCGGGGGTCCCTGATAAGGTGTGTCACATGTCTGAGGACGGCGACGATGTCGAACGGCGGACCATCGACGAGCTGGCCCGGGTCAGTGGCGTCACCGTCCGCAACATCCGCGCGTACCAGGCCCGCGGCCTGCTGCCGCCGCCCGAGGTGCGGGCGCGCACGGGCTACTACGGGCCCGGCCACGCGGCGCGCCTGGAGCTGATCCAGGAGCTGCAGGGCGAGGGCGTCAAGCTCGACGTGATCAAGAAGCTGCTCGACACCACCGGCGGCTCCACCGAGCAGGTCGTCCGGTTCATCCGGGCGGTGCGCACGCTGTTCGCGGTGGAGGACCGGCAGATCGTCACGCTCGCCGAGCTGGTCGAGCGGTTCTCCGAGACCGATCCGAACCTCGTCAAGCGGGCGCAGAAGATGGGCCTGCTCACCGAGATCGCCGACGGCACCTACGAGGAGACCAGCCCGCGGCTGATGGCGGCGGCGCAGGCGATGACCGAGATGGGCATCCCGATGACCCGCTCGCTCGACGTCGTCGAGCAGCTCCGCCGGCACGCCGACGGCATCGCGAAGATCTACGTCGACCTGTTCCTGGGCGAGGTCTGGCAGCCCTTCGACGCCGAGGGCCGCCCGGACGACCAGTGGCCGCGCCTGTACGAGGTGATCGGCAACCTGCGCAAGGTCTCCGGCGACGCGATGCTGGCGGTGCTGGAGCTCGCGGTGGCCGAGCGGCTGGACGTCACGTTCGGGCGCGACATCGTCCGCAACGTGCGCACGAGCAGCCGCCCGCCGGCCGCCGAGTGAGCACGGCGTCCGTCCCGGGCTCGCACCCGGGGTAACGCCGGGGGCCGGGCGGACGCACTCGCCGACGGGTCCCCGCGTTCGGCGCGCACCGCGTCCGCACCGCGCCTACATTCGATGGAGCGCAGCCTCCGGGGTGCCCCTCGGGGTTTGCGCACCGGCGGCCGCCGCGTGGATGTCCCCTCCGCCCCGACGGCCGCCGGTCCACCCCGACGTACGTGGGCCGGGTGGTGGTCGGTTCGATCAGACCAGGAACCGGTAGGCGGCGGTACCCGGGGCGACGAGCTGGATCCGCAGCGGGCTCGCCTCCATCCGCTTCCACAGCGTCTCGTAGCCCTCGCGCTCGGCGAGCTCGATGCCGCAGAGCGCGGCGCCGGTCTCGCGGTTGTCGCGCTTGACGTACTCGAACAGCACGATGTCGTCGTCGGGCCCGAGGACCTCGTCGAGGAACCGGCGCAGCGCCCCGGGCTCCTGCGGGAACTCCACCAGGAAGTAGTGCTTGAGCCCGCGGTGCACCAGCGAGCGCTCGACGACCTCGGAGTAGCGGCTGACGTCGTTGTTGCCGCCGGAGAGCAGGCTGACGACCGTGGACCCGGGGGTGAGGTCGAGCCCGTCGAGCGCGGCGCAGGCCAGGGCGCCCGCGGGCTCGGCGATGATGCCGTCGACCTGGTAGAGGTCGAGCATCTCGGTGCAGACGCGCCCCTCGTCGACGGTGACCAGCTCGGCGCGGGAGTCGCGCACCAGCGGAAAGCTGACGTCGCCGACGCGCCGGACGGCCGCACCGTCGACGAACGTGTCGAGCTCGGGCAGCAGCACGGGCGCGTCGGCGGCCAGTGCGGCGCTCATGCTGGCGGCCCCGGCGGGCTCGACGCCGACGACCCGCACGCCCGGGTGCCGCGCGGCGAGCCAGGTGCCGACGCCGGCGAGCAGTCCGCCCCCGCCGACGGGCACGACCACGACGTCCGGCGGGTGCGCGAGCTGGTCGAGCACCTCCACCGCGACCGTGCCCTGCCCGGCGATCGTGCGCACGTCGTCGAAGGCGGGGACGACGGTGGCGCCGGTGCGGGCGGCGTGCTCGGCCGCGGCGGCCGCGGCCTCGTCGTAGGTGTCGCCGCCGACGACGAGCTCCACCGCCGACCCGCCCAGCGCCGCGATCCGCTCGCGCTTCTGGCGCGGCGTCGTGCTCGGGACGTGGACGCGGCCGCGGATGCCCAGCCGGGCGCACGCGTAGGCGACGCCCTGGCCGTGGTTGCCCGCGCTCGCGCACACCGCGCCGGCCGCGCGCTCGTCGGCGCCGAGCCCGGCGAGCAGGTTGTAGGCGCCGCGCAGCTTGTAGGAGCGGCCGACCTGCAGGTCCTCCCGCTTGAGCCACACGTGTGCGCCGGTGGCCTCGGAGAGGCGGGTGCTGTGCTGGAGCGGGGTGGTGCGGGCGACGCCGGACAGCCGGACCGCGGCCTCGGCGACGGAGGCGGCGAAGGCGTCGGGGTGCACCCGTCGATCCTCCCCGTCGACGTAGCCGGGCCGGGCAGGGGGTCACCCGTCCCGGTGGTCTCGCGCCGGGTTCACGAACCTGTCACGATCCGTAGGCAGAATGCCCGTCATGGCGACGGTGGGTGACGAGCACGGCGGGTACGTCGCCGGCCGCTACCGCGACGGCTCGCTCAGCGACGGCTGGACCGACGTCGAGCGCTGCGCGGGCGGCACCTTCGTCCGCTACGTGGCCCGGTGCGCCTGCGGCTGGACCGGGCGCAGCCACCCCGCGAGCCCGGCGGGGGTGCGGGCGGCGAAGCAGGAGTGGTTCCTGGGGCACGTGGTGGCGCTGCCGCTCTCGGAGGTGGCAGCCCGCTGACCCTCCCGCATTTCGGAGCCAGGACGGGGTGCGGTGGGGGCGTGGACGGCGTTCCGGCTCCGAAGTGCGGTGGTTCCGTCAGTGGATGTGCTGGCGCCAGTCGGTCGGCACGCGGCCGGCCGGGCCGGGGGCGGGCTGGTCCTCGGGGTGGTGCGTGGGGGGTGCGAGCTGGGGGCCGTCTGCGGCCGAGCTCGTCGCGTAGTCCCAGAACCAGTCCTCGCCGGGCTCGAAGCTCTGGACGACGGGGTGGCCGCTCGACCTCCAGTGCGCGGTGGCGTGCTGGGCGGGGGAGGAGTCGCAGCACCCCACGTGCCCGCACTGCGCGCAGCGGCGCAGGTGGACCCACCAGCCGCCGGCGGCGTCGCAGTCGAGGCAGCCGGGGCCGCTGGGTGGGACGGTGGGGTCGACGGAGTCGCTCATGCGACCACTATGGCGCGCCCCCACCCCGCCCCCACGTCCACCCGCGAGTCGGGGTCTGAGTGCGAGCGAGTCGGGGTCTCGTTGCGAGCGAGTCGGGGTCTGACGGTGCGCGAGTCGGGCTCTCGTTGCGACCGAGTCGGGCTCTGACGGCGAGCGAGTGTGCCGCGAACTTCCGGCGAGTTTGCCGCCTCCGCCCCGGCGAGTTCGCCGCCTGTGCCCGGCGAGTTCGCCGCCCGCCCCGGCGAGTTCGCCGCTGACGCCCGCCGAGTCGGTCATTCCTGCTCAGCCCGTTTGCGCCTCCGACGTCACTGCAATCCGTTCCAGCCCCACCGCGGCATCGGCAGCCCGGCCGGTACGGCTGCGGGTTCCTCGTGCGCCAGCACGTCCGCGACGGCCCATTCCATGTACGCGCGCACGGCGGTCCGGAACTCGGGGTCGGCGGGCAGCCCCGCATCGTCGAGCGCCGCCACGAAGCAGCGGACGAACCGTCGGCCGAGGTCGCTGATGTCGCCGTTGCCGCCGTGCAGCACGAGGACGTCGGTGTGGCCCCCGCACGCGCGCGAGAAGTGGGGCGGCCCGCCGAGCACCTCCGCCCAGTAGTCGGCGAGCCGCTCGGTGTGCTGCGGGTGCTGGTCGGGGCGGGAGAACGGGTGGTTGAGTTCGGGATCGGCGAGGCAGCGCAGGTGGTGGGCACGCGCGAGTGCGCGGAACGCGGGACGACCGCCGGCGAACTCGTAGAGCGTGGGGCGCACGTGGGCAGGGTGGCAGGTCGGGCGAGGGCTCGACAGCCCCGAACCGCGGGAAGCCGTGATACCGGCCACTCGGCGAGCACGAGCGGCGAACTCGCCGGGCAGGACGGCAAACTCGCCGGGCAGGGCGGCGAACTCGCGCAACGAGAGCCCGACTCGCGCGCAACGAGAGCCCGACTCGCGCGCAGACAGACCCCGACTCGTGAGCAGCTACAGCCCGGCTCGCGCGCAACCACAGCCCGACTCGCTCGCAACCAGAGCGCGACTCGCGGGGTTCTAGGTGCCGGTTCTCGGCGGCCCCGTCGTCGTCCCGATCCTCAGCGCCACCGGGAGGACCGTGTCCGGGGGGCGGGTCCCGTCCACCAGGTCCATCGCCGCCTGCGCCGCCCGCCTGCCCTTCTCGTCGGTCGGCTGGACCACCGTCGTCAGGCGGGTGGCGCCGAGCCAGGGGAGCTCGGCACCGTCGAACCCGGCCACGCTGACGTCGCCCGGCACGTCCAGCCCCAGCTCCGCGGCCGCCTGCAGCACCCCGGCGGCGAGGACGTCGCTCTGGGCGAGCACGGCGGTCGGACGGCGGGCGGCGGGCACGTCGAGCAGCACCCGCCCCGCGTGCGCGCCCTCGTCGACGGCGTTGCTGGCCGTCTCGAACGCCGGCACCGCCCCGAACACGTCCTCGACGCCCTCCAGCCGGTGCCGCACGTCGCGGTAGTGCACGCGGGCGCGACGGGCCCCGTCGATCGGCCCGCGCCGCCCATCGAGGCGCAGCGGCATCGCCACCACCTCGACGCGGCGGTGCCCGAGCCCGTGCAGGTGGCGGGCGAGGTCGGCGGTGCCGGAGCGGTCGTCGATGTCGACGAGCACCACCCCGTCGACGTCCGGCCCCTCGACGGCCACGATCGGGACTCCGCGGGCGCGCAGGAGGTCGAGCGCGGGGTCGTCCTCGAGGCCGCAGGTCGCGAAGATCGCGGCGTCGAGCGGCATGCGCGCGATCTGGGTGACCGACGGGCGCCCGGTGTCGCCCGCGAGCAGCAGCAGCCCGACGTCGTGCGCGCCGAGCACCTCGGTGATGCCGTCGAGGAGCTGCACGGCGACCGGGTCGCGGAACGCGTACAGCAGCCGCTCCCCGATGAACGCCCCGACGACGCCGCTGCGGCCGCGGCGCAGGGACGCCGCGAGGGGGTCGGGGCCGGCGTAGCCCAGCGCGGCCGCGGCCGCGAGCACCCGCTCCCGCGTCGGCGGCGAGACGCGCGTGCTGCCGGAGAACGCGAGGGAGGCCGTGGACGGGGACACGCCGGCGCGCGCGGCCACCGTGGCCAGGGTCGGACGGGCGCCGCTCACGGGGAGAACGGTAGCGCCGACGCCAGCTGCACGGCCGACACCACGGTCGCCGCACTCCACACGAGACTGCGCAGGAGGTTGGCGCGGAGCAGGATCCGCAGGTCGCGGTCGCCGTCGAGCCCCTCGTGCGCGGGCACGGCGGCCAGCACCGTGAGCGCGACGCCCGCCGCGGCGAGCACACCGAGCAGCGCGTACTCCCACGGCGAGGCCAGCAGCAGCATCCCGACCGACACGCCCTGCACCAGCCACGGCGGCCCGACGACCCAGCCGATCCGCGCCACGTGCCGCCGGTGGTAGTCCGGCCACTCCGCCGGGCCGACCAGCGCGAACGCCGGGTAGACGACGACCTGCACCACCCAGCCGACGCCGGCCAGCACCGCGGTCGTGACGAGGTGCACGAGCAACCAGAGCACGCCGGACCGTACCCGTGGCGTACTCTCGCCACCGGCATCGAATCGATTCGATGCCGGAACTCGTCAGAAGATCGTCGGAAGGGAGCCGAGGGGTGTCGACGGAACTGCGCCGGGCGCGCAACGCGGTGGTGGTGGCGTTCGCCGTCAACGGGCTGGCGTTCGCGTCGTTCATCAGCCGCACGCCGGCCATCGCCGACGGCCTGGGTCTCTCGACCTCGCAGCTCGCGCTGATGCTGCTCTGCCTCTCCGCGGGGTCGGTCGCCGGGCTGCCGCTCGCCGGGCCGCTCGTGGCGCGGCTGGGTCCGGCCCGGTCGGTGCTGGTCGCGGCGCTCACCGAGACCGTCGGCCTCGCGAGCCTCGCCACCGGCCTGCTCACCGGCACCGTGTGGCCCGCCGCGCTCGGCCTGGTCGTCACCGGTCTGGGCACGGGCGTGTGGGACGTCGCGATGAACGTCGCGGGGGCCGAGGTCGAGCAGCGCCGCGGCCGCACCCTGATGCCGCGCCTGCACGCCGCCTTCAGCATCGGCACCGTCACGGGCGCCGGCCTGGGTGCGCTCACCGCCGCCACCGGCGTGCCGCTGGCCGCGCAGATCCTCGGCGTCGTCGTGCTCATCCCGGTCGTCATGACGGTCACCGTCCGCGGCTTCCTCCCCTCGACGCCCGTCCCCACGCGCGCCGAGGGCGGCCCGGGCGTGCTGGCCGCCTGGCGCGAGCCGCGCACGCTGCTGATCGGCGTGCTGGTGCTCGGGTTCGCGTTCACCGAGGGCTCGGCCAACGACTGGATCGCCTACGCGCTCGTCGAGGGCTACGGGTCGAGCGAGACCGTCGGCGCCGTCGCGTTCGGCGTGTTCGTCACCGCGATGACGGTCGGGCGCACGTTCGGCGGCTCGCTGCTGGAGCGCTTCGGTCGGGTCGTCGTGCTGCGCGCCGCGGCCGGGCTCGCGCTGGTCGGGCTGCTGCTGGTGCTCGTCGGCGGGTCGGTGCCGGTGGCGCTGGCCGGCGCGCTGCTGTGGGGTCTGGGCGCGTCGCTGGGCTTCCCGGTCGGCATGAGCGCCGCCGCCGACGACCCCGCGCACGCCGCGGCGCGCGTGTCGGTCGTCAGCTCGGTCGGCTACACCGCGTTCCTGGCGGGCCCGCCGCTGATCGGCCTGCTGGCCGAGGGGTCGGGCATCCTGCGCGCGCTGTTCGTCGTGCTCGGCGCCCTGCTGGTCGGGCTGCTCGCCACCGGCGCCGCCCGCCCGGTCGCTACTGGAACGACACGAACACCGGCGGAACCGGCCCGACGCGGAGGGTCTCCGCAGGCGTGAACATCGGCGTGTCCTCGTCGTAGAAGTTCTTCCAGCCCCACGTGACGCCCGCGGGCTCGCCCTGGTGCAGGGCGGTCCAGGTCTCGAGCTTCTCCCCGGGGACGCCGAACCCGTCGGCGTGCAGGACGACGGCGAGCTCGTCGCGCGAGGTGTCCAGGCGCTCGCGCTCGCGGATCATCGTGAGCCGGAACTGGTGCACCATCAGCAGCTTCTGCGGCAGCGCGTTGTCGCGGGTGAGGTCGGCCAGCCAGGTCGCCACGGCGTTGACCTCGTCCACGCTCACCGTCCCGATCTGCTGCGACGGCCGCTGGCCGGGCTCGAGGCGCCACTCCGGGTCGAGCGCGAGCCCGACGTGCGGCTGCGCGAGGAGCTCGGCGTAGCGCTGGGCCTGGGTGAGGAAGTCCGTGCGCCCGGGCTGCAGGTCGAGGACGACGTAGACGCCCGCCTCGCGCGCCGCGTCGACCCAGGGCCGCAGGAACTCGACGGTCGCCTCGGAGCTGAAGTCGCCGTCGGGGCCCGGCCCGGCGTCGGCGACGGTGCTGATCACCTCGAACGCAGGCACGACGGGCACGTCGGACACCGGCTGGTACTCCGCGGCCAGCGCCTGCGCCCGCGCCACCGACTCCGCGACGCCCTGCTCGCCGAGCACGCCGAGCGCGGGCGCACCGGGGTGGCCGTACAGCGCGACCATCCGCCGCCCGGGGAACAGCACCTGCCCGCCCCCCGGGAGCGCCGTCCCGGTCGCCGCCACGTCCAGGCGCGCGGAGAGGCGCTCCGCCGGGCCGAACGCCCCGCCCAGGGCGACGACGTGCGCCGGACGCGGCTCCAGACCGCCCGGCGGCGTGACCCGCGGGTCGGGATCGGCGACGGCCTCGACGCGCGCCCCCGACGCCCGCGCGGTGGCCGCGGCGGGTGAGGCGGCGTCGACCGCCAGGGCCAGGACGTCCCGCGCCGGCGGCGCGACGAGCTGCGGGTCCTCCACGACGTCGCGCCCGGCGTCGTCCGCCCACTGCTGCGCACCCGTCCCGACGGGCAGCACGCCGGTGGCGCCGAGGCGGTCGAGCTCGGCGGACGGGTCGGGCGTGAGCAGCAGCGGCACGCCGAGCGCCGCCGCCCGCTCGCCCGCCTCCGCCTGCGCGGCGGGATCGTCGGCGGCGGCCAGCACGGCCAGCGGTGCGGAGGCGAACAGCGCGGCGCTGGTGGCGGTGGCGAGCGCGGCCGGGTCGGCGCCGTCGAGCACCGTCACGGCGTCGGCGGGCGTCGCGACCTGCGGCGCCGGCAGCGGCGGGGGAGGGGCGGCGGCGCACGCCGCCAGCAGCAGCAGAGCGAGTGCCGTCACCGCTCCGTGTCGTACCCGTTCACCCGTGCGCCCGCGCAGTCCCCCCACCCGACGTGACCCTAGGTGACGACCGGTGCACGCGCCGGACGGCGGCTACCGTGAGGGTGTGGCGGAGCTGACGCTGGACGAGGAGCTGTTCCTGATCTCGCGCGACCCGGTGTCGGGACGCGACCGCAGCTCGGTCGGCATCGACGCGCCGCTGGCCGGGGCCGTGCTGATCTCGCTGGCGGTCGCCGCCGCGATCACGATCGAGGACGGCCGGGTGGTGGCGCACAAGTACGCGACGCTGCCGCGCCCGCACCTGCAGGCCGCGCTCGACGCGATGGCCGCCGACGCCCGCCCGCGCAAGCCCTCCCACTGGCTGACCAGGCTGCCGCGCACGCTGAAGCTGCAGGAGACCCTCGGCGTCGCGCTGGCCGGGCGGGGGATCGTGCGCGACGAGCGCGGCTCCTTCCTGGGGATCACCGTCAAGCGCTTCCCGGACGCCGGGCCCGAGCCGCGGGCGTTGCTGGAGGCCCGCCTCGCCGCCGCCCTGACCGGCGCGGACCCCGACCCCGAGCCGCGCACCCGCCTGCTCGCGGGCCTGCTCGGCCCCGCCGACCTGGTGAAGAAGCTGGTCGCGCGCCCGGACCGGCGGGCCGCGGGCAAGCGCGCCAAGGCGTTCACCGAGGAGGCCCCGCTGGGCGACGACGTCGCCGACGTCGTGGCCGCCGCGCAGCAGGCCGTGATGGTGGCGGTGATGGCCTCGGTCGTGGTGTCCGGGGCGGACGGCGGCGGGGGCGGGGGCGGCGGGTCCTAGGAGCGCCCTAGGCCTGCGGCAGCGGCGCGTTCCACCGCCGCCACAGCGCCAGCACCCGCAGCCCGGCCACGAGCACGGCGGCCACCAGCGCCACCGGCACCTGGGGCAGCGCCAGCGCGTCCCCGGCCACGACGACGGCCGCCCCCGCGGCGGCGGCGAGCGCGTAGATCTCGCGGCGCAGGACCGTCGGGATCTCGTTGAGCAGCATGTCCCGCAGCACGCCGCCGCCGACGCCGGTGATCACCCCGACCAGCGCCGCCGTGATCGCCGGCGCCCCCGTCTCCAGCGCCACCGCGGTGCCGGTCGTGACGAACAGCGCGAGCCCGAACGCGTCGGCGAGCTGCACCCCGCGCCGCAGCCGCGCGACCGCCGGGTGCCAGCGGAACACCAGCAGCGCCACGACCGCCGGCACCACCAGGTAGGGCCACTGCCGCAGCGTCGACGGCGGGGTGACGCCGACCAGCACGTCGCGCACCACGCCCCCGCCGAGCGCCGTCACCGCGGCCAGCACGACCACCCCGAACACGTCCAGCCGCGCGTGCACCGCGGCCAGCGCCCCGGAGGCGGCGAACACGGCGACGCCGAGCAGGTCGAGGACGAGGAGCACGCGGGAAGCGTAGAGCGCGCTCAGCTCTCCAGGGCTCCCGGCAGGACTCGGGCGGCCTCGGTGAGGCTCGGGCCGTACCAGGTCAGCAACCGCCCGCTGACCAGCGCGGACGGGACGTCCGGGAACGCCTCCGGCCCGTCGTCGGCGGTGAAGAGGTAGGGCTCGTCGGGCAGCACGGCGAGGTCGTGCGGGGGCAGCGCCGCCGGGTCGAAGCGCGGGTAGCGCTCCGGGTCCTCGCCCAGGACGTTGTCGACGCCGAGCCGGGCCAGCAGCGCCCCGGTGAACGTGTCCGACCCCACCGCCATCCACGGCTTGCGCCAGATCGGCACGACCGCGCGCCGGCGCCGCGCGGGTTCCGGGACCGCCGCCCACGCGGCCTCGGCCTCGGCGAGCCACGCCGGTCGGTGGAGGCGGCAGGCGGCGAGCATGCGGGCGAGCGAGCCGAAGGCGTCGTCGAGGGTGCGGATGTCGGTGACGTACACGGGCACGCCGGCGGCGCGCAGCGCGTCGAGGTCGGGGACGCGGTTCTCCTCCTGGTTGGCCACGACGAGGTCCGGGCGCAGCGCCACGATCGCCTCGACGTCGGGGTTCTTGGTGCCGCGGATGCGCGGGACGTCCAGGTCGGCGGGGTGCGTGCACCAGTCCGTCGCGCCCACGAGGAGCCCTGGAGCGGAGGCGGCGACGGCCTCCGTGAGCGACGGCACGATCGACACCACCCGCCCCACGGTGTCCGGTACGTCCACGTCTGTCCCGAGATCGTCCAGAGCCACGCCCCGACCCTAGGCGGCCACTCGTGACGAGCGCGTTTCCGGTGCCACGAGCCCCTTGACAGCGCCCGGGGCAGAAGTCACCGTCTGTTGCGTCAGGTGCTCGCCGTTCCGTCCTGCGCTTCCGGAGCCCCCCATGATTCACGTCTGCGCCCTCAGCGACCTCCCTCGAGGCGGGGCCCGCCGCCTGCCGCTCAGCCCGCCGATCTCGGTCTTCCACACCACCGACGGCGAGTTCTACGCGATCGACGACACCTGCACCCACCAGGACGCCTCGCTCGCCGACGGATGGCTGGAGGGCTGTGAGGTCGAGTGCCCGCTGCACGCGGCGATCTTCGACCTGCGCACCGGGGAGCCCGACGGCCTCGTCGCGCGGCGCCCCGTCCGCACGCACCAGGTCGTCGTCGACGCCGACGACGTCTACGTCCTCGTGGCCTCCGACACCGCGTTCGAAGCCGCGTCGTGAGTCCCCGCGTCGTCGTCATCGGGGCCGGCGTCGTGGGTGCCGCGGTGGCCGACGAGCTCACCGCCCGCGGCTGGACCGACGTCACCGTGCTCGACCGCGGCGAGCTCCCGCTGCCGGGCGGCTCGTCGTCGCACGCGCCGGGCCTGGTGTTCCAGACCAACCCGTCGAGGACGATGGCCGGGTTCGCCCGCTACACGGTCGAGAAGATGACCGAGCTCGGCGCATTCACCGCCGTCGGCGGCCTGGAGGTCGCGACCACCCCGGAGCGGCTGCTCGACCTGCGCCGCCGCCACGGCCTCGCGCAGAGCTGGGGCATCGACTCCCGCCTGGTCGACGCCGACGAGTGCGCCGCGCTGCACCCGCTGCTGCCCGCGGGGAACGTCCTCGGCGGCTTCCACACCCCCACCGACGGCCTGGCGAACGCGCCCGCCGCCGTCGCCGCGCAGCTGGCCCGGGCCGCCGACCGCGGCGCCCGCGTGCTCGGCGGGCACCGCGTGCTGGAGATCCTCACCGAGCGCGGCCGCGTCACGGGCGTCCGCACCGACCACGGTGACGTCCCCGCCGACCGCGTCGTCTCGTGCACCGGGTTCTGGGGCCCGCAGACCGGCGCGCTGGTCGACCTGGCGATCCCGCTGCTGCCCATGGCGCACCAGTACGTCACGACCACGCCGCTGCCCGAGCTCGCCGGCGCCACCCGCGAGGCGAGCGCGGTGATCCTGCGCCACCAGGACCGCGACCTCTACTTCCGCGAGCACACCGAGCGCATCGGCATCGGCTCCTACGCCCACCGCCCGATGCCCGTCGACCTCGACGACCTGCCCACGGTGACGTCCCCCGCCGACCCGATGCCGTCCAAGCTCGCGTTCACCGAGGAGGACTTCGCCGCCTCCTGGGACGACGCCCGTGGCCTGCTGCCCGCGCTCACCGGCATCGAGACCGGCTTCAACGGCATCTTCTCCTTCACCGCCGACGGGGCGCCGCTGATCGGCGAGCACCCGTCCGTCGCCGGGTTCTGGGTGGCGGAGGCCGTGTGGGTCACGCACTCGTGCGGCGTCGCGCAGGCCGTGGCGCGCTGGCTCGTCGAGGGCGAGCCGGGCGTCGACCTGCACGAGGCCGACCTCGCCCGCTTCGAGGAGCCGCAGCTCGCGCCGGACTACGTGCGCACGCGCAGCACGCAGGCCTTCGTCGAGGTCTACGACATCCTGCACCCGCTCGAGCCGCCGGTGCAGCCGCGCCCGCTGCGCGTCAGCCCGTTCCACGCCCGCCAGGTCGAGCTCGGCGCGGTGTTCACCGAGGGCGCCGGGTGGGAGCGCCCGCTGTGGTTCGAGGCCAACGCCGGGCTCCCCGAGGTCGGTCGCATCCCGCGCCGCGGGGAGTGGGCGTCGCGGTTCTGGTCGCCGATCGCCGGGGCGGAGGCCCTGGTCACGCGCGACCGCGTCGCGATGTACGACATGACGCCGCTCAAGCGCCTCGAGGTCAGCGGCCCCGGCGCGCTCGATCTGCTCGACGGCCTCACCACCAACGACCTGCACAAGAAGCCCGGGGCGGTCACCTACACGCTCCTGCTCGACGGCGACGGCGGCGTCCGCAGCGACCTCACGGTGGCGCGGCTGGGCGAGCAGCGGTTCCAGGTCGGCGCCAACTCGAACATCGACCTCGACGTGCTCCAGCGCGCCGCGGGCGACGACGTCCACATCCGCGACATCACCGGCGGCACCTGCTGCATCGGGCTGTGGGGCCCGCGGGCGCGCGACGTGCTGTCCTCGCTCACCCGCGACGACGTCTCGCACACCGGCTTCGGCTACTTCCGCGCGCGCAGGATCCACGTCGGCGAGGTGCCGGTGACGGCGCTGCGCCTGTCCTACGTCGGCGAGCTGGGCTGGGAGCTGTACTGCAGCGCCGAGCTGGGGCTGCGGCTGTGGGACCTGCTGTGGGAGGCCGGCGAGCGCCACGGCGTCATCGCGGCCGGGCGCAGCGCGTTCAACTCGCTGCGGCTGGAGAAGGGCTACCGCTCGGCGGGCACCGACATGACCACCGAGCACGACCCGTACGAGGCCGGCGTCGGGTTCGCCGTCAAGCCCGCCGCGGACGTCACGCCGGCGCGCCGGCTCGTCCCGCTGCTGCTCGACGACCCCGCGCACGTCGTGATGGGCAAGGAGCCGGTGTTCCACGCGGGCACCTGCGCCGGGTACGTCACGAGCGCGGCGTACGGCTACACGATCGACGCCTCCATCGCCTACGCCTGGCTGCCCGCCGCGGCCGCCGTCGCGGGCACGCCGGTGCAGGTCGAGTACTTCGGCGAGCGCCTCCCGGCGGTGGTCGCCGCCGAGCCCCTGTTCGACCCCGAGATGAAGCGGATCCGCGCGTGAGCACTCCCTACGACGTCATCGTGGTCGGCCTGGGCGGCATGGGCTCGGCCACGGCCCGCCACCTCGCCGCCCGCGGCGTGCGGGTGCTCGGGCTGGAGCGGTTCACCCCGGCGCACGACCGCGGCTCCAGCCACGGCGGCTCGCGCGTGATCCGCCAGTCCTACTTCGAGGACCCGGCCTACGTGCCGCTGCTGCTGCGCGCCTACGAGCTGTGGACCGACGCGGAGAAGGAGGCCGACACCGACCTCCTCACGCTCACCGGCGGCCTCTACCTCGGCCCCGAGCAGAGCACGACGTTCGCGGGCAGCCTGCGCGCGGCGCAGGAGTGGGGGCTGCCCCACGAGGTGCTCGACGGCGACGCCGTCCGCGCCCGCTTCCCGACGATCACCCCGGCCGAGGGCGAGGTCGCCGTCTACGAGGAGCGCGCCGGGTTCGTCCGCCCCGAGGCGACGGTCCGCGCGCACCTCGACCTCGCCGCCCGCGACGGCGCCGACCTGCGCTTCGGGCAGCAGGTCCTGGACGTCACCGAGACCGCCGACGGCGTGGTCGTCCGCACCGCCGACGGCACCTTCACGGCCGGGCACGTCGTCGTCAGCCCGGGCGCGTGGGCGCCGTCGCTGCTGGCCGACCTCGGGCTGCCGCTGCGCGTCGAGCGCCAGGTGCAGTACTGGTTCGCGCCCCCGGGCGGCGTCGAGCCGTTCGTCGGGCACCCGGTGTACGTGGCCGAGCAGGCCGGGGGAGCGCAGATCTACGGCTTCCCGTCGATGGACGGCCCCGACGGCGGCGTGAAGGTCGCGTTCTTCCGCCGCGGGAAGGACACCGACCCGGACGCGCTCGACCGCGTCGTCACCGAGGCCGAGGTCGAGGAGATGCGCACGCGCGTCGCCGACACCCTGCCGGGGCTGGCGGGACCGCTGGTCAGGGCCGTGCCGTGCATGTACACGACCACGCCCGACGAGCACTTCGTCCTCCGCCGCCGCGAGCACGTGACCATCGCCTGCGGGTTCTCCGGGCACGGCTTCAAGTTCGTGCCGGTGATCGGGGAGATCTGCGCCGACCTCGCGACGACCGGCACCACCGCCCACCCGATCGGCCTGTTCGACCCGGAGCGCTTCGGATGACCGCCGTGCAGCCCACCCCCGTGGTGTCCAGCCTCGTCCCGACCCTGTCCGGCTCGGCCTACACCGACGCGTCGGTGTTCGCCGCCGAGCAGGAGCGGATCTTCGAGCGCTCCTGGACCTGCGTCGCGCTCGCCGCCGACCTCACCGGCCCCGGCGCGTTCCGGACCGTCACCGTCGGGCGCGAGTCCGTCGTGCTCGTGCGCGGCCGCGACGGTGTCGTCCGCGGCTTCCTCAACGTCTGCCGCCACCGCGGCGCTGCCCTGTGCACCGAGGAGGCCGGGCAGCTGCGGCGCAACCTGCAGTGCAGCTACCACGCGTGGACGTACTCGCTGTCCGGTGAGCTGGTCGCCGCCCCGAACCTCACCACGATGCCCGACGTCGACCGCGCCGCCTACGGCCTGCACGCCGTGCACCTGCGCGAGTGGCTCGGGTACGTGTGGATCTGCCTGTCGGAGGGGGAGGAGCCCCCGTCCTTCGACGACGAGGTGGTCGGCGCGGTCGTCGAGCGGCTCGGCGACCGCGACTCCATCGAGCGCTACGACGTCGGCTCCCTGTCCCTCGCCCGCCGCGTGCGCTACGACGTGGCCGCGAACTGGAAGCTCATCGTCGAGAACTTCATGGAGTGCTACCACTGCGCGACGATCCACCCGGAGCTCACCGAGGTGCTCCCGGAGTTCGCCGACGGCTTCGCCGCGCAGTACTACGTGGGCCACGGCGCCGAGTTCGGGCCGGACGCGGCGGGCTTCACCGTCGACGGCCGCGCCGGCTTCGACCGCCTCCCGGGGCTCGCCGACGACCAGGACCGCCGCTACTACGCCATCACCATCCGGCCCCAGGTCTTCGTCAACCTCGTGCCCGACCACGTGATCGTCCACCGGATGACCCCGCTCGCCCCCGACCGCACCGTCGTCGAGTGCGACTGGCTCTTCGCGCCCGGCGTGAGCGACGTCGACGCGAGCGTGGAGCTGTTCCACCGGGTCAACCTGCAGGACTTCGACGCCTGCGAGCGCACCCAGCCCGGCATGCGCAGCCGGGCCTACCGCGGCGGTGGGGTGCTGGTGCCGAGCGAGCACCACATCGCCGAGTTCCACGCGTGGGTGGCGGAGCGGCTCGCGTGAGATGACGCCCAGCGCTGTCGGGGCCCGACCCCACAGCGCCGGCGGCGATCTCACGGGGGATGGCGCGAAACGCCACGGGCGGACCGGGCGCTCGGCGATGCTCCCGGCGTGTCGATCGTGCCCGTACCCGGCTGGCCCACCGTCTTCCGCGGGTCCACCGCGGTGGCGGCGGGCCTCGTCACCCCGGGCCGGTTGCGCGGGCCGGCGTTCGTGCGCCTGTTCCCGGACATCTACGCGCGGGCCGGCGCCGCGCCGCCCGACCTCCGGCTGCGGTCGGCCGGGGCGTACCTGTTCGCCCGGGGCCGCGGCGTGCTGTCCGGGTACTCGGCGGCGGAGCTGCACCGGGCGTCCTGCGGTCCGCCGGACGCCCCGGCCGAGATCGTCGTGCCGGGCGGCGGGGTGCACCCCTGTCCGGGCCTGGTCCTCCGCCGCGACCGGCTGGGCCCCGGTGAGGTGGAGCAGGTGGCGGGCCTGGCCGTCACCTCGCGCCGGCGCGCCGCCTACGACCTGGCGCGCACCTGCCCGGACCTGGGCGACGCCGTCGCCGCGGTGGACGCGCTCAGCAGGGTCGGGCGGTTCGCGCCCGAGGAGGTGCTGGCGCTGGCGGCGCGGTACCCGCGGGCGCGGGGTCGGCGCCGGCTGCCCCGGGTGGTGGGGCTCGCCGACCGGCGGGCCGGGTCTCCGATGGAGACGCGCCTGCGGCTGCTGCTGGTGCTGGGCGGGCTGCCGGCGCCGGAGGTGCAGTGGGTGGTGCAGGACGTGCGGCGTCGCCGGGCGGTGTGGCTCGACCTGGCGTACCCGGAGCACCGGGTCGGCATCGAGTACGAGGGGGAGGTGCACACCGAGCCGGAGCGCGTGCTGCGCGACATCGGCCGCGGCACCGACCTCGTCGACCAGGGTGGCGGTTGTACCGCTTCACGAAGTACGAGGTGTTCGGCGAGCCGACCGAGATCGTGGCGAAGATCGGGCGCGCGCTCGGCGCGTGAGAGCACACCCAGCGCTCCGCGGGCGGCCCCGCACAGCGCTCGGCGTCATCTCACCCGCCGAACCATCCCATCCGCCGGGAGATCTCCGCCGCCCCCGCCCGCACCGGCTCCACGAGCTCGGCGAGCCGGGCCTCGTCGAGGCGGTAGGCCGGGCCGCTGGCGGAGAGGGCGGCGATCACCTCGCCGCTGCGGTCCACCACCGGCGCGGCGACGGCGTTGAGGCCCACCTCGTACTCCTCCACCGCGATGGCGTACCCCTGCGACGCGACGGCCGCGAGCTCGGCGTCGAGGTCGCGGGCCAGGGTGACGGTGCTGCCGGTGAGGCGCTCCATGCCCGACGCGGCGAGCAGGGCGGCGCGGCGGGGGGCGGGCAGGTGGGCGAGCAGGATCTTGCCGCTCGAGGTGCAGTGCAGGGGGGTCAGGCGGCCGATCCAGTTGTGCGTCGAGACGGTCGAGGGCCCCCGCGCCTGGTCGACGTTGACGGCCCAGTGCTCCTGCAGCACCGCCAGGTTGACGGTCTCGCCCAGCTCCTCGGCGAGGCGCACCAGCACCTCACGGCCCTGCCGGGTGACGTCGAGCCGGTCGGACACCGCGCCGGCCAGGGGGATCAGCCCGAAGCCGAGCCGGTACTTCCCGCGGTCCTCGGCCTGCTCGACGAGGCCGCGCCCCTCCAGCGCCCCGAGCAGGCGGAACGCGGTGGACTTGTGGACGTCGATCTCCAGCGCGACCTCGCTGACGCCCGCCTCGCCCCGCCGCGCCAGGATCTCGAGCACCGAGATCGCCCGATCGACGGACTGCACGCCCCCATCCCGACCAGCAGCGTTGCTCATGGCGAAACTATAAGCGTCAATTGGAGCGCAGTGCTTGACGTGGCGCGTCCGGCGAGGACGATCAACGCGTGCCGAGCCTGCATATCGATGGGACGTGGACCGCCGGATCCGGCGGCACCGACGACGTGATCAACCCGTTCGACGGATCGGTGGTCGAGACCGTCGACCAGGCCGGCCCCGACGACGTGGCGGCCGCGGTGGCCGCCGCCCGCGTGGCCTTCGACACGGGCCCGTGGCGCACGACGCCCGCCCCCGAGCGCGCCGCGCTGCTGCGCCGGATCGCCGACCTGCTCGTGCGTGACAAGGAGTCGATCGCGCACACCGAGACCCTCGACACCGGCAAGACGATCGTCGAGAGCCGCATCGACGTCGACGACGTTACCGCCGTGTTCCGCTACTACGCCGACCTCGCCGACAAGGAGGCCGGGCGCGTCGTCGACGTCGGGAAGGCGCACGTGCTCTCGCGCGTCGTGCACGAGCCGGTCGGCGTCTGCGTCCTGATCACGCCGTGGAACTACCCGCTGCTGCAGCTGTCGTGGAAGCTCGCGCCCGCGCTGGCCGCCGGCAACACGTGCGTGATCAAGCCCAGCGAGGTCACGCCGCTCACGAGCGTGCTGCTGGTGCGGCTGTGCGAGGAGGCCGGGGTGCCGCCCGGCGTCGTCAACATCCTGCTGGGCGGCGGGCGCGACGTCGGCGCCCCGCTCACCGAGCACCCGGCCGTCGACATGGTCAGCTTCACGGGCGGCCTGCTCACCGGACAGGCGATCATCCGGGCGAGCGCGGCCACCGTGAAGCGGGTGGCGGTGGAGCTGGGCGGCAAGAACCCCAACATCGTCTTCGCCGACACCCCGGTCGACCTCGCCGCCGACTGGGCGCTCACCGCGGTCTTCCTGCACGCCGGGCAGGTGTGCTCGGCGGGGGCGCGGCTGATCGTCGAGGAGTCGCTGCACGACGAGCTCGTCGCCGAGATCGGGCGGCGCGCCGAGCTGATCCGGCTGGGCAGCGGGCTGGTCGACGGCACCGAGTCGGGGCCGCTGGTGTCGGCCGCGCAGCGGGACAAGATCGAGCGGTTCGTGGCCGACGCGCTGGCCGACGGCGCCCGGCTCGTCGCGGGCGGGAAGCGGCCCGACGACCCAGCGCTGCAGGACGGCTTCTTCTACCGGCCCACCGTGCTCGCCGACGTCACCCGCGAGATGCGCGTGATCCGCGAGGAGACGTTCGGCCCGATCCTCACCGTCGAGACCTTCCGCACCGAGGCCGAGGCGATCGCGCTGGGCAACGACACCGAGTACGGCCTCGCGGGCGCGGTCTGGACCGCCGACATGGCGCGCGCGCACCGCGTCGCCGGGGCCCTGCGCCACGGCACGGTGTGGATCAACGACTACCACCCCTACGTCCCCGCGGCGGAGTGGGGCGGGATGAAGTCCTCCGGCAACGGCCGGGAGCTGGGACCGACCGGACTGGCCGAGTACCAGGAGCACAAGCACGTCTGGCACAACACCGCGCCGGAACTCGCCGGCTGGTTCACCGGAGGTCAGGGATGAGTACGACGGAGAACAGGCCTTCGGACGACGGGATGGCCGACTTCGGCTACTCCCAGTCCCTGGACCGCAGCATCGGGAAGTTCGCCAGCTTCGCGGCCGGGATCAGCTACATCTCGATCCTCACCGGCACGTTCCAGCTCTTCTACTTCGGCTACGCCTTCGGCGGGCCGGCGTACTGGTGGAGCTGGCCGCTGGTGTTCGCGGGCCAGATCATGGTGGCGCTGTGCTTCGCGGAGCTGGCCGGGCGCTACCCGGTGGCCGGGTCGGTCTACAACTGGTCGAAGCGGCTCGCGAGCCCGATGACGGCGTGGCTGGCCGGCTGGATGATGTTCACCGCGTCGGTGGTGACGCTGACGGCCGTGGTGCTCGCCTACCAGGGCACCCTGCCGCTGATCTGGGACGGCTTCCAGCTCGTCGGCGACGGCACCGGGGAGACCGACTTCGCCGTGTCCGCCGTGATCTGGGGGGCGATCCTGGTCGCGTTCACCACCACGATCAACGCGCTCGGCGTGAAGCTCATGGCCCGGATCAACAGCGCCGGGGTGTTCATCGAGCTGATCGCGGCCGTGCTGCTCGTCGTCCTGCTCGCGGTGAACATCGTGAACCCGCCGACGGTGCTGTTCGACACCCAGGGGCTGGGCGAGGGCACCGACCTCGGCTACTTCGGGGCGTTCCTCGTGGCCGCGCTGGCCAGCGCGTACGTCATGTACGGCTTCGACACCGCCAGCTCGCTGGGCGAGGAGACCGTAGACCCGCGGCGCACCGCGCCCACGGCGATCCTGCGCGCCGTCATCGCCTCGTTCGTCATCGGCGGGCTGATCCTGCTGTTCGCGATCCTCGCCGCGCCCGACCTGAGCGCCCCGGAGATCAGCGAGGTCGGCGGCCTGCAGTTCATCGTGCTCACCGTGCTCGGCGGGCCGCTCGGCATCGCGCTGCTGATCAGCATCGTCATCGCGGTCACGGTCTGCGCGCTGGCCGTGCACACCGCCGCGATCCGGCTGATGTTCGCGATGGCCCGCGACAACGCGCTGCCCGCCGGGGCCCGGCTCGCGAAGATCGACCCCAAGCGCAAGACGCCGGTGGTGCCCGCGGTGCTGATCGGCGTGGCGGCGGTGCTCATCCTCGTGGTGAACATCGGCAGCCCGCAGATCTTCACGGCCGTCACGAGCGTCGCGATCATCATGATCTACATCGCCTACCTGCTGGTCACGGTGCCGATGCTGCGCAAGCGGCTGAAGGGCGAGTGGCCCGGGCCCGGCGCGGGCACCGACGGCTACTTCTCGCTGGGCCGCTGGGGCCTGCCCGTCAACATCATCGCCGTCGTCTGGGGCACCGGGATGGCGATCAACCTGGCCTGGCCGCGCGAGGACGTCTACGGCGCCGGGGTGCTCAGCTTCATCGCGCCGATCTTCATCGGGGCCGTCATCCTGATCGGGCTGGCCTGGTACCTGGCCCGCGGCCGGCACCAGACCGGCACGCTGCCCGAGCACATGGCGAAGAACCTCGAGCAGGCGCCGTGATGCGGCTGCGCCACCCGTGCGTGGCGATCGTGGCCAGGGCCACGATCGCCACGCACGACCACCGGAGGGACGCATGACCGAGCAGTTCGACTACGTCGTCGTCGGCGGGGGGTCCTCGGGCTGCGCGCTGGCCGCGCGGCTGTCCGAGGACCCCGCCGTCACCGTGTGCCTGCTGGAGGCGGGCCCGTCCGACGTCGACGACCCGGCGATCCTCAAGCTGACCGACTGGATGGCGCTGCTCGACTCCGGCTTCGACTGGGACTACCTCGTCGAGCCCCAGGAGCACGGCAACTCCTTCCTGCGCCACGCGCGGGCGAAGGTGCTCGGCGGGTGCTCGTCTCACAACTCGTGCATCGCGTTCTGGACCCCGCGCGAGGACCTCGACGAGTGGGCCGCCCAGGGGTGCGAGGGCTGGACCGCCGATGAGTGCTGGCCGCTGCTGCGCCGCCTGGAGACCAACGACGGCGAGTGGGACGGCCACGGCCGCTCCGGCCCGGTCAACATCCACCACATCGCGCCCGACGACCCGTGCGGCGTCGCGGTGCTGGAGGCCGCGGCGGGCGTCGGGCTGCCCACCGTGAAGTTCAACGAGGGCACGACCGTCACCGAGGGCGCCGGGTTCTTCCAGATCAACCGGTTCCCCGACGGCACGCGGGCGTCGGCGTCGGTGAGCTACCTGCACCCGGTCCTGGACTCGCGGCCCAACCTGTCGGTGATCACGGGGGCGTGGGCGTCGAAGGTGGTCTTCGAGGGCAGGCGCGCCACCGGCGTCGAGTACCAGCAGGACATCGGGCCGGGCCGGCGGACGGTCACCGCGCGGCGCGAGGTCATCCTGTCCACGGGCGCGATCGACACGCCCAAGCTGCTGATGCTCTCGGGCATCGGCCCGGCCGAGCACCTGCGCGAGTTCGGCGTCGACGTGCTCGTCGACGCGCCGGGCGTCGGGTCGAACCTGGACGACCACGTCGAGGGCCTGGTGATGTGGGAGGCCTCGCGGCCGATGGTCACGCGCTCCACGCAGTGGTGGGAGATCGGGCTGTTCACGCGCACCCGCGAGGGGCTGGACCGGCCGGACCTGATGATGCACTACGGGTCGGTGCCCTTCGACCTCAACACGGTGCGCTGGGGCTACCCGACCACCGACAACGGGTTCTGCCTGACGCCCAACGTCACGCGCGGGCGCTCCCGGGGCACGGTGCGGCTGCGCAGCCGCGACTTCCGCGACCGCGCACGGGTCGACCCCCGCTACTTCACCGATCCTCCAGGTCACGACATGGCGGTGATGCTGCACGGGGTCAAGCTCGCGCGGCGCATCGCCGAGCAGCCCGCGCTGAAGGAGTGGATCACCCGCGAGCTGACGCCCGGGCCGGACGCCGTCACCGACGACGACCTGGTCGACTACGTCACCAAGACCCACAACACCGTCTACCACCCGGCGTGCACGGCGAAGATGGGTCCGGCGTCCGACCCGATGGCCGTGGTCGACCCGCAGCTGCGGGTGCGGGGCGTCGAGGGGCTGCGGGTCGCCGACGCGTCGATCCTGCCGTTCCTGCCGGCGATCAACCCCAACATCACCTGCATGATGGTGGGGGAGAAGGCCGCGGACCTGCTCCGTGCCTGACCCGAGGGTGCCCGACCCCTGGGCCCGCCAGCACGCGCTCGCCCGCTCCACCACCGCGTGGGGCGCGGCGAGCGTCGTCGCCGGACTCGGTCTCGCCGCCGCCCGGCGGGGCCCGTTCGTCACGGCGTTCGGGCGGCAGAACGCCGGGTGGGGTGCGGTCGACTTGGCGATCGTGGTGGTGGCCGAGCGGCTGCAGCGCCTCCGGATGGCGCAGCTGCCCGACCCGTACAGCGACGACGCCCTCGCCGCCGAGTCGCGGACGCTGCGGCGGGTGCTGTGGGCCAACGTCGCGCTCGACGCCGCGTACGTCGCGGGCGGCGCGGCGCTGTGGCGGTGGCGCCGCGACCGGCCGGGCGCGGCCGGGGCGAGCGCCGGGATCGTCGTGCAGGGCGCGTTCCTGCTGCTGCACGACGCCCACCACGCGTACTGGTCGGGCCGCCGGTGACGCCGTCCCCCGTCGCACCGGGGGCCGCCGCGGAGTTCCTGGCCGCCCACCCGCCCTTCGACGCCCTCGACGCCGCCGAGCTCGCCGCCCTCGCCGCGCTGGCGGAGGTCGAGGAGCACGCCGCGGGGGCGACCGTGCTCGCGGAGGGGGCGGCGCCGCCCGCGCACCTGCGGGTGGTGCGGACCGGCGCGGTCGAGATCGTCCACGACGGGCGCGTGCTCGACCTGCTCGGTCCGGGGGAGCTGCTCGGGCACGCCCCGATGCTCGCGGGGCTCCCGCTCGGCTTCACCGCCGTGGCCCGTGGTGCGACGACCTGCCTGCGGCTGCCCGGCCCCGCGGTCCGCGACCTCCTCGGGCGCCCCGCCGGGCTCCGGTACGTCACGCGCTCGCTGCTCGCGCCACCGCGCACCGACCTCGGCACCCCGGACCCGGCGCAGCGCCCGGTCGGTGAGCTGCTGCGCGCGCCGCTGTGCACCGCCGAGGAGTCGACGACCGTGCGGGAGGCGGCGCGGCGGATGACCGCGTGCGGGGCGTCGGCGGTGGTCGTGCCGATCGGGCACGGGCGGGTCGGCATCCTCACCGACCGCGACCTGCGGACCGTCGTCGCCGACGGGGTCGACGCCTCGGCCACCCCCCTGCGCGAGGCGATGACCGCGCCCGCGTGGACGGCGGCGGCCGACCGCCTGGGCGGCGAGGTCCTGCTCGACATGCTCGACCGCGGCGTGAGCCACGTCCCCGTCCTCGGCGCGGGCGGGGAGCTGCTGGGCGTGCTGGAGGACGTCGACGTCGTCGCGGCGACGACCCGCAGCAGCGTCGGGCTGCGGACGCGGATCGCGCGGGCCCGGGACGTCGACGAGGTCGTCGCCGCGGCGCGCGAGCTGACCCCGACGATCGTCGCGCTGCACGACGCCCGCGTGGCGCCGGCCGACATCGCCGGCATCACCTCGGTCGTCGCCGACGCGGTGACGCGCCGGCTCATCGAGCTGGCGACGCCCGAGGCGCCCCCGCGGCCGCTGACCTGGCTGGCGCTGGGCAGCCTGGCGCGGCGCGAGGCGGTGCCGTCGTCCGACGTCGACAGCGCCCTGGTCTGGGTCGGCCCCGAGGACGACCCGGTCGCCGCCGCGCACGCCCGCGACCTGGCCGCGCGGGTCATGGCCGGGCTCGCCGCCGCCGGGTTCCGGGCCGACGCGAACGGCGCCGTCGCCACCAACCCGCTCTTCGCCCGCTCCTACGAGGCGTGGGCCGCCGCCGCGCGGAGCTGGCTGCACGACCCGACGCAGGAGAAGGCGCCCATCCTGGTCTCGCTCGTCGTCGACGCGCGGCCGGTGTGGGGCGCCCGGCAGAACCCGGCCGTGCCCGACGTGTTCCGCGACGCCCGCCGCCATCCCGACCTGCTGCGCCTGCTCGGCCGCTACGCCCTCGCGCACCGCCCGCCCACCGGGTTCCTGCGCGACTTCGTCGTCGAGCACAGCGGGCGGCGGCGGGGGCGCCTCGACCTCAAGCGCGGCGGCCTCGTGCCGATCGTCGACCTCGCGCGCTGGGCGGGCATGGCGGCCGGGGTGACCGGGGCGTCGACGCCGGCCCGGCTGCGCGCCGCGGCCGCCGCCGGGACGCTCCCGGCGGCCGCCGCGGCCACGCTGGAGGAGGCGTTCCACCTGGTGCTGGGCCTGCGGCTGGCCCACCAGGTCGACCAGCTGCGCGCCGGGGAGGACCCCGACGACCTCGTGCGGCCCGCCGATCTCAGCGCGGTGACGCGGGCGTCGCTGCGCGAGGCGTTCCGGGCCGTGGCGTCGGTGCAGCGGCGGATCTCCGCGGAGCTCGACCTCGGGATGCGCTGACCGCCGCGTCCTGCGCCTGCATCTCCTCGGCCACCTGGCAGGGGTTCACCGGGGCCGCGCCGAGCGCGATGCGGGCCAGCAGCTCGCGCAGCACGGTGCGCTCCTCCTCGGCCAGCGGCGCCAGGACCCGCTCCTCGGCGCAGCGCAGCCGGCGTTCCAACGTGCAGAGCCGGGCACTCCCGTCGGGGGTGAGCCCGACGCGGCGGGCGCGGCGGTCGGCCGGGTCGGGCCGGCGCTCGACGAGCCCGGCGGCCTCCAGGTCGTCGAGCAGGTAGGTCATCACGGTGCGGTCGACGCCGAGGTGCTGGGCGAGGGCGAGCTGGCTGGACGCCTCGCCGCGCCCCGCGGCGGCCAGCACCTGGTAGCCGCGGGGCCCGCCGGGCACGTCGGCGACGACCTCGTCGATGCCGCGGAGGTAGCTGCGCATCACCGTTCCCAGCGCCCAGCCGAGGTCCGACTCGGGGCGCTCGGGTGTGGTCACCATCGCAGTCTAGCCGGGACGCGCCGGAACAGATTGTCTGTTGCAGCGATCGTCTGCTACACAGAACATCACACGTACCGCGCATCACAGGAGAATCCGATGAGCATGTTCCGCCTCGACAGCAGCATCCGCACCGAGGGCTCCGTGAGCCGCGGGGTCGCCGACACCCTCGAGCGCGCCTACCTCGAGCAGCACCCGAACGCGACGGTCGGGCGCCGCGACCTCGTCGCGGACCCGCTGCCGAACGTCTGGCCGGTCGCCGCGTTCGCCGGGTTCACCCCGGAGGACCAGCGCTCCGACGAGCAGCGCGCTGCGCTCGACCTCACCCGGCAGCTCGCCGACGAGGTGCTCGGTGCCGACGTCGTGGTCATCGCCACGCCGCTCTACAACTTCGGCGTGCCGGCGCACCTCAAGGCGTGGATCGACCTGCTGATCACCGACTCCCGCTTCGGCCCGGGCACGTCCCCGCTGGCCGGGCGCCCGGTCACGCTGGTGATCGCCCGCGGCGGCGGCTACGGCGCCGGCACCCCCCGCGAGGGTTGGGACCACGCCACCCCGTACCTCGTCCGCATCCTCGCCGACGTCTGGGGCGCCGACCTCACCCTCGTCGAGGCCGAGCTGACCCTCGCCCCCGTCACCCCGGCGATGGCCGAGCTCGTGCCGCTGGCCGAGGCCTCGCAGGCGCAGGCCCACGAGCGCGCGTCCGAGGTCGGCAAGGCGCTGGCGGCCCGCACCGCCGCCTGACGTCCTACCGCAGGTCGGGGTCGGCGAACACCGGCGCGCGCCGCTCGAACCGGGCCGTCACGGCCTCGGCCTGGTTCGGGCTGCCGATCAGGGCGCCGATCTCGTCCTGCTCGGCGGCGAAGCCCGTCTCCAGGTCGACGCGGCCGGCGGCATCGAGCAGGCGCTTGGCCGCCCGCACGGCGTGCGGGCTGAGGGCGGCGATCTCGCCGGCCATGGCCAGTGCGGCGGCGAGCGGGTCGTCCTCGACGCGGGTGGCGAGCCCGAGCGCGACGGCCTCGGTGCCGCTCACCCGGCGTCCGGTCAGCGTCAGCTCCTTGGCGACGTCGCGGCCGACCAGCTCGGGCAGCACCTGCGTGCCGGTCATGTCCGGGATCAGCCCCCACTGGATCTCCAGCACCGACAGCACGGCGTCCGGGTGGACCAGGCGGATGTCGGCGCCGAGCGCGATCTGCAGCCCGCCGCCCAGCGCGTTGCCCCGCACCGCGGCGATCACCGGCACCGGGATCCGCGCCCACGCGTGCGCCGCCCGCTGGCCGGTGGCCCGCGCCGGCCCGTCGGCCGGGGGGAGGTCGACCGACGCCGAGAGCCGCTCCCCGTTGCGCATCGCCCGGAACGCGCCGAAGTCGAGGCCCGCGCAGAAGTCGGGGCCCTCGCCGGAGAGCACGACCGCGCGGACGCCGGGCGTCGTGCGCAGGGCCTCGCCGGTGCGGACGATCGCGGCGAACATCGCGGGGTCCAGCGCGTTGCGCTTCTCCGGCCGCGCGAGCCGCACGTCGGCGACGCCGTCGGTGAGGGTGGTCGTGACCCGGGTGGGGTCGACGTCGGGGAAGGCCGTGCCGCTCATCGCGCTCCGTCCGGTCGGGTGAGGCAGCGGGTGCAGGCTAACCCCGCTCCGTCCCCGGGACCCGCCTCCCGGCTCACGTGTGCCCGACACCGACCGCGGTCCTCGCCCGCCCGCCCGCGTTGCCCTGCGCCGCCCTGTGGGTCGTGATCAAGGGCAGATGGTCGCCAGTGGATCACCCGCCGCGACCATCCGCCCTTGATCAGCGGGGTTCACCCCGGCCGGGCCGCCGGTACCCCGGCGACGCCGCCCGCGGGCTGAGCGATGATCGGGGGATGCATCCGCTCGACGACCCGGTGCGCTCCGCGCTCACCGGCACGCACGCCCCCTTCGCCCTGCGCCACGGCTCCGCGCTGCGCTACCCGCCGGAGATGTCGGTCTGGGGCGTGTTCCCCGACGACGCCGACGGCTGGCGCGACGCCGAGGAGTTCGGCGTCGTCGCGACCGCGGGCGACCCGCGCACGGCACCGGCGGGCTGGGAGCGCACGATGCTGATCCCCGGCGTCCAGTACGACGGGTCCGGGATGGTCGTGACCCCGGATCCGGAGGCGGTCGTGCTCGGCCCGGACGACGTGCCCGAGATGCTCGACCTCGTCGAGCGCACCCGGCCCGGCCCGTTCGCCAAGCGCACGATCGAGATGGGCACCTACCTCGGCATCCGGCACGGCGGGGCGCTCGTCGCGATGGCGGGGGAGCGGATGCGGCCGCCGGGCTGGTCGGAGATCAGCGCGGTCTGCACGGCGCCGGAGGCGCGCGGACGCGGGCTGGGGTCGCGGCTGGTGCGGGCGGTCGGGGCGGTGATCCGCGAGCGCGGCGACGTCCCGTTCCTGCACGCCTCCGCGGCCAACACCGGCGCGCTGCGGCTCTACGAGCACCTCGGCTTCACGCTGCGGCGCACCGTCGAGTTCGCCGCCTACGAGCACGTCGCCGGGAGGCCCGTCTCACACCGCTGACGGCGCCCGCGCGACGTAGGGTCGATAGCGATGACAACGACCCTCGCCGCCCCTGTCGGCCACGAACGCGGGACGCCCGGCTACCGCCGGCTCGGCGCGGCGCTGTGGTGCGGCGGCCTGGCGACGTTCGTGCTGGTCTACAGCGTGCAGGGGCTGCTGCCGACGCTGGCCGCGGAGTTCGGCGTGTCGTCGTCGACGTCGAGCCTGGCCCTCTCGGCCACCACCGGCACCCTGGCCCTGGCGATCGTGCCGCTGGCCGCCGTCGCCGAGTCGTGGGGCCGGGCGCGGGTGATGACGTGGGCGCTCGCCGCGTCGGCGGTGCTGGCGCTGCTCGCGCCGCTGTCGCCGACCTTCGCGGTGCTGGTCGGGATCCGGGCGCTGCAGGGCGTCGCGCTCGCCGCCCTGCCGGCCCTGCTCATGGCGCACGTGACGCGCGAGGTGGCGCCGCGCTGGCTCGGCGGCGCGGTCGGCCTGCTCATCGCGGGCAACACCGTCGGCGGGCTGTCCGGGCGGCTGATCGCCGGCACCGTCGCGGAGTTCGGCGGGTGGCGCGCCGGGCTGGCGGCCGTCGGGGTCGTGTCGCTGGCGTGCACGGTCGCGTTCCGGTTGCTGCTGCCGCCGACCGTCGGGGGTCGGGCGCCGCGGATCCGGCTGCGCGACCTGGGCGGCTCGGTGCGCCTGCACCTGCGCGACCCCGGCCTGCGCTGCCTGTTCGGCATCGCGTTCGCGCTGATGGGCACGTTCGTCACCGTCTACAACTTCCTGTCCTTCCGGCTGCTCGACGCGCCGTTCGCACTGCCGGGCGCCCTGGTCGGGCTGGTGTTCCTCGGCTACCTCGTGGGCACCGGCGCGTCGACGACGGCCGGGCGCCTGGGCGACCGCTTCGGTCGCCGCAAGGTCCTCTGGGGCACGGTGCTGATCGCGCTGCTCGGGGCGTGGGTGACGGTGCCCGACGTCCTGCCGCTGGTGCTGGCGGGCGTGCTCCTGCTGACGGTCGGCTTCTTCGGCGCCCACTCCGTGGCCAGCAGCTGGGTGGGCCGCCGCTCGGTGCTGCTGCCGGGCGGCGACCCCAGCCAGGCGTCGTCGCTCTACCTGTTCGCCTACTACGCCGGGTCGAGCGTCGGCGGCCTGCTCGGCGGGGTCGCGTTCGACCTCGCCGGCTGGCCCGGGCTCGTCGGCTACGTCAGCGCGCTGCTGGGCGCGGCACTGGTGCTGGCGGTGCACCTGCGCCACGTCCCCGCGCCCTGAGGCTGCACCTCTCGTGCGGTCACCCGCATCGTGCCGGTGGACACGCCGTCACCGCTGGAGCGCCTGGTGGCCGAGGGGCGGATCCGGCCGAGGTGTCGAGATGGCCGATCACCGACGCTGGTCGCTCCGCCCCTCGTATGACAGTGGAGTGGCTTCACTGCCGCCCAGTGACAGTAAAGCCACTCCACTGTCACTGGGCGGGGCGGGGCGGGGCGGGGCGGGGCGGGCGGGGCGGGCGGGGCGGGGCTGAGGCCTACATGTTGCGCCGGTACTGCCCGCCGACCTCGAAGAACGCCTCGGTGAGCTGACCCAGCGAGCAGACCCGGGCGGCGCGCATGAGCTCGTCGAACACGTTGCCGTCGCCCGTGGCCACGTCCTGGAGGCGGCGGATCGCCTCCTGCGCCTCGGTGCTGTGGCGGCCCTGGAAGTCGGCGAGCCGCTCGAGCTGGCTCTTCTTCTCCGCTTCCGTGGCGCGCATGAGCTCGATCTCGACGGGACCGGCGTCGGGGTCGTCGGGCTTGAGGAACGTGTTGACGCCGATCAGCGGCAGCGTGCCGTCGTGCTTGCGGTGCTCGTAGAGCATCGACTCGTCCTGGATGCGGCCGCGCTGGTAGCCGGTCTCCATCGCGCCGAGCACGCCGCCGCGCTCGGAGATGCGGTCGAACTCGGCGAGCACGGCCTCCTCGACGAGGTCGGTCAGCTCGTCGACGATCGCGGAACCCTGCAGCGGGTTCTCGTTCATCGACAGGCCCCACTCGCGGTTGATGATCAGCTGGATCGCCATCGCCCGGCGCACCGACTCCTCGGTCGGGGTCGTCACCGCCTCGTCGTAGGCGTTGGTGTGCAGCGAGTTCGCGTTGTCGTAGAGCGCGCACAGCGCCTGCAGCGTGGTGCGGATGTCGTTGAAGTTCATCTCCTGCGCGTGCAGCGAGCGCCCGGAGGTCTGCACGTGGTACTTGAGCTTCTGGCTGCGCTCGTTCGCCCCGTACTTCTCCCGCATCGCGACGGCCCAGATCCGTCGCGCGACCCGGCCGATCACCGTGTACTCCGCGTCCATGCCGTTGGAGAAGAAGAACGACAGGTTGGGGGCGAAGTCGTCGATCGACATGCCGCGCGCGAGGTAGCTCTCGACGAAGGTGAAGCCGTTGGAGAGCGTGAACGCGAGCTGGCTGATGGGGTTCGCCCCGGCCTCGGCGATGTGGTAGCCCGAGATCGAGACCGAGTAGAAGTTGCGGACCTTGTGCTCGATGAACCAGGACTGGATGTCGGCCATCATCCGCAGCGAGAACTCCGTGGAGAAGATGCAGGTGTTCTGGCCCTGGTCCTCCTTGAGGATGTCGGCCTGCACCGTGCCGCGGACGTTCGCGAGCGTGAACGCGGTGAGCTCCTCGCGCTCGGCCTCGTCGGGCTCGCGGCCCTCCTCGTCGCGGAAGCGCTGCAGCGTCTGGTCGATCGCGGTGTTGAGGTAGAAGGCGAGGATCGACGGCGCCGGGCCGTTGATCGTCATCGACACCGAGGTGCTGGGCGAGGTGAGGTCGAAGCCGTCGTAGAGGACCTTCATGTCCTCGAGCGTGGCGATCGAGACGCCCGAGGTGCCGACCTTGCCGTAGACGTCGGGGCGGGTGTCGGGGTCGCGGCCGTAGAGGGTGACGGAGTCGAACGCCGTGGACAGGCGCTTGGCGTCGGAGTCGGCGGAGAGGATCTTGAAGCGCCGGTTGGTGCGGAACGGGTCGCCCTCACCGGCGAACATGCGCGCCGGGTCCTCGCCCTCGCGCTTGAACGGGAAGACGCCCGCGGTGAACGGGAAGCGGCCGGGCAGGTTCTCGCGGCGCAGGAAGCGCAGCAGGTCGGCGTCCTCGGTGAGGGCCGGCAGCGCGACGCGGCGGACCTTCGTGCCCGACAGCGTCTCGCGGGTGAGCTGCGTGCGGAGCTCCTTGTCGCGGATCCTCACGACCATCTCGTCGCCCGAGTAGTCCTCGACGACGTGGCGCCAGGTGTCGAGCAGCTCCGCGGCGTCGGCGGGCAGCGCCTTCTCGGCCTTGGCCAGCTCCTCCTCGACGGCCTCGCCGACCAGCTCGCGCGCGGTGCGCAGGTGCTGGCGGACGCGGGCGGCGGCGACGGCCTTCTCGGTGTCGGCGTGGTAGCCGCGCACCGTCTCGGCGATCTCGGAGAGGTAGCGGGTGCGCTGCGGCGGGATCACCGCGGCGTGCTCGGCCGAGGTCTTGCGGTCGGTCCGCGGCAGCCGGCCCTGGACCTCCTCGCCCAGGAGCAGGTCGCGCAGGTGCTGGTAGAGCGCGGTGACGCCGTCGTCGTTGAACGTGGCCGCGGACGTGCCGTAGACCGGCATGTCCTCCCACGTCTTCCCGAACTCCTCGCGGTTGCGCACGAGCTGGCGCCCCACGTCGCGGCGGGCGTCCTCGGCGCCGCGGCGCTCGAACTTGTTGATCGCGACGACGTCGGCGAAGTCGAGCATGTCGATCTTCTCCAGCTGCGACGCGGCGCCGAACTCCGGCGTCATCACGTACAGCGAGCGGTCGACGAGCCCGGCGATGCCGGCGTCGCCCTGGCCGATGCCGGGCGTCTCGACGATCACCAGGTCGAACTCGGCCGCGCGGAGGACGGCGATGGCCTCGGTGAGGTGCTCGGGCAGGCTCGCGTCGGCGCCGCGGGTGGCCATCGAGCGGAAGAAGACCTGCTCGCCGAGGCTGTTCATCCGGATGCGGTCGCCCAGCAGCGCGCCGCCGCCCTTGCGCCGCGTCGGGTCGACGGCGAGCACGGCGATGCGGAGCTTGTCCTCCTGGTCGAGGCGGAAGCGGCGCACGATCTCGTCGGTCAGGCTCGACTTGCCCGAGCCGCCGGTGCCGGTGATGCCCAGGACCGGGACGGGGCGGCGCGGCTCCAGGTCGAGGTCGGCGGGGAGCTTCCCGGCCTCGGCCAGGGTCAGGACGCGGGCGAGCGTGGTGTGGTCGCCGGTGCGCAGCCCGTCGAACGAGTCCGGGGGCGCGGCCGTGAGGTCGACGTCGCACTCGCGGATCATCAGGTTGATCATCCCGGGCAGGCCGAGCTTCTGGCCGTCCTCGGGGGAGAAGATGCGCGCGACGCCGCGGCTGTGCAGCAGCTCGATCTCCGCGGGGACGATGACGCCGCCGCCCCCGCCGTAGACCTTCACGTGCCCGGCGCCGCGCTCGCGCAGCAGCTCGACGAGGTAGGTGAAGTACTCGACGTGCCCGCCCTGGTACGAGCTGATGGCGACGCCCTGGGCGTCCTCCTGGATCGCCGCGGCGACCACCTCGTCGACCGAGCGGTTGTGCCCGAGGTGCACGACCTCGGCCCCCTGCCGCTGCAGGATGCGGCGCATGATGTTGATCGCGGCGTCGTGGCCGTCGAACAGGCTGGCGGCGGTCACGAACCGGACCGGGTTCACGGGCACGTGCAGGTCGGCCATCAGGGTTCCTCTCGGCGGGGCGCGTCGTGGCATTCGTACCGACGGCGCCGACGGATTTAGTCTGACATCCGACTATCGGACGTACAAGCGCCGTGGGAGTGACCCCGCCTGCACCTACGCGGCCGGTTCGAGCTCCGTCTGCTCGGAGGAGACCATCCGGCCCTCGGCGGTGGCGCGCGTCAGGCGCCCGGCCAGCAGACCCGCCACCACCAGGGCCAACCCGGCGACCACGATCGACCCGACCGCGGCCTGGGGTGCGACGAGCACCAGTACGAAGGAGACCCCGGGCCACCAGAGCAGCGCGCGGAGTGGGGCGGGAACCGTCCAGTCGGGTGAATCAGGAGCCACGACAGGTCTCTACCCGATCCCCTCCGGATCCATGCGGACCCCGCGTTAGCGTCTCCCCATGGACCACTCCGCCGCACTCCTGGAGCAGAACGCCCAGCTCGCGACGCGGGTCGCGGACGCCGACCCCGCGACGCCCGTGCCCACCTGCCCGGGGTGGACCCTGCAGCAGCTCGTGCGCCACGTCGGCCGCGGCGACCGCTGGGCGGCCACGATCGTCCGGACCGGCGAGTTCGCCGACCCGCGCGAGGTGGTGGGCGGCAAGCCGGGCGACGACGTCGACGGCTGGCTGCGCGGGAGCCCCCGAGACCTGCTCGACGCCGTGGCGGAGGTCGGCCCGGACGTTCCGGTCTGGACGTTCCTCGGCCCGCGCCCGGCGGCGTGGTGGATCCGGCGGCGGCTGCACGAGTCGACCGTCCACGGCGCCGACGCGGCGCTCGCGCTCGGCGCCGGCGTCGGGCTGACGCCCGAGGTGGCCGCCGACGGGGTGTCGGAGTGGATGGACCTGCTGGCGACGCGGGCGGCGGGCGAGGGCCCCGGCCCGCTCGACCCCGGCACGACCCTGCACCTGCACGCCACCGACGACGGGCTCGGCGAGGCGGGGGAGTGGATGGTGGCGACCGACGACGGGCGGACCGTCCGCTGGGAGCACGGGCACGGCAAGGGCACGGTCGCCGTGCGCGGTGCGGCGGCGGACCTGCTGCTGGCGGTCCTCCGCCGCATCCCCGTCGACGACGGGCGGCTGGCGGTGCACGGCGATCCGGCGGTGCTGGGGACGTGGTTGGAGCGGACGGGGTTCTGACGGGGCGCCGGCGCGGGCCCGACGCGGCCCCCGGAGTTGCAGGAAAGCCACGTTCACGCAATCCGACGGCAGGAACGTGGCTTTCCTGCAACGGGGTGGACGTGCCAAGGTGAGCCTCACCTGACCTGAGGAGCGCCATGTCCGTGTCCCTGCCCGTCGACGACGCCACCCGCCGCGACTTCGTGTTCGGATCGCTCGGGCTCGCCGCCCTGCTGGCCGGCTGCGGCGCCGCGCCCGCGACCTCCGCGGACGCGCCCGGCGCGTACCCCCGCACGGTCACCGACGCCACCGGCACCGACGTCGTGCTCGACGCCCGGCCGCGCCGGATCGCGTGCGCGCAGAACGTCTGGGACCTCGACGCCGTGCTGGCGCTGGGCGAGGTGCCGGTGCAGTTCGGCCTGCGCGACTTCGCCGAGTACACCGGCAGCACGACCACCTCGTGGCCGTGGCACGAGCGGGCGCTCGACGGCGAGCAGCCCGAGCGGGTGTCCGTCGGCGAGGAGCTGAGCGTCGAGGCGATCGCGGCGGCCGCGCCCGACCTCATCGTCGGCGACTCCGCGGTGGCCGACGTGCGCGACCGGCTCGGGTCGCTCGCGCCCGTCGTGCAGATCGCGAGCTTCGACTGGCGGCGCAACCTGCGCATCCTCGGCGAGGCCCTCGACCTGTCCGACGACGCCGAGGCGCTCGTCGCGCAGACCGACCAGCGCCTGGCCACCTCGCTCGACGGCTACGACCTCGCCGGCGCCCGGGTGGCGGTCATCGGCGTGTACGACGCCACGGCCTTCTACTTCTTCGGCAACGACGCGATCCCGGTCGTCGACCTCCTGCGCCGGGCCGGCTTCGGCTCCCTCGACGAGCTCACCGCCGGCGCGACGCCCGACGCGCCGCGCGTCGAGTACTCGGCCGAGCAGTTCGGCCTGCTCGACGCGGCCGACCTCGTGGTCGTGTTCGACTACGGCGACTCGGGTGTGCCGAGCACCGTGTCCACCGACCCGCTGTTCGCGCGTCTGCCCGCCGTGCGGGCCGGGCGGGTCGTCGTCGTCGAGCAGGGGGAGCGGGCGCAGGGGCTGAGTGTGTTCGGCCCGCTGAACCTGCAGCTCGGGCTGGACTTCGTGCGGGAGTGCGCCGAGCTGGTGGTCTGAGGGGCGCCCCCCGGTCTCAGGTCAGGTCGTCGGGCAGCAGGTCCATCAGCAGCCCGTCGTGCCAGCTGCCGTCGAGGCGCCGCTCGTAGCTCCGCATGATGCCGATCGAGCGGAAGCCGACCCGGGTGTAGCTGCGGATCGCGCGCTCGTTGTGCGCCGCCGGGTCGATGACGATCCGGTGGTGCCCGCGGACGTCGAACAGGTAGCGCGCCATCGTGCGCATCGCGTCGGCGCCCAGGCCCTGGCCGTGGGCGTCGGGGTGCAGGGCGAGGTCGATGCCGGCGTGGCGGTGGTCGGCGTCGTCCTCCTCGTAGTAGATGATCAGCCCGACGACCTCGCCGTGCTGCTCCACGGCGTAGCCCTGCGGGCCCAGCAGCTCGCGGCGCACCCGCTCCAGGTCGTAGCCGCCCCACCACTTCGCGACCTCGGGGTGCGAGAGCACCTCCAGGAACCGGGGCA
Source organism: Pseudonocardia broussonetiae (assembly GCF_013155125.1). NCBI lineage: Bacteria > Bacillati > Actinomycetota > Actinomycetes > Pseudonocardiales > Pseudonocardiaceae > Pseudonocardia > Pseudonocardia broussonetiae. The sequence goes on along the minus strand of NZ_CP053564.1, from coordinate 6,940,067 downwards.
CGTGCGCGGCCGTGGTGGGCCGCAGCACGACCGTCTGGCCGGCGATGGCGGCCGGCGTCGTCACCGGGCGACCTCGGCCGGGACGGGGGAGGTGAGCTCCAGGCGCGCGCGCTCGGCCAGCGCCGACGCCGACGTCGGCTGCTCGAAGAACACCTCGGCGCGGCGGCCGTTGATGTCGAGCGTGGCGATCGTGTTGCCGAACAGCGGGCCGGCCAGGCGCTCCCAGTCGACCGCCTTCGGCGGCGCGCCCGCCCGCTCCGACCAGCGCTCGGTGAGCCGGCGCGTGAACCGCGACCAGCCCAGCCGGAACCCCGGCTTCACGAACCACTCGACGTGGTTGTGCACCGGCGAGCAGGTGAGCTGGTGCACCGCGGCGGACGGCTGCGACTGGAGCTCGGCACGGGCGGCGTAGCTGTGGTGGACGTCGCCGGACAGCACGTTCACCGAGGCCACGCCGCTGCCCGCGGCGCGCTCGATCATCGCGGTGAGCCGGTCGAACGACTCGCGGAACGCCGCCCAGTGCTCCAGGTCGGCGCCCTGCCGGATGGCCTCCGCCACCTTGCCCCGAAACCCCGGCCTCGACGCCGCGATCTCGTTGACGGTCTGCAGCTCGCCGATCGCGTGCGGCAGCAGCCACGGCAGCGACGTGCCCAGCACCAGGTGGTCGACCGTGCCGGGCGCGTGCACCGCCGCCTCGATCCAGTCGAACTCGGGGTCGCCCAGCATCAGGTGCTGGCCGTTCTCGAGGATCCGCCCGTTGCGTGAGTCGATCATGACGAACCGGCTGCGGCCCAGGTCCCAGCGGAAGCTGAAGCGGACGCCCTTCGCGCCGTCGGTCTCGGCGTCGGCGCGGTCGGCGAGCTCGACGAGCAGCGGCCAGGTGTCGCCCTCGGCGGCGCGGACGCGCTCCCAGTCGCGGTCGGCCTCCAGCTCGTCGGGCGCGAGGTTGCCCAGGTGCTGGAACACCCAGTACGACGCGAGGCCGCCGCGGATGCGGTCGCGCCACCACGGCGTCGCGCGCATCTCGTCGCGCCACGGCTCGGAGGTGTTCCAGTCGTCGCGGATGTCGTGGTCGTCGAAGATCATCGCCGTGGGAACGGTGGAGAGCAGCCAGCGGATCTCGGGGTCCGACCACGAGTCGCGGTAGAGGCCGACGTACTCGCCGAAGTCGACGATCTCGTCGTCGGGCCAGTCGGGATGGCGGTCGCGGCGGCCCGCGATGCGGCGGCGGTTCATCGGCGTCAGCTCGTCGGCGTAGACCTGGTCGCCGAGCAGCAGCAGGGCGTCGGGCCACTCGCCGGGGTCGCGCCCGACCATCCGGGCGGCGTAGGCGTCCAGCGCGTCGATCCCGAGCTTCGCCGACAGCTTCGGGTCGGCCACCTTCGCGTAGCGGCACGAGCCGAAGATGATGCGGTTCGACCCGTCGCACTCCGCCCCGCGCGTGCGGATGAGGCTGGCCGGGAAGGGCGTGCTGGGCAGCGGCCAGACCTGCTCCCCGTCGATGTGCACCTCGTAGGGGGTGCGGCTGTCGGGTGACAGCCCGGTGACGCCCACGAGCGCGAAGTGGTGGCCCTGCACCTCGAAGGTGCGGGCCTCGCAGCCGAGCACGCGGACCGTCGCCGGACCTGAGGTCTGCACCCAGATCTGAGCGGTGGTCTCGCCGACGTGGCGCAGGACGGGTCCCAGGACGAGCATGTGACCTAGCCTACTGGGATCCGGGCGTCCTCGAGGGCGAGGAGTGCGGCGCCGACCATCCCCGCGTCGCCGCCGAACACGGCCGGCAGGATCGGCGTGGCCTCGCGGGCCTGCGGGGCGTAGGCGAACTCGCGGGCGGCCCGGCGGGCGGGCTCCAGCAGCAGGTCGCCCGTGCTGACCAGCCCGCCGCCGACGATCACCGCCTCGACCTCGAAGATGTTGGCGAGCGAGGCGATGCCGACGCCCAGCCAGCGGCCGAGCCGGCCGAACAGGTCGGTGGCCGTCGGGTCGCCCCGCAGCGCCGCGGCCGTGACGGTCTTGCCGGTGACCTCGCCGTCCTCGGCGCCCAGCCGCGCGATGAGGCCGTCGGGGGAGTCCTCGGCCGCCTCGCGGCCCATCCGCGTGAGCGCGGTGCCCGACGCGTACGCCTCGAAGCAGCCGTGGTTGCCGCAGCCGCACTCGGGACCGTCGGGGTTGAGGACGATGTGGCCCAGCTCGGCGCCACGGCCGGTGGGGCCGCGGTAGATCTGCCCGCCCAGCACCAGCCCGCCGCCGATCCCGGTGCCCACGGTCACGAGCACCATCTCGCGGTAGGGGCGCGCGCCGAGACGGGCCTCGGCCAGCGCGGCCACGTTCGCGTCGTTGTCGATGACGGCGGGGAGCCCCGTGGCCGCCTCGAGCTGCTCGCGCACCGGCCAGTCGCGGTAGGCGTTGTTCGGGGCCCAGATCATCCGGCCCTCCGGCCACTGCACGATCCCCGCCGCGCCGACGCCGACGGCCACCACGTCCGGGTGCTCGGCCCGCAGCCGCGCGACCAGGTCGAGCAGCACCGCGGACACCGCCTCGGCGTCGGAGTCCTCCGGCGTCGGCTCCACCAGCTCCGTCAGCAGGCGCCCGCGCTCGTCCACCACCCCGCCCGCGATCTTCGTGCCGCCGACGTCCAACCCGATCGCCTGTCGTGTTCCCACAGCGGAATGATGGCACCGCCGGTGTTTCGCCCGACCCAGGATGGGGAACTGCCCGACATGCTGCTTCGACGAGTCGCTCGACCCATGCTGGCCGCTCTGTTCATCCAGGGCGGCATCAACGCGCTCAAGGCGCCCCAGGGGCACGTCCAGGTGGCCAAGCCGGTCCTCGACGCGGTCTCCCCGGCGGTCGACAAGGCCGTCGAGGTGGCGCCGATCGACCAGCGGCCCGACGACGAGATGCTCATCAAGATCGACGCCGGCGTGAAGATCGTCGCCGGCTCGATGCTGGCACTGGGCAAGTTCCCGCGCCTGGCCTCCACCGCGCTGGCCGCGTCGCTCATCCCGACCACCCTGGCCGCCCACCGGTTCTGGGAGGAGGAGGACGAGCAGGCGAAGGCCCAGCAGCAGATCCACTTCCTCAAGAACGTCGGTCTCCTCGGCGGCCTGCTCATCGCCTCCGCCGACACCGAGGGCAAGCCGTCGGTGGCCTGGCGGGGCCGGCGCGCCGCCCGTGCCGCCCAGGCCGCGGTCGCCGGGCTGACCGAGACCTCCGGCCCCGGCATCGGCGAGCGCGTCAGCGCGGTCGCGCAGGACGCCTCGGGCGCGGTCGGCGGCGTCGCCGCCGGTCTCGTCGGCATGGCCCCGGGTGCGAGTGCCGCCGTCTCCTCGCTCGCGCAGAAGGCCGGCACGCAGCTCTCCGCGGCGGGCACCGAGGCCTCCTCCCGCGCGTCGGAGCTGTCGCAGGACCTCTCCGCGCGCGCCGCCCGCGCGGCGAAGAAGGCCGAGAAGCGCGGGGCGGCGCTGCAGGTCCTCGCCGAGAAGCGCGGCGCCGATCTGCAGAAGGCCGGGGAGAAGCGCCGCGCCGAGCTGCTCAAGCGCACCGCCAAGCAGCGCAAGCAGCTCGCCAAGCAGGCGGCGAAGAAGCGCCGGGACATGGAGAAGCGCGGCCCCGTCGTGCTCGACCAGGTCGCCACGCAGGCCGCCACGCTGGGCCACGACCTCGCCGCCCGCGCGTCCGCCGTCGGTGCCGAGATCGCCCTCCAGGCCGAGGGTGCCGCCAAGGACGCGCGCAAGCGCGTGCACGCCCTGTCCTCCGCCTGATCCCACGCACGTCCGCCGCGGAGCCGGGCACCCCGACGGGTCGCCCGGCTCCCGCGCGTCGGGGGTCAGTCCAGGCAGAACTCGTTGCCCTCGGGGTCGGCCATGACGATGAAGCCCGCGCTCATCGGCGGCTCGGGCTCGTCGCGCCGGATCCGCGCGGCGCCCAGCGCGACCAGCCGCTCGCACTCCGCCTCCAGCGCCGCCATCCGCTCGTCGCCGCTCAGCCCGGGCGCCGCGCGGACGTCGAGGTGCAGGCGGTTCTTCACGACCTTGTCCTCGGGCACCTGCTGGAAGAAGATCCGCGGGCCGTGGCCGTCGGGGTCCTCGATGGCCGACTTCGCCCCCCGCTCGGCCTCCGGCACGCCGAGCCGTGCGAGGAAGTCGTCCCACGCGGCCAGCGGGTCGGCGCCCTCGGGCACGTCGACGCCGGGCGGGCCGGGGTGGACGTAGCCGAGGACGTCGCGCCAGAACGTCGACAGGGCGCGGGGGTCGTGGGCGTCGAAGGTGACCTGGACGTGGCGGCTCATCGGGCGGCTCCGGTCGTGGGACGGGTGTGGAGGTGCAGGTCGCGCAGCAGGCAGACCTCGGACAGGTGGTGGATCAGCTCGCGCTGGACGTGCAGGACGAGGTCGCCCATCGGCAGCTCCGGGTAGGGCTCCTTCTCGCCCAGCGGCACCAGGAGGCCGTCGTCGCCGAGGGCGCGCACCCCGGCGGTCCAGGTGGCGAGCTGGGTGTGGAGCTGGTCGAGCGCCGTGGCGGCGTCGCCCGCGTACTCCCAGTCCTGGTACGACGCGGGCGGTGCGCCGAAGTGCGCCGCGTTGCGCACCGCGAGCACCCCGACGACGACGTGGCCCAGCCGCCACGCGATCGTCGTGAAGGGGGCGGGGGTCGGCTCGGGGATGGCGTAGTCGATGAGGAAGGCGCCCGCGCCGAACTGCGAGGGCGACGCGCCGCGGGGGCGCACGCTCCAGGCGTCGGGCACGGGCGACCAGAGGTACTCGTCGTCGGTGAGGCCGGCGAGGCGGTCGCGCAGCTGGTGCTCCCAGTGGAACTCCCACTGGTCGCGCACCATCCGGTTCCAGTTCGGTGGGGCGTCCATGGGAACAGCCTGGCACCCCTGGCGGACAGGATCGGTCCGCTATCCGGGGCAGGATGGGACCCGTGGACGCGGAGCGGGGGACGACCGAGCGGGTGCTGACGCTGCTCGGGCTGCTGCAGCAGCGCGCGGTGTGGACCGGGCCGGAGCTGGCCGGGCGGCTCGGCGTCACGCCGCGGACGGTGCGCCGCGACGTCGGGCGGCTGCGGACGCTGGGCTACCCGGTGCACGCCGGGCAGGGCGTCGGCGGCGGCTACCGGCTCGGCGCGGGCCGGGACCTGCCGCCGCTGCTGCTCGACGACGAGGAGGCGATCGCCACCGCGGTCTCGCTGCTGGCCGGCGCGGGCGGGGCCGTCGCCGGGGCGGGCGACGCGGCGCTGCGCGCGCTCACCAAGCTCGACCGCGTGCTGCCGACCCGGCTGCGCCACGAGGTGCGGGCGCTGTCGGGGTCGGTGGAGTCGTTCGACGGCGGCCGCACCCCGGTCGACCCGGACGTGCTGATGACGCTCGCCCGCGCCTGCCGCGACGCGGTCGAGACCGGCTTCGACTACCCCTCGGGCGACGGGCTGCACCGCCGGCGCACCGAACCGCACCGGCTCGTCGCGTCGGACCGGCGCTGGTACCTGCTGGCCTACGACCTCGACCGCGACGACTGGCGCAGCTTCCGCGTCGACCGCATGAGCGACGTGGCCGCCCGGACCTGGTACTTCCGCCCCCGAGACGCCCCCGACGCGGCCGCCTACGTGCAGGAGGGCGTGGCCAGCCGGGTCTACGCCCAGCGGGCGCGGATCCTCGTCCACGCCCCGGCGGAGACGGTCCGCGCGCAGGTCCCCGCGTCGGCGGGGGTGGTGGTGGACCGGGGGAGCGGGCGGTGCGAGCTGCGCACCGGCGCCGCCACCCTCGACCACGTGCTGGTGCACGTGGTGCTGCTCGGGCACGACTTCGCGGTGCTCGACCCGCCCGAGCTCGCCGACCGCTGCCGGGAGTGGGCGCGGCGGCTGTCTGCGGCGAGGGGGTCACCAGATCCGGACGCGCTTGCCGGGCGGGGTGAACAGCGCGTCGGTCTCCTGCACGTCGAACGCCTCGTGGAACGCGTCGAGGTTGGTGACGACGGCGTTGCACCGCAGGTCCGGCGGGGAGTGCGGGTCGAGCGCCAGGCGGCGGATCGCCTCCGCGTCGCGCGTGACGGCCCGCCACACCTGCGCCCACCCGAACAGCACGCGCTGCACGCCGGTGAGGCCGTCGATGACCGGCGGCTCCTGGTCGGCGGTGGCGATCGCGTAGGCCTTGAGGGCGATCGTCAACCCGCCGAGGTCGCCGATGTTCTCCCCGACGGTGAGCGCGCCGTTGACCTTGTGGTCGGGCAGCCCGATCGGCGACAGCGCGTCGTACTGGGCGATCAGCGCCGACGAGCGGCGGTCGAACTCCGCGCGGTCCTCGGGGGTCCACCAGTCGACCATGTTGCCGTCGCCGTCGTACTTGCTGCCCTGGTCGTCGAACCCGTGCCCGATCTCGTGCCCGATGACCGCACCGATGCCGCCGTAGTTGGCGGCGTCGTCGGCCTCGGGGTCGAAGAACGGCGGCTGCAGGATCGCGGCCGGGAAGACGATCTCGTTCATCCGGGGGTGGTAGTAGGCGTTGACCGTCTGCGGCGTCATGAACCACTCGTCGTGGTCGACCGGCTGCCCGATCTTCGCGAGCTGGAAGTCGGTCATCCACTCGCCGGCGCGGGCGACGTTGCCGAGCAGGTCGTCGGCGCGCACGACGAGGGAGGAGTAGTCCTTCCAGGTGTCCGGGTAGCCGATCTTGGGGGTGAACCGCTCCAGCTTGTCGAGCGCGCGCTGCCGCGTCTCGGGGCTCATCCAGTCGAGCGTGGAGATCGACTGCCGGTAGGCCTCGACGAGGTTCGCGACGAGCTCGACCATCCGCTCCTTCGACGACGCCGGGAAGTGCCGCTCGACGTAGAGCTTGCCGAGGTCCTCGCCCAGCGCGTCCTCCACGAGCGAGACGCCGCGCTTCCACCGCTCCCGCAGCGTCGGCGTGCCCGACAGCGTGCGGCCGTGGAACGCGAAGCTCTCCTGCACGACGTCCTCGTTCAGGTAGCCCGCGCAGGCCGACGCGGTGTGCACCGCGAGCCAGGCCTTCCACTGCTCCAGCGGACGCTCGGCCCACAGCCGGGCCGCGGCGGTGACGAAGCTCGGCTGGCGCACGACGACCTCGTCGAACGCTCCGTCGGGCGCCCCGAGCGCGGCGAGGAAGGGCTCCCAGTCGAACTCGGGCGCCGACGCGCGGAGCTCGCCCAGCGTCATCAGCGTGTAGGTCTTCTCGGCGTCGCGGTTGGTGACGCGGTCCCACGACTCCGCGGCCAGCGCCGTCTCCAGCTCCATGACGGTGTCGGCGTGGTCGGGGAGCCCGACGAGCGCGCACAGCCGACGCAGGTGGGCGACGTACTCCTCCCGGATACCGGCCGAGGACTCCTCGCGGTAGTACGACTCGTCGGGCAGCCCGAGGCCGGACTGCGACAGGTGCACCAGGTAGCGCGTGGAGTCCTTCGCGTCGGTGGAGACGAACGCGCCGAACAGCGCCGCCCGCCCCTCCCGCTGCCGGCGGCCCAGCACGGCGGCCAGCGCGGCGCGGTCGGGGGCGCCGGCCGCCTCGTCGAGCAGGGGCGTGAGCGGTGCGACGCCCGCCGCCTCGATCCGCTCGACGTCCATGAACGACGCGTACAGGTCGGCGACGGGACCCGGCCCCGCCTCCTCGACGATCGCGCGGACGTCGGCCTCCGCGTTGTCGCGCAGGACGCGGAAGGCGCCGTCCTGCGCGCGGTCGTCGGGGATCTCGTGCGTGCTGATCCAGCGGCCGTTGACGTGCGAGAACAGGTCGTCCTGCGGACGGGTGCCCGCGTCGACCCACTGCAGGTCCAGACCGCTACGGGTCGACGAGGTCGTGGGGGTCGAAGTCATGCACCCATCGTGCCAGGAGGAGCGGCCCCCGCAGAGGGATCAGTGCTCGTGCGCCTGGTCGTAGCCGAAGTCGCCGCCGTCGAGGTCGAGCTCGCGACCCGCCATCCGGCCGGAGACGGGGGCGCGCCTGCGGCTCGTCGGGAGGTTGAGGATCGCCTTCATCTCGTGGGCGAGGTCGTACCCGTAGTCACCGCTGGCATCATCGTTGACCGGCATGGTCGTCTCCTTGAACGTCGTGGCTTACTGACGCTCCGTGACCGATGTACTTCGGACGGTGCTCAGAAATGATCGCCCGATGCGGTGTCCGGTGGCAAGGGCGTTCCACCGGTTGGAGTCGAACTGGACACCGATGCCCGAACGGGTCGGTCCGGCGCTGACGGACGGGAGCGACGACGGGCGGCATGGGGGCCGCACGGGGTCGGGGATCGGGACGCGGGATCGGCTAGCCTCGCGCCCCGAGGGGCGGTAGCTCAGCTGGTCAGAGCAGCGGACTCATAATCCGTCAGGTCGTGGGTTCGAGCCCCACCCGCCCCACAGCCTCTACCAGTACATACAGGGTTCGAGGCGAATGGCTGTGCAGGTTGCGTGACACGAGTTGTGACACCAACTAGAGGTACGCTCCGGCCATGGCTTCCCACGGTGCAGGGCGGCGTCGCGCTCGTGGCGCAATCGACGTGCTGCCGAGCGGGGGCCTCCGCGTGCGTGTCTACGCCGGCATGGACGCAGTCACCGGGCGGCGGCGGAACCTGGTCGAGCTGATTCCGCCTGGGCCGAAGGCGGCGCGGCAGGCAGAGGCCGCCCGCACCCGTCTCCTGAACCAGGTCGATGAAGAGCGCCAGCCGCGAACCGGTGTGACGATGAACCATCTGCTGGACCAGCACTTCGAGTTGAGCAGGTGGGAACGCAGCACCCGCGAGACCTACAGCGGCTACGCCAGCAAGCACATCAGACCGCTGATCGGGGCTGTTCAGGTCGGAGCACTGAACGCGCGCACCTTCGACTCGTTCCATGCGGAACTGCGGCGCTGCCGGAACCACTGCGGTCGCAAGCGCTATGTCGATCACCGCACCCCCTACGAGCACGAGTGCGACGAGCGCTGCCGGATGCACGAGTGCCAGCCGCTCGGGGCCGCAACGATCCGGCAGATCCACTTCATCATCAGCGGCGCGCTGAACCGGGCAGTGCGTTGGGGCTGGATCTCGTCGAATCCCATCGTCTTCGCCGAGACCCCGCCTGCACCGAAGGCCAAGCCCCGGCCGCCGTCGCCCGAGGAGGCTGCGCGGATCCTGGCTGAGGCCTGGGTCGATCGGGAGTGGGGCACGCTCGTGTGGCTCGCGATCGTGACCGGCGTGCGGCGGGGCGAACTCTGCGCGCTGCGGTGGCGGGACGTGAACCTGTCGACCGGCGTGGTCTCGGTATCGCGGAGCATCGGCCAGCGCAACAGGGACACATGGGAGAAGGACACCAAGGATCACCAACACCGCCGCATCGCCGTCGACGAAGAGACCGTCGACATCCTGGCGGAGCACCGTCAGCGTCTGCAGGACCGCTGCGACGCGCTCGGCGAGCCCGTCCCCGCCGATGCCTACCTGTTCTCGCTCGCGCCGGACAACTCGACATTCATGCGACCGAACTCGGTGAGCGAGCGATACAGCGACCTGGCCGATCGACTCGGCATCGCGACGTCGCTCCACAAGCTCCGGCACTACTCAGCGACGGAGCTCATCGCCGCCGGCGTCGACATCAGGACGGTCGCGGGCCGGCTCGGACACGGCGGCGGAGGGACAACCACGCTGAGGGTCTACGCGGCGTGGGTGTCGGAGTCGGATCAGCGCGCGGCCGGGCACATGGGAGCGCGAATGCCGTCGCGACCGACAGTGCCGCAGCTTCCGGTTTGCGACACCGAACGCAAGCTCTATCCCTACGAGGTGATCGCCGACGCGATTCGCCGGCAAATCGGATCGAGGGAGCTGGAACAGGGACAGTTCCTGCCAGGCATCAAGGCCATCGCAGCTTCACATAACGTCGCCGTGGGTACTGCGCACCGCGCCGTCGCTCTCCTCGTTGATTCCGGGCATGTGACAGTCGTCCGGGGCCGAGGAACTGTTGTCAGCTAATTGCCCTAGCGCAGGACGGTGCCCGCTATGGCCGGGGCCCATCCGGCCAGATGCGCGAAAGCGCGGTCGGGGTCAGAGGGTCGCGATAGGACTCACGGATAAGATGGTGGCTGGTTTCGGATGACGCTGTGTCGGCGAGCCGAACGAACCAGTCGATGCCAGCCGGGTACGACCACAGGTAGCTACGCAGCAGTGGGTCGACCGCGCGGTCGGAAAGCATGTCGCCGATGGCCGGGGATGACCAGAAGGGAACATGAGCGCGGGCGATCTCCACGCACTCCGGCACGCTGGTGCCTCCGTTGATGGCAAGGTGCAGCTTTGACCGGACGAGCTCGAGGTAATGCGCCAGGCGGACCCGCGCAACGAGCGGCTGGTCATTCGGCCTGACGAACAGCGGGAACGCCTGTGCCAGCCCTTCGAAGAGGACCTGCTGCTGAGCGTGCACGGACGTCATGCGCATCCAGGGGACATCCTGTCGCCGGCACCTTTGCGCGTAGCTTGCCCCCTGCAGCCCGTGGCCGAGCAACTCGTGCAGCGCGAACTGGCGCGCCTGTACCTCGGTGAAGCTCGCGTTGCGCGAGTTGATGCGGAGCCGGACGTCCGAACCGGTGCCATCGAGCCAGTAGGCCCAGTAGACGTCGAGGTCGACATGCTCGACGGTCACCGAAAACGGCGCGTCCGTGTCGGCGAGCCGGCGGACGTCGCTCTCCATCTCCCGCGCGTGGGCCTGAATAACCGCGGCCACGTCGTCGTCCGCAATCGGAGCCTCGGTGGCCTTGAGTGCCTTCGCTGTATCGACGTCCCAACCGACGTCGAGGCGATCTAGTTCTGCGACGGAGACCAGGCGCACCGACTCGATGTACTCGTCCGACCAGCCGTTGGCAGAGCAGCCTTGAGTTGCGCGCACGTACTCGTCGAGTGGAAGTCGCACGCCGAGGAGCGCGTCAAGGTAGGCGACGCTCGCGCCGAGCCGGTCCTCGATCTCGATGAGACCGACGCTCCGTGCCTCCGTCTGCAACGCGACCAGTTCAGCCCGGGCGTCGAGCCGGCTGGACACTGTGCGCGGGGCATCAGCGCCTTCGGGATAGCAGTCGAAGTCGATGACAGCTGGAGCGCCGCGCCCGATCTCGTATGAATTCCACGCCCGCAACGCTGCCTCCGCCCGATCGCGCAGCGTCACACGTGCTCCCATCGCAGGGTCGCGTACTGGTTCGGCTCAAGACGCTCACGGGTGAACGTCATGATCAAGTCGTCGCCATCGTAGTCCCAGATGACAGACTCTTGTGCCAGTCTCTCCGCCCCGTCAGGCAGCTCCTCGATAGCCGTTATGCCAGCTACCTCGTGAATGCCGGCGTGGCGCACGTTCAGGACGTAGGCCTGGGTGTGGCGGGCAAACTGTTGACGCCAGTACCAGTCGCCACGGAACTCAGCCCCGGAGCAACGGTATCCGAACAGGGCGGTTTCACCGGGGTGGATGGGCGGCGACAGTTGGCACGCGAACTTCGCGACGTTGTCGGCGGTGTGCAGGCGTTGGATGGCGTTCCTCGTCGCGCTCTCGCGCAGCGCGACTAGGTCGAGCTGCCCGCGGCTGTGCTGGAACCACAGGTCGCGGGGTGCCCGGTGAACCGGCCGGTCTGTGAGGTTGAGGGAGTGGTACCAGTAGGTCACTGAGCAAAGACCATCTGCAGCAATCTGCAGATCGACGGTCACGCTCAGATCCACGAGGTAACCGGCTAACAGGGCGATCTCGGTCGTCTGTTCCCTGGACAGCTCGTGCGGAGGCCGGGCGGGCCGAGTCCGCTACTGGCTCCCGCGCCCAGCTCCTGGCGCCGCCCCGGCGGCTCGCATGCTCACCCCATCGTGGTGCTCGACGAGCCAACGCCAGGGTCAGGTGCCTGGTGGTGATCGACCTCGACGTACCCAAGCCGGGACATAAGATCCCTGATGAGTGGGCGGGAGCCAGCATCACATCCGGTGCCGACGTGCTCACCGTTCTAGCCGAGATTCAGGAGGCGCCCGCCGTCCGTGCGACGTACACCGTGAGTGAGTCCAGAGTGGCCTGCCCGCTTGGTGGATCATTCGGTGCGAGGGTCGAACTGAGGGCCTACCAGCCCCGCGCAAACGTGGCCGTGCACGGACGACGACGGACGCCGGCAGGGCGCTGAGCAGCACGAACCACGTGGCAAATGCTCCCGCCATCATTGCTTCACGCCGATGACGTCACTGGTTCGATCCCAGTATCGCCCACGCAGGTCATCCCGCTTCGAGATCTTCGGACCGGGCCTCTGCCGTTGTTCAGATCTGCCCTTCCGCTGCGGAACGCGGGCCGGACGGCGCGCCGTGGTGCATATTCGGACAGCTCCCTGTCATCGCGCTGCGCTAGCGTCGTTCGTCGGCGTTCCCGCGACCGCCGTTTTTCCGCCTACCGACTGACCGGGTCCTCGACCCGCTGTAGGAAGGGATACGACGGATGTTCGTCTTGGTCGACACCACAGTGCGGCCGGCCACCGTGGCCCTGGCCGAGCCCGAGAACTGCGCCCGGTTCCACCTCGCGGTCACCGGCGGGGATGAGGTGGCCGTGCGCGAGGCGCTCGCGAGCAGCGACACCGGGACGCTGGTCGACCGGGACAGCGCCGTCGTCGCTGTCGAAGCCGTGCGGCGCTTGGCACGGGGCCACGTCGGCGACGACTGGCCCAGCCGCTTCGCCGCCATGCTGGCCTATGCGGAGAAGAAGGGCTGGCTCACCGCCGACGGTGCTGCCGTTCAGGCCCATTGCGAGTGGCAGTAGCGACCGGACCGGCGAGGAGATGACGTGGCGTTCTGCCCGACGGTGTCGAGCTACTCCAACGGTCCGAAGCCGATCGGGGAGCGGCGACCGCACGTGGGGCGGTCCGAGGAGGAGGGGGTCACGCCCGCCCTGCGCGGCCTGGGTCCTCCGGTGGCCCGGACCCGGGGAGATCCCGGTACCACGCGGGTCGGGAGCTGGCCGCGCCCGCGCTCGACGGCACCCGACACGTCGCGCACGGTGTCGGCGCGAGCACCCCGATTCGCCCGTCCGGCGCGGCGCCAGGGGGCCCGGCTGCCGGGTTTCGCCGTGGCGCAGGCCGCGCTGCACCACGGCGGCACCGCAGCAACCGACCACGAGTGGAGGATGACGATGCCCGCACAGCCCGCACCCCTGGAATCGATCGACATCGGCGACATCAAGGTGACATACCTGCCCGACGGCGATGCGACGCTCTCGGCCACCACGGTCTTTCCGGCGTCCAATGACGCGCTGTGGGAGGCACACCGGGAACTGTTCGACGCCGACGGCCGCCTACTGCTGACCCTCGGCGGTTTCCTCATCGAAACCGGTGACCAGAAGGTGATCGTCGACCTCGGTTTCGGGGACCTGACCGTCCCGTTCGACGCGGTCGACGGTGTGTTCCGAGGGGGCAAGCTGCTGTCGAGCCTGCGCCAGGCCGGCGTGCAGCCCGCCGACGTCGACGTCGTCTTCTACACCCACATGCACCTCGACCATGTGGGCTGGACCGCGCAGAACGGCACGCTGACCTTCCCCAACGCCCGACACGTCGTGGGCGACGGGGAGTTCGAGTTCTGGCAGGGGGTCTCCGACCCCGATCTCGCCGGGGTCGGACCGAACCCCGACGCGGTGCTGGCGCCGCTGCTCAACCGGATCGAGTCGGTGTCCGACGGCGCCACTGTCGCGCCCGGGGTCAACGTGCTGGCAAGTCCGGGCCACACACCGGGTCACTGCTCGGCGGTGGTCTCGTCGGGTCAGAGCCGCGCGATCATCCTGGGGGACGTCATGCACTGTCCGCTGCAGCTGTCCGACGGGGATCTGAGGATCATCTTCGACGTCGACCCGGACACCGCGGCGCGCACCCGCGACCACATCGCCGCTGAACTCGAGGCCGACTCCGCGACGATCGGCGCCGACGGGCACTTCCCCGGCTCGGCGTTCGGTCGCGTGGTGCAGGCGAACGGCCGGCGCTGGGTGGGCCTGGCCGACACCGTCGCCCGGTAACCCTCCATCGGCCCGAGCTGCGTGCGGGCGCCGGAGCCTGCCGGGGCGACACGCCGCTCTCCACGGCGACGCTGATACACACCAACGAAGGGACGTGCTCGTGAGCAACCACACCTACCGGGTCACCGACATCGTGGGGTCGAGCCCCGACTCCATAGACGACGCGGTTCGCAGCGGGATCGACCGGGCCGGCAAGACCCTGCGCAACCTCGACTGGTTCCACGTCACGGAGATCCGCGGCCAGCTCCAGGACGGCCAGGTCGGCCACTACCAGGTCACCATGAAGGTCGGCTTCCGCCTCGACGACGCGGACGCGTGAAACCGGCAGCCCAACGGCGGGAGGACGATCGGCCGCTGGAACACGTGTGCCGATGGCGATATCCCCGGATGGCCCGCCCTCCGGCCCGCGCTGCCGTGGCCGATACTTCCCTCCCGCTGATCCGGAAGGGTCCGTATCCGGCGAGAACATCGGCGGTAGCAACCGACGGTGCCCGATGTGCGCCAAGAAGCAGGTCCTGGTCGGCCCGACCAGGACCACGATTCCGTGGGCTGCGTCGCCCGTCCCGAGGTTGTCATCGTGACCCTTTCCGGCGTCGCCGAGCCGTGGGGGGTACGCGTGCCCTCCGGGCTCGACTGGCAGATCACCATCGCGGATCGGTTCGTCGCAGGCGGCGTGGACGTCGCCGCCTTCGTGCCGGACTCGCGGCTCGAGGGCGTTCTGGTCGGGCTCGCCGGACGCGGTGTCCTGCTGCGGTCGCTGGCTCGCGAGGAGGAGTGCGTTGCCTACGCGGCCGGGCAGCGGATCGCCGGGCGGTATCCGATGGTGCTGATGCAGAGTTCCGGCGTCGGCAACGCGCTGAACGCGCTGGGCTCGCTCGCCGTGCCCTACCGCCTCGGACTGCCGCTGGTCGTTTCCATGCGTGGGACGCTCGCGGAGGCTAACCCGGCGCAGGTGCCGATCGGCAGGGCGACCAGGTCGTTGCTCGGTGCGCTGGGGGTCCAGTGCTTCCCGCTGCACCGGGCCGAGGACGCCGCCACAGTGAGCGACGGTGTGCTCGAGCTCGCCTTCGGTGCCCAGGAGTGCGCGGCGATGCTCCTCGAGCCGGAGCTCGGTGGTGGCCGTGAACGTCGTTGAGGCGACGCGGACGGTCGCCGACGTCTTCCCTGATGCGATCATCGTCCCGTCCCTGGGCACGGCCACGTCAGCCACCAGACTGGTCACCGAGGACGGCCCGCACTTCTACTTCGGTGCAGCCATGGGCTCCGCCCTGGCCGCTGCGCTCGGCCTGGCCGAGGCCGTCCCGGAGCGGCAGGTCGTCGCCCTCCTCGGTGACGGCGAGTGCCTGATGGGGGCCAGCACGCTCTGGTCGGTAGCGGCCTGCCGACCACCGAACCTGGTCGTCGTGGTGCTCGCCGACGGCGCGTACACGATCACCGGCGGTCAGCCGGTCGCGCCCGCGCTGCGGCTGGCCGAGGTCGGCGACGCACTCGACGGGCTGGCGGGCGCCTCGGCAGGCTCCGTCGAGGACTTGCGCACCGTGCTCAGTTCGATCACGCAGCCCGGGGTCGTGGAGGTGCGCATCACGGAGCGGGTCTGGCCGGGGCCGTCGCCGTTCGTCGACCCGACCGAGGTCGTCCGTCGTGTTCGGCAGAACGTCGGCGCGCCGTCGGGAGGCCTCGATTCGCGGGTCGCGCCGCCGAGCGCAGGTGTTGTCCGCCAGGCGCACGGACGGGCACCTGCTCCGCCAGACGCCACGTGAGCAGTGATCGATCTTTCGTCGAATCCCAGTCCGGCACCGGTTCCCCGGTCAGCATCATGGAGAACCGGGAGCTGGGGAGTGTGTCGAAGTGGCCAGCACGTCTCTCTTGACGCCCGCGCCCACGCAGCTCTCCGAGGCCGCTGAACGGGTACACGTGGAGGTGCGCGAGTTCCTGGCTGCCGAGCTCGCCGCTGGAAGCTTCACGACCCGCGTCGACACATGGCGCTCCGGCTTGACCCGGTGTTTGCAGGATGCTCGGCGACCGCGGCTGACTGGGCATGACGTGGCCCGAGCAGTACGTGCCGGTTCACGCGGCCCACTGGGTCGCGGACCGGCAATCCGGTCCGAATCTGCTGCGATGTGGCACCGAGGAGCAACGCACGTCGATCCTGCCGCGCACCGCCTCGGGGGGAGTGCTTCTTCGTGATCGGGACGAGTGAGTCCGACTGCGGCTCCGATCCTGCCTCGATCCGTACCAGGGCCACCCGCAACGCCTCCGGTGACTGGGTGGTCAACGGGGCCGAGGTGTGGACGTCGAACGCACACATCAGCCACTACTCGATCACGCTGGTGCGTACCGACCCGCCGGGCGAGGTCTCGCGCGGCAGGCATCAGCGATTGACCCAGCTGCTTCTCGGTCTGTCGACACGAGGCATCACGATCAACCCGATCCGGATACTCGACGGCGGGCACAACGTCAACGAGGTGGTCTTCGACGACGTCGTCGTCCCCGGCGACGTGCTGCTCGATCCGGCACCGCATCGCGTGCGATTTCACGCACTCCACGAAAGGCCCGATTTTGGATCTCACAACCGGGGTCGCGGCGTCATCGGTCGGAGTGCGGTGCGCGGCCAGGTTGACGGGCTCTTCGATCTCGACGGGGCATCCTGGAGTTGGGTCGGTGCGGCGCGCCTGGGTCCCGGTCGTCATTGATTGATGGGAAGTCGATTCTTGTCGATCCCGAGCAGGCGCATCTTGCGGTACAGGGTCGAACGGGCGATGCCCAGCCGCTCTGCGGCGGCTTGCTTGTTGCCCCGTGCCTCGGCGAGTGCCTCGATCACGATGTCGCGTTCCGCTCTCTGCAACGACGTGCAACCGGAGCGGCTGCGGGGCGAACGGTACTCGGGCGGCAGGTGCTCGTGGGCGATGTCCGAGCCCAGTGAGCGGACCGCGGCCGTGGTGAGGACGGCCCTGAGCTCGCGCACGTTGCCCGGCCAGTCGAGCGATGTGAGCGTGCGTAGCGTGCCCGGCTGCAACCGCGGGGTGGGTCGGCCAGTGGCGTCGGGGGCGAGGAGCGCGGGGACGAGGTCGGCGATGTCCTCTGCGCGGTAGCGCAACGGCGCAACGGTGATCGAGATGGGGAAGTGGTCCAGCACCCGGCTCGCCTCGTCGTGCCCGCCCCGTGCGCGCGCCGTGGCGAGCAGACGAGTCGGGGCTGCTTGCTCGACAACCCCTGCCACGCGCGCGGCCAGACGGGGGACGAGTTCGTCGAGGTGCCGCAGGACGACCGTGGCGCCGCTGGTGACGCTGCTGGTGAGCCGCCCCATCCACGCGACGGGATCGTCGTGGGAGGCCCGGGCGTCGAGCACCGTGAGGGGTTCGCCATCGGCCCGTCGCCGATACAGGTGGGTGGCGACGAACAGCTTCCCGGTGCCCACCTCGCCGCAGACCAGCAACGGCCCGCCGGCCGCGATCGCGGCGTCGACGTCCTCGCGCAGGCGTGCGGTCGCGATGCTGCGCCCGGCGAGTTGCCCGTGCGCGTTGTCGCCCGGGTCGCGCCGGGTGCGCGGTCCCACAGCTGCAGGCGGGCTGGGGGCCCGGGGCCGGGGCCGCATCTCGACGACGACGCCGGCCGTGGCACCGGGTTCGCCGACCCGGGTCGCTCGTGCCAGGACGACGACGTCGTGCGCGAGTCGGACCTCACCGTTGCACTCGTCGCGATTGCCGAGGAGCCGGCAGGCCCACTCCCAGAGCATGGCCTGGTCGGACAGGTCAAGCAGACCGGACGCGGCGGTGTTCGCGATGACCACGTCCTCGTTGAGGGTCACCACCGCCGTGCTCGACCGGCGGCCGGCGCGCAGGAAGTGGTCGAGCAGCATCTGCTCGCGACGCGACGCGTCGGCGTAGATCCGGGACTCGATCTCCCGGACGGCGGCGAGCACCAGCGGCTTCAACAGCTCCTGGGTCTCGTCGACCCGACAGGTGACGTCGAGGACGCCTTCGGTCGACCCGGTGATGGGGTGCCGCAACGGGGAACCGATGCAGGTGAACTGCTGCAGGTTGTCCCGGAAGTGCTCCGGTCCGGACACGACGAAAGGTCGGCGCTCCTCCAGGGCGCTGCCAACCCCGTTGGTGCCGGTGTACTCCTCGGCGTAGTGAAATCCCGGTGCGACCATGGCCCTGTCCAGCGCCTGAGCAAGCTTCGGGCTGCCCGGGCGCCGGTCGATGATCTGGGCCTCGGAGTCGGCGAGCAGGATCGAGACCGGGCTGCCCAGGAGTTGTTCGGCCAGCCTGTCGATCACTGGACCCGCGGCCCGGAGCAGCCGGTTTGGCCGTTCGAAGTTCGGCTGGTAGGGGACGTCCTCTCCGGCGTGGGCGACGCCGACGAGCTTGCACCGGCGCCACGAGGAGACGATCTCGTCCCGGAACGACGCCGGACGGCCGTCCTCGCTCGTGAGGGGCCCGTCGAGCATGCGCTCGCGTTCGGCACACAGGTCGCGGTTCACAGAACCTCCTCACCGTTGACGAGGGCGACGACGTCGAGCGCTGACCGCGAAGTCAAGCAGGGCAAGTGTCTCGGCACTGTCCGACTTCGCTACACCGCCGCCAACCGTGTCAACGCGCTGTAGCGAAGTCGGACATTGCCCACGGTCACGGTTCCGCAGACTCCACCCGTGTCCATCTCGAGGAAAGGGTGTCGACCGTGACCGACCGGAAACTCACCCCCGTCGTCGACGGGTACACCTACCTGGAAGGGCCGCGCTGGCACGACGGCCGGCTGTGGATGTCAGACTTCTACTCCCACCAGGTCGTCGCGGTCAGCCCGGACGGCAAGACCGAGCTCATCGCGACCGTGCCCCAGCAACCGTCCGGGCTCGGCTGGCTGCCGGACGGCACGCTGCTCGTGGTCTCCATGCGCGATCGCAAGCTCATGCGCCTGGAGAACGGCAACCTGGTCGAGCACGCCGACCTGTCCGCCACGACCGGCGGTCACATCAACGACATGGTCGTCGACTCCCAGGGACGCGCCTACGTGGGGGACTTCGGGTTCGACCTGATGGGCGGAGCACCGTTCCGGACCACGAACATCACCCGCGTCGACCCGGACGGCACCGTCACCGTCGCCGCCGAGGACCTGATGTTCCCCAACGGCACGGTCATCACGCCGGACGGCAGGACCATGATCGTCGATGAGACGTTCGGCAACCGGGTCTCGGCCTTCGACATCCACGACGACGGCACGCTCGGCCCACGCCGGGACTGGGCGAACTTCGGCCCGATGCCTGACACCGACAACGTCAACGACCTGGTGGCGGCCTCGTCCGTCGGCCCGGACGGCAACTGCCTCGACGCCGAGGGCGCGATCTGGATCGCCGACGCCATCTACCAGCGGTGCATGCGGGTCGCTGAGGGCGGAGAGATCCTCGACGAGATCAGCACCGGCGACGAGGGCGTCTTCGCCTGCATGCTCGGCGGCGATGACGGCCGCGACCTCTACCTGTGCGTCGCGCCGAACTTCGACGAGACCGAACGCACGAGCACGCGGCTGGGACGCCTGGTCAAGACGACCGTGGACGTCCCACACGCCGGCACGCCCTGAACGGCCGATGCACCCATCTCAACGCATCTCCGGACCGTCCTCCGCCCACCATTGCGCCGCGTTCCGGTGAGTTCACGGCCACCTCGATGCAAGGGAGCACCTGCACCATGACCACCACAGCCGACACCGCCGTCGAGGAACTGGACGTTCTCGTGATCGGAGCCGGATTCGCCGGCATCTACCAGCTCGACCGACTGCGCGACCTCGGATACTCCGTGAAGATCTATGAGGCCGGCCAGGAGATGGGCGGCATCTGGTACTGGAACTGCTACCCCGGTGCGCGGGTGGACACCGAGGGACCGATCTACCAGCTTGCCTACAAGGATCTGTGGAAGGAGTGGGAGTACAGCTCGCTGTACCCGGGTTGGAGCGAGGTCCGGGAGTACTTCCAGTACATGGATCGCAAGCTCGGCCTCAGCAAGGACATCCGCTTCGACACCCGCGTCACCGGCGCAGACTTCGACACCGAGCGCAACCAGTGGGTCGTGCGCACCGCCGACGGCTCGACGACCCGCTGCAAATACCTCGTGCCCTGCCTGGGATTCGCCTCCAAGCCCTACATTCCTTCGCTGCCGGGCCTCGACTCGTTCCGCGGCATCTGCCACCACACCGCCCTGTGGCCGCAGGACGGCGTCGACTTCACCGGCAAGCGGGTCGCGGTGATCGGCACCGGCGCCAGCGGTGTGCAGGTCATCCAGGAGGCCGCCAAGGAATCGGTCGACCTGACCGTTTTCCAGCGGACACCGAACCTGGCGCTGCCGATGGGCCAGCGCCGGCTGGCACCGGACGACCAAGCGGAAATCAAGAGGGGCCTGCCGGACCGCTTCGACACCCGAGGCGACACCTTCGCCGGCTTCGACTACGACTTCATCCCGCAGAACGCCGTCGAGATCTCCGAAGAGGAGCGCAACGCGGGCTACGAGGAGCTCTGGCGAAAAGGCGGCTTCCGCTTCTGGCTCGCCACCTACCAGGACACGCTGTTCGTGCAAGAGTCGAACGACTACGCCTACGCGTTCTGGCGGGACAAGGTGCGTGCCCGGATCAACGACCCCGGACTGGCCGAGAAGCTCGCGCCGACCCAGCAGCTGCACCCGTTCGGGGTCAAGCGGCCGTCGCTGGAACAGAACTACTACGAGGCCTACAACCAGGACAACGTCCACCTCATCGAGATCAGCGCGAACCCGATCGATGCCATCACCGAGAAGGGCATCAAGACCCGCGACGGTGTCGAGCACGAGTTCGACATCATCGTGCTCGCGACGGGCTTCGACTCCGTCTCGGGCGGACTGACCCAGCTCGACCTCCGAGGCACCGACGGATCCCTGCTGCGCGACCAGTGGAGCAACGGTGTGGATGCCCACCTCGGAATCGCCACCGCGAACTTCCCGAACCTGCTGTTCATCTACGGCCCGCAGAGCCCGTCCGGTTTCTGCAACGGCCCGACCTGCGCCGAGATCCAGGGCGAGATGATCGTCGAAACACTCCACCACCTGCTCTCCGGCGGTGGCAAGCGGATCGAGTCGACGCCCGAGGCCGACAGGCAGTGGAGCGAGCACGTCTCCGGGCTGGTCGAGCCGACCCTGTTCCCCAAGGCCAAGTCCTGGTACATGGGGGCGAACATCCCAGGCAAGCCGCTGCAGAGTCTGAACTACCCGGGGGGCCTGCCGCAGTACCGGCAGAAGTTCGCCGAGTCGAAGGAGAACGACTTCGCCGGCTTCACCATCTCCTGACCGTGGCGGCTCCGGCCCGGGACCGGCTCCGGCCGGCCCGGGCCGACCGTGTGGGCGGACGACGACGTCAGCTCCTCGGCGACGGCCGCGATGACCTCGTTGTCCGCGGGTCCCACGCAGTTCGAGACCGCCGACACGCAGTACATGGGCGCCGACATCCTCGGCGAGCCGCGGGTGTGCATGCCCAACCTGAGCTTCACCTTCGACGCGAGCAGGCAGGGAGCGACAGCATGATCGACAACCCGTTCTACACCTCCGAGTTCCACGGCGACTACGACATCGTCAGCATCGGGCGGCTGGACCTCGAGGACGGCGGCTCGATCCCCGACTGTCGGCTGGCGGTCACCACCTGGGGCGAGCTGAACGAAGCCAAGGACAACGCAATCCTGATCACCACGTGGTACTCCGGCACGCACCAGATCTGGCGCGACGTCTACGTCGGGTCGAATCATGCGCTGAACCCGGAGCGGTACTTCATCGTGGCGATCAACCAGATCGGTAACGGCCTGTCGGTCGCGCCGCACAATGCCGACGGTCGGAACGCCGAGCTGGCGATGTCGAACTTCCCGAAGGTGCACATCGGCGACGATGTCGTGGCGCAGGAGCGGCTGCTGCGCGAGCACTTCGGAATCGAACTGCTGCAGCTCGTCGTCGGCGGGTCGATGGGCGCGCAGCAGACCTACGAGTGGGCGGTGCGGTTCCCCGACAAGGTGCTGCGCGCTGCGCCGATCGCCGGAACTGCGCAGAACACCCCGCACGATTTCCTCTACACGGAGGCGCTCAGCGAGCAGATCCGGTCCGATCCCGGCTGGGCGGGCGGGGAGTACGAGTCCAACGCCGACGTCGTCGACGGGCTCACTCGGCACGCGCACATCTGGGCGGTCATGGGCTTCTCCACGGAGTTCTGGAAGCAGGAGGTGTGGCGGGCGCTCGACTTCGACTCGAAGGAGGCATTCCTGCAGGGATTCCTCGAGCCGTACTTCACCGTGATGGACCCCAACGACCTGCTCTCCATGGCCTGGAAGTGGCAGCACGGCGACGTCAGCCGTCACACCGGCGGCGACCTGCCTGCCGCACTGCGCCGAATCACCGCCAGGACGTTCGTGATGCCGATCGACGAGGACATGTTCTTTCCGGTGCGCGACTGCAGAGCCGAGCAGGAGCAGATCGCGGGCAGCGAACTGCGCGTCATCGAGGACGTGCTGGGCCACCTCGGCCTCTTCGGGGTCGCACCGACCTACATGCCGCAGATCGATCGCAACCTCGGTGAACTGCTCGCCACCGAAGTCTGAGCCCGGAGCTACGCGCAGGTCAGGAGGGCCGGCTTTCGAGCAGCACTCGCGAACACGCGCTGCTCGCACGGTTCATGTCTGCCGAGACGGTGACGGCCATCCTCGGTGCTGCCGTGACCCGCGGTTGGCGCTGCAGTACGACGGTCACCTGCAGCGCCTCCGGAGGAGACCGTGCTGCCCGATCTCGAGACCGAGCAGGTCCGGCTGCTGCCGGGGTGCGGGGGGTTGCGCCGAGGTCGTGCAGCTGCTGATGCGGATGTCGTGACCCGGCAAGGTGCGCGAGCTCCGATCGGTCCTCCTGCGAAGGCCCGCCGCTGCGCCGAAGGGTACGACGCCAGGGATGGCGCAGGTGCGCCGGGCCGGCGGCTCACCCTGTTCCGGTTCGAACGGGCCGAGGTGCACGCCATTCTCGACGCCCTCGCCGAGATCGCGGGCGACGAGAAGTATGCGGCCGCCCTGCTCGGCATCTCGCGCTCGACCCTGTACCGCGAGTTGCAGGCTGCCGGGATCGATCTGGGGACACGGTCTTCTGAGCGGGCGATAGGTGTCCGGAACTCGGACACTTGCGGCTCACACCGGCTCCTACCATCGAACGATGAGTTATGACGAGGGTCTCGCCACCGGCCCCGACCGGTCGGCACAGGCGGTCGAGGCAGCTCTGGCGGAGCTGCGGCGCGGCCGGATGATCCTGGTCGTCGACGACGAGGACCGGGAGAACGAGGGCGACCTCATCATGGCGGCTGAGCTGGCCAGGCCCGAGGCGATGGCCTTCATGATCCGGCACACCAGCGGGCTGTTGTGCGTGGGGATCACCGAGAAGCGCGCCGAACAGTTGCGGCTGCCGCTCATGGTGACCAACAGCGACGATCCTCGCGGCACCGCGTTCACGGTGTCGGTCGACTTGAGGGTGGGCACCAGCACCGGTGTCTCGGCCGCCGACCGGGCAGCGACCGTGCAGGCGCTGGCCGGGGACCGCACGCAGCCCGAGGACCTGACCCGGCCCGGGCACGTCTTCCCGCTGATCGCCCGTGAGGGTGGGGTGCTGCGCCGCGCGGGGCACACCGAGAGCGCCGTGGACCTCTGCCGGCTGGCCGGGCTCGATCCGGCCGGGGTGCTCGCGGAGGTCACCAACGACGACGGGACCATGGCCCGACGTCCCCAGTTGGCGCGGTTTGCCGCCGAGCACGGGCTGGTCACGATCGCGGTGGCCGACATCGTCCGCTACCGCCGCCGGACCGAGTCCCTGGTCCGCCGCGACGCCTCGGGGCGGGTGCCGAGCGAGCACGGTCCGTTCACCGCCATCACCTACCGATCGCCGGCCGACGACTGCGAGCACGTCGCGCTCGTGCTCGGCGAGGTGAACCAGGCCGGTGCCGAACCGGGCAGTGCGGAGTCCGCTCCGGTCCTGGTCAGGGTGCACTCCGAATGCCTGACCGGTGATGTGTTCGCCTCCCGGCGCTGCGATTGCGGCGAACAGCTCGCGGTGGCCATGACGAGGATCGGCGAGGCCGGCCGCGGCGTGGTCGTGTACCTGCGCGGGCACGAGGGCCGCGGGATCGGGCTGTCTCACAAGCTGCGCGCCTACAACCTGCAGGACGCGGGCCTGGACACCGTCGACGCAAACCTCGCCCAGGGACTGCCCGTGGACAGCCGCGAGTACGGCATCGGGGCCCAGATCCTGCGGGACCTCGGCGTTCGGGAGATCCGGCTGATGACCAACAACCCGGCCAAGTACCGCGGCCTGGCCGGGCACGGGGTGCGCGTCGCCACCCGCGAGTCCATCGTGATCACGCCGAACCCGGACAACATCTCCTACCTGACCGCCAAACGCATCCGGATGGACCACCAGCTCGGCGGGGCCCTCCAGCCCCCCGCGGGCGGGAGCGAGGTGTCGTGACCGCCGACGTGCATCTCCCCGCGGAGTCGGCGTCGTGACTGATCAGGCGCAGGCCTCCGACCAGGCCCAGCTGTTCCGCGACGCGATGGCCTCCTTCCCCAGCGGGGTCACCATCGTCACCACCACCGACGAGGACAGCCGCTGGTGGGGGTTCACGGCCACCTCGTTCTGCTCGGTGTCGATGGACCCGCCGCTGGTGCTGGTCTGCCTGGCCGGTGGTGCGGAGTGCCACCCCGTCTTCGGCCGCGCCCAGCGCTGGATCGTGCACGTCATCCATCCGGAGCACGCCGAACTCGCCCTCCGGTTCGCCACCCGCGGCGCCGACAAGTTCGCCGACGCGGGCTTCGTCGCCGATGAGCGCGGTCTGCCGGTGCTGCCGCGCGCCTGCGTCACCCTCGACTGCACCAAGTACGCCCGCCATCCCGGCGGCGACCACACGATCCTGCTCGGCAGGGTGGAGAACACCCGCGTCGGCGAGGAATTGCCGGCCGTGTACTTCCGTCGCCGGTTCCATCTGCTGGACAGCGCCCGGTAAACGGGTGCCACGCGAATGTCGACATCTACTCTGTATGTGCCATACTGGCATTCTAGTAGGCCAGTAGTCACGGAAGGCGTCGGTTGGCCGTCGAGCCGGAAGAGCTACACGACTAGCACGCTAGTAGGCCAGCAGAGTTTCGTGACCGTACGCACTGGTGCACAGTACGTCGAGCACCTGCAGAAGCATCCGCGGGAGGTGTGGATCAGCGGCGAGCGCGTGGAGGACGTGACGCGTCATCGCGCGTTCATCCGGCCGATCGAGCAGTTGGCACAGCTGTACGACATGCAGCACGACCCGCAGTTCGCACCGGTGTTGACCGCCGAGGGTCCGAACGGGCCTGTCGGACGGGCGTTCGTGGCACCGCGCTCCGCGGCGGACCTGATTGCCCGTCGGGAGGCGTTCCGGGTGTGGTCGGAGGCGACGCTGGGCCTGATGGGCCGGTCGCCGGACTTCCTGAACACGACGCTGATGGCGTTCGCGGAGTCCGCGGACGTGTTCGGGCGGCTCGGGCAGCGGTATGCGGACAACGTGGTGCGGTACTACGACTACGTCCGCGACAACGACCTGTTCCTCACCCACGCGTTGATCACTCCGCAGACCGACCGGTCGAAGACCGCGTCGGATCAGGAGGACCCGTTCCTGCACATGGGGGTCGTGGAGGAGACAACCGAGGGCCTGGTCGTGCGGGGAGCACGAATGCTGGCCACGCTGGCGCCGATGGCCGATGAGCTGGTCATCTACAGCTTGCCGGGGCTGCGTCCGGGGGACGAGAAGCACGCGGCCGCGTTCGCGATCCCGATCGACACGCCGGGGCTGCGGCTGATCTGCCGCGAGCCCTTCGACGACGGCTCCCGCAGCACCTTCGACCACCCGTTGTCCTCGCACTTCGAGGAGGCCGATGCGCTGGTCGTGTTCGACGACGTGCTGGTGCCGTGGGACCGGGTGTTCCTGCACGGCAGCGTCGAGCTCGCCAACGCGATGTACGCCGATACGAACCTGCGCCAGCACACCGCACACCAGACCGGGGTGCGGGGGCTGGTGAAGCTGCAGCTGGTGACGGGCGTGGCGATGCAGCTGGCGCAGTCGGTGAAGATCGACGGCTTCCTGCACGTGCAGCAGCGCCTCGGCGAGTGCATCGCGGTGGTGGAGCAGGCGCGGGCGTTGATCGTGGCGTCCGAGGCGGAGTTCGAGACGAGCGAGTCGGGCGCGGTCCGCCCACGGTTCGGCTCGCTGCAGACGCTGCGGGTGCTGCTGGCCCAGCAGTACCCGAAGCTGGTGGAGGTGCTGCAGACCCTGGGTGCGGGCGGCCTGCTGATGATGCCGTCGGCGGCCGACTTCGGCGGTCCGATCGGCGCGGACGTGGCCAAGTACTACCGCGGCGCGGACGGGCTGCCGGCCGTGGACCGGGTGCGGCTGTACAAGCTGGCGTGGGACCTGTGCGGTGACGCGTTCGGGCAGCGGGCGGTGCAGTACGAGCGCTACTACGCCGGCGATCCGTTGCGGGTGCTGGCCGGCAACTACCTCGGCTACGACAAGACCGACTGCTTCCGCCTCGTCGACCGCGCTCTCGGCCTCGCCGGTGAGCCCGGTGGGTCCGGCGACCCGGCCCAGGCCTGACGGAGAGAAGGACGAGACATGTCCCTTGCTGTGGTGACCGCGTCGCACTCCCCGTTGATGGATCGTGCGAAGCCTGCGCAGGACGTGCTGGACCGGGTCGGCGATGCCCTGGACTCGGCTCGGGCGTTCGTCGGATCGCTCGACCCGGAGCTGGTGATCATCTTCGGGCCGGATCACTACAACGGCTTCTTCTACGACATGATGCCGCCGTTCTGCATCGGCACTGCCGCCACCTCGGTGGGGGACTACGGGCTGCCAGCCGGTCCGCTCCTGGTGGATCGTGAGGCCTCTCGTGAGCTGGCCCGTGCCGTCCTCGGCGCCGGGCTGGACGTCGCCGTCTCCGAGCGGATGCACGTCGACCACGGCTTCTGCCAGCCGCTGCAACTGCTCTTCGGTGCAATCGACACCGTCCCGGTGGTGCCGGTGTTCGTCAACTGCGTCGCCGAGCCGCTCGGTCCGGCGAGCCGCGCCCGACTGCTGGGCGACGCGATCGGCCGGGCCGCCGCGACGTGGGACCGCAGGGTCCTGCTCGTCGGCTCGGGCGGGCTGTCCCACGACCCTCCCGTCCCGCGGCTGGACGGGGCACCGCCCGAGGTCGCGGCCGGGCTCATCGCCGGGCGCAACCCCACCCCGGAGGCCCGGTCGGCCCGCGAGTCCCGCGTGATCGCGGCCGCCGGCGCCTTCGTCGAGGGCACGTCCGGCCTGCGGCCGCTCAACCCTGACTGGGACGCCGAGTTCCTGCACATCATCAGCTCCGGCGAGCTCGAGCGGGTCGACGCGTGGACCAACGAGTGGTGCGTCGAGCAGGCCGGACACTCCTCGCATGAGGTGCGCACCTGGATCGCCGCGTACGCCGCACTCGCGGCGCAGGGGGCCTACACCGTCGAGTCCACCTTCTACGAGGCGATCCCCGAGTGGATTGCCGGTTTCGGCATCACGACTGCGCGAATGGAGACGAAATGAGTATCTGGCTGGACATGTCCGGGACCGAGTACTCGGTGCGCAACGTCGTGGTGGGGGACTGGCGCACCCGCGTGTTGGAGGCCGGTCGGGGCGAGCCGCTGGTGCTCATGGCCGGAACCAGCGGGCACCTGGAGGCCTACGCCCGCAACATCGCGGCGTTCGCCCAGCACTTTCGCGTGATCGCCTACGACTACCCGGGTCACGGCTGGACCACCTTGGCCGACGCCGACCTGGAGCTGCCCGACTACGTCGCACACCTGCGGGGGCTTCTCGACGCCCTCGGCGTCGAACGGGCGCACCTCTCGGGCGAGTCCCTGGGGGGTTGGGTCGCGGCGAAGTTCGCCGCCGAGTTCCCCGAGCGGACGGGCCGGGTCGTGTTGAACACGCCCGGCGGCACGATGGCGACCCCCGAGGTGATGGAGCGCATCCGCACCCTGAGCCAGACCGCCGCGGACGACCCGAGTCCGGAGCGGATCCGGACCAGGCTGGAGTGGTTGATGGCCGACCCCGCGTCGGTCACTGACGAGCTCGTCGACATCCGCCGCGCGATCTATGCCCAGCCCGGGTTCGCCACCTCGATGCGCGCCCTGCTGTGCCTGCAGGACCCCGAGATCCGCAGGCGCAACCTTCTCACCGACGCCGAGCTCGCGGCGGTCACCGGTCCGGTGCTCGTGATCTGGACCAGCGACGACCCGTCCGGTCCGGCCGCCGCCGGGCTGGCGATGGCCGAGCGGATGCCCGCAGCCCGTTTCGAGGTCATCAAGGACGCGGGCCACTGGCCGCAGTGGGAGCAGGCCGACACGTTCAACTCGATGGTGCTCGAGTTCCTCACCGAGGCACGCTGAGGGGTTGCCGCCGTGCTGCGGCGGCGCCACACCGGCGAGTGGAGTCTTGGGATCCGCGGGGGCCACGGGTGCGGGTACCGCGGATCAGTGCCGACCGGGGCCGGCGCTCCGGCGCAGCCACCCGTGCGCTTTGGCTCAGTCGCGGTCAGTGAGTAGTCGCTTCACCTGATGGTGTGCCGGCCGCTGCCCCCGACCACGACGATCGTGGGGCTGCGCGGGCTCGCTGCCACCCCTTGGGGCCGTGCCCCCTGGAGTCAGGATTCGGACCTCTGCTGCTCGAAATGGATCACCGAACCGACGATCTCGACGATGTGCTGCTCCATCTCGCGGCGCGCGGCCTGATGGTCGCCGGCGTGCAGCGCGGCGCGGATGCGCTCGTGGTCGTCGTGCCGCTGCTCGAGCGCGCTGCTGAGCGGCTGCTGGCGGCCGGTGGTGTTGATCAGGAAGTCGCTCAGGTCCCACATCCGGGCACTGGTCTCGGCCATCACGCGCGAGTGCGCCATCGCGTGGATGGTGGTGTGGAAGCGTCGGTTGAGCACCCGGTAGCCGTGCGAGCGCTCCACCGGGTCGATCGCTTCGCACAGTCGGCCGATCTTCTCGGACGACCGGTCCAGCTCAGC
This sequence comes from Pseudonocardia broussonetiae, assembly GCF_013155125.1. Taxonomy (NCBI): domain Bacteria; kingdom Bacillati; phylum Actinomycetota; class Actinomycetes; order Pseudonocardiales; family Pseudonocardiaceae; genus Pseudonocardia; species Pseudonocardia broussonetiae. The sequence goes on along the minus strand of NZ_CP053564.1, from coordinate 6,911,015 downwards.
GAGCTGGGCGTCGGTGCGGCGCAGCGCGGCGATGCCCGAGATGGTGCCCTCGAAGCCGCCGAACATCACGAAGAAGTCCTCGACCTCGCGCGGGCTGTAGGTCGTCACCTGGCAGCCGACTTGCGGGATGATGTCGACGAGGCCATCGCCTGACAGCCGTCGCAGCGCCTCCATCACCGGCTGCTTGCTGATGCCCCACTCCTTGCGGAGCGCCTCGACGGACAGCCGCTCGCCCCCGCTGTACCGGCCCTCGAGCAGCCGCTCCTTGATCTGGTCGTACACCACCGAGCTGAGCCGGGACGACCCGCGCAGCGACAGCAGCGCAGGTGGAACGGTGCTCGGATGTGAAGTGCTCACGGCAAAAGGGTAGCGGCGACCCCCGCCGCAGGCCCGTCTTCTCTGCATCGCTGCAGCAGGTCGGGCGCCATGTCGCCCGCTCTGCGCGGCCGACAGCGGTGACTCAGACCCACCCCTGGACGTTCCGGGCCCTGGGTCAGAGGTGGATCACGATCCTCTCGCCGTCCGTAGTCACGGGGTAGCTGCGCACTCGCGTGCGGTCCGGGTCGACCCATGAGCGGCCGGTGCGGGCGACGTAGCCGTCGTCGAGGTGGAACACCCCGATCGAGCGCTCATCGACCTCGACGATCTTCCGGCCGCCCACTGGGATCTCACCGACCGTCGCGACCGCGACTCGCCGTCCGCGCTGTGCCGATGGTTCGCTCACGGCCCGAACCGGTACTGGGCGCTGGCGTTGTCGTGCATGATCCGCCGGTGCAGGTCCGCCGGAACCCGGGTGCGGAACGCACGGTGCGGGTCGTCGAAGTCCCAGTGCGGATAGTCGGTGGAGAACATGAGCACGTCGGCCCCGATGTCGCGAATGAGCGGACGAGGTCGCCCGGTCGCTCAGGCTCCTCCATCGGCTGGGTGGTGATGCGGATCCGGTGCCGCAGGTAGTGCGAGGGCGGGTGCTGCAGATCGGGGACCTCTTCGCGCAACCGGTGGTGATCGGCCCCGGGGTGGTGGACGCTGCATGGACTCCCACCGGCAGCCCGGCCCGCGCGGCCGTCTCGTAGATCGGCCAGTAGTGCCGCGTGCCCAGCGGCTGCCGGGTCCGCGGGAACAGCAGCACCTGCACGAAGCCGGGTGGGCGGCGGCGCGGTCGATCTCCGCGGCGGCGAGGTCCGGCGACTCGAACGGCACCGTGATCGAGGCGCGCAGGCGGGGGTCGCGCTCCAGCCAGTGCTCGACCTGCCAATCATGGACCGCGGCGGCCAGCGCCGCGCCGTAGGCGTCGTAGCGCTGCTCGGAGGCCCGGTACAGGCAGTTGAGCACTGCGACGTCGACGCCGTATGCATCCAGCAGCTGCGCGCGCATGAACTCCAGGTCCGATCCCGGTGGTCCGCCCGAGGGCGGCCAGGCGTCGTGCCTGCTCGCGAACCTCGCGGCCTTCGGGTAGGCGTAGCCTTTCGCGAACGGCGAGTAGGTCCGCGACCCCACCAGCTCGAGGTGCCGGCGCCAGCGCGCCGGCAGGTAGGGCAGCAGCGCGGCGTCGGACGGCACCGCGTTGTGGACGTCGCAGTCGATCAGGCCGTGGGTGCGCACGGTGCCTCCTCGTCGAGCCCGTAGAGATCGGTCGCGTTACCGCTCAGCACCTGCGTGCGCTCGGCGGGGGACAGCTGCCCCAACAGGGCGGCAGGTCCATCGCCGTGGTGCCAGTGCGGGTAGTCGCTGGCGTGCAGGAGCATCCCGGCGCCGCCCATCTGGGCCAGGAACCGCTCCGTCCACTCCAGGGTGGCCTCCGGTGGGGCGTCGAAGGGGGCGACGGTGAGCAGCACATGCTCCCGGATGATCCGCGAGGGCGCCCGGTCCACCCACGGCACCTCCCGGCGAAGCGCTTTCCAGTTCTTGTCGAGCCGCCATATGAGCGACGGCAGCCAGGTGACGCCGCTCTCGAGCAGCACCACCCGCAGCCCGGGGTGCGCGGCGAGGACGCCCTCGCACACGAGGCTCGTCAGCTGCGACTGCAGGGTCAGTGCCGCGCCCGCGTAGTCCTCGACGTAGTGCGACGACCAACCCACCGGTGAGAGCGGGTTGGCCCCGGCGACCCCGGGGTGGATCGCCACCGGCAGCCCGGCCGCCTCGGCGGCGCGTAGATGGGCCAGTGCAACCGCTGACCGAGCGGCGCCTGGGACGAGCCGAGGAGCAGGACCTGGACGAACCCGGAGGTTGCGGCGCACCGCTCGACCTCGTCGGCTGCCGCGTGCGGATCGTGCGGGGACACCACGACCGAGGCCCGGAAGCGCCGGTCGGCGGCCAGCCAGCACGCTGCCTGCCAGTCGTTGAGCGCACCGGCCAGTGCGGTCGACCAGTCGGCGTTGTGCAGCGCCTGCACCGCGTAGAGACAGTTCAGGATCGCGTGACCAGCACCGGGCCCGTCGAGTACATGGGCGCGCACCGTGTCCGGGTCGGATCCGGGCGGGCCACTGCCGCCCCGGGCCTCTGGCCGGGCCGACAGCGGTATACCCACTGGCTAGAACGCGGGATCGAACCGTCGACACCGCTCTCCACGCAGTAGTCCACCCAGCGGTCGGCCAGGAACGGGAACAGCGCCGAGAGATCCGGGACGGCGTGGTGCACGTCGCAGTCCACAGGTCGGATCATTACGCCTCCTTGGGTCGCTCTCGCCTCGGTGGCTGTCCTCAGGTGGTGGGGGTACTCGCCCGCCTGCGGAACGACCACATCTGTGGCCCGCGCTCGACCTCCAGTCCCACGTCCCACGACGTCGCGGGCGGGCCGGCCTCGCGGCGGAAGGATGCCGTCATCCGCCGGGACAGCGCCGGGTCCGCGCCGAGCCGGGCGGCGGTCCGGAGTGCCGTCGCCTCGACGTCGGTGTCGTCGACAGCCTGCCATGCCAGGCCGAGGGCGGCGGCCCGCTCGCCGTCGATCTCCTGTCCGAACAGCCCGACCCCCGCGGCGGCGTCCCTTCCGGCGGCCCGGCTCAGCAGCGTGAAGTGCCCGCCGCCGGGGTGCACGCCGATGCGTCCGAAACCTGAGATCAGCCGGGCGTCTCGCGCGACGATGCGCAGGTCGGTGGCCAACACCAGGTTGAGGCCTGCGCCGACGGCGGGCCCGCGCACCGCGGCGATCGACGCCGCCCGGCAGCGGCCGACGCGCAGGAACGATCCGTAGAGGGCGTCGATGTGTCGCTGCGCGTCGTCGTCCAACGGGTCCTGGGCGGCGCCGGACAGCACCCCGAGGTCCGCCCCGGCGCAGAACGAGCCGCCCGAACCACGCAGCACCACCGCGCCGACGTCCTGCCTGGCATCGATCTCGTCGAAAACGGCCTCCAGCTCGGTGGCCATCTCCACCGTCAGCGCATTGCGGCGCTGCGGCGCGGCGAGGGTGACGACGGCGACGCCGGCACTGACCTCGCAAAGCACCTCGACCTGACGGCGCCCGTCGACCTCACCGCGCCCGTCGACCTCACCATGGACCTCTTTCACGTCTCCTCCTCG
>NZ_CP053564.1:0-2500 GCF_013155125.1 Pseudonocardia broussonetiae | reverse complement strand
CGTGGTGGATGCCGGAGGTAGAGCACTGGATGGGCTAGGGGGACCAAAATCTTACTGAACTCAACCAAACTCCGAATGCCGGTATTTCTAGCGCGGCAGTGAGACTGTGGGGGATAAGCTTCATAGTCGAGAGGGAAACAGCCCAGATCACCGGCTAAGGCCCCTAAGCGTGCGCTAAGTGGGAAAGGATGTGGGATCGCCCAGACAACCAGGAGGTTGGCTTAGAAGCAGCCACCCTTTAAAGAGTGCGTAATAGCTCACTGGTCAAGTGGTCCTGCGCCGACAATGTAGCGGGGCTCAAGCGCACCGCCGAAGCCGTGGCAATACCACATGAGATCCGCTTCCTGGTCTTCGGGCCTGGTTGTGTAGTCGTGGTGTTGGGTAGGGGAGCGTCGTGCATCCAGTGAAGCGGCGGGGTGACCCAGTCGTGGAGGGTGTGCGAGTGAGAATGCAGGCATGAGTAGCGAATGCAGAGTGAGAACCTCTGCCGCCGAATGACCAAGGGTTCCTGGGCCAGGTTAATCCGCCCAGGGTGAGCCGGGACCTAAGGCGAGGCCGACAGGCGTAGTCGATGGACAACGGGTTGATATTCCCGTGCCCGTGATAGTGCGTCCGTGCTGAGGCCGGTGATGCTAACCATCCGAACCCGCTTACCGACCTTTGGGTTGGTTTGTTGAGGGGAGCGTGGGACCCGATCCGGTAGTAGGCAAGCGATGGGGTGACGCAGGAGGGTAGCTCCGCCAGTGAATGGTAGTACTGGTGCAAGCCTGTAGCCCGACATCCAGGTAAATCCGGGTGTCATACAAGGGTGAGAGGTGACGCGTAGCCGATTGAGGCGAAGTAGAGTGATCCCATGCTGCCGAGAAAAGCCTCTAGCGAGTGCTGTTGCGGCCCGTACCCCAAACCGACACAGGTGGTCAGGTAGAGAATACTAAGGCGATCGAGTGAACTGTGGTTAAGGAACTCGGCAAAATACCTCCGTAACTTCGGGAGAAGGAGGACCGGCTGCTGTGAAGCTCCTTGCGGGCTAGCGGTGTCCGGTCGCAGAGACCAGGCCCAAGCGACTGTTTACTAAAAACACAGGTCCGTGCGAAGTCGCAAGACGATGTATACGGACTGACGCCTGCCCGGTGCTGGAACGTTAAGAGGACCTGTTAGTCCTTCGGGGCGAAGCGGAGAATTTAAGCGCCAGTAAACGGCGGTGGTAACTATAACCATCCTAAGGTAGCGAAATTCCTTGTCGGGTAAGTTCCGACCTGCACGAATGGCGTAACGACTTGGGCGCTGTCTCGACCACAGACTCGGCGAAATTGCACTACGAGTAAAGATGCTCGTTACGCGCGGCAGGACGGAAAGACCCCGGGACCTTTACTACAGCTTGGTATTGGTGCTCGGTTCGGCTTGTGTAGGATAGGTGGGAGACTGTGAAGCGGCCACGCCAGTGGTTGTGGAGTCATTGTTGAAATACCACTCTGGTCGAATTGGGTGTCTCAACCTCGGGCCATGATCTGGTTCAGGGACAGTGCCTGGTGGGTAGTTTAACTGGGGGCGGTTGCCTCCCAAAATGTAACGGAGGCGCCCAAAGGTTCCCCTCAGCCTGGTTGGCAATCAGGTGTTGAGTGTAAGTGCACAAGGGAGCTTGACTGTGAGACCGACAGGTCGAGCAGGGACGAAAGTCGGGACTAGTGATCCGGCACCACCTGGTGGAAGGGGTGTCGCTCAACGGATAAAAGGTACCCCGGGGATAACAGGCTGATCTTGCCCAAGAGTCCATATCGACGGCATGGTTTGGCACCTCGATGTCGGCTCGTCGCATCCTGGGGCTGGAGTAGGTCCCAAGGGTTGGGCTGTTCGCCCATTAAAGCGGTACGCGAGCTGGGTTTAGAACGTCGTGAGACAGTTCGGTCCCCTATCCGCCGCGCGCGCAGGAGACTTGAGGAAGGCTGTCCCTAGTACGAGAGGACCGGGACGGACGGACCTCTGGTGTGCCAGTTGTCCCGCCAGGGGCACGGCTGGTTGGCTATGTTCGGAAGGGATAACCGCTGAAGGCATCTAAGCGGGAAGCCTGTTCCAAGATGAGGTCTCCCACCACCTTGCGTGGTTAAGGCCCCCAGCAGACCACTGGGTTGATAGGCCAGAGATGGAAGCCCGGCAACGGGTGGAGTTGACTGGTACTAATAGGCCGAGGGCTTGTTCATGACGAGTTGTTTGCATCCACTGTGCGACCCTGAACACACAAACACTGTGTGGTCGGGTTGCGAATCGGTTCGATGAGACTGCGTCTCGTGTTTCGCATCCACTAATTGCATACGCTTTGATCGAGTACGACACTAGTTGGATAGTGTTGTCGGTGGTTATGGCGGAGGGGGAACGCCCGGTCCCATCCCGAACCCGGAAGCTAAGCCCTCCAGCGCCGATGGTACTGCACCTGTCAGGGTGTGGGAGAGTAGGTCGCCGCCGACATCAAACATGATTTGTGGGCCCCCGCCGTCAGGCGGGG